>DKQR01000228.1:2283-15622 GCA_002471805.1 Fidelibacterota bacterium UBA7303 | reverse complement strand
CATTTTATTCACTTTTACAAACCCGGTTGTCTCTAGTCTGTAAAAATACAACCCTGCACTGACTTTTTGACCGGCGTTATTTCTTCCATTCCATCTTATTGATTTATACCCTGGTTGTTCAGTTTGATTGAGCAGCGTTTTAACTTCACGGCCTAAAATATCATAAACGATAAGATTCACATGCGTTTCTTTCGGAATGTCATACTGAATGGTGGTTACGGGATTAAATGGGTTTGGATAATTCTGATGTAAGGCAAATTCATCTGGTACAGCTATGACTTTTTGAGAAATAAATCCTTGTGATATTACGTTATTATTTCGGTCTAAAAAGATATATTGAATTGAAATATATGAATCTTCCTTGTCTAACGATTTCGTTTCCAGGGAAATGTGTTTTTCTTCTTTCTCAATCAAATAAGCTTTTTCAATGAGTAAATTTCCTTCTTCTTTATAGTGACTTTTAAGCAGTATAACATTTTGGTTTAATTGATCAACTGTATTTTCTATTTCGAGTTTTGTTTGATCATATAATACCAATATCTGACCAGAGGAGACATCATCAGTAAGATTTATATCCAATACATTACCAAACTGCTTAATATCAAGTTGTGGTCCAAATTGATCTATTTCTGCAAGCAATAATGTTGGTGTATTATTAGACCAATGCCACATACGGGTGAATGCCATAACATCCCTAAGATCAAAAACACTATTAATATTTGGGATAAAATTAGGAATTTCTCCTGTTACAGGTCCGGTTTCAAAGCTATA
The DNA here is from genome assembly GCA_002471805.1 of Fidelibacterota bacterium UBA7303. GTDB lineage: Bacteria > Fidelibacterota > Marinisomatia > Marinisomatales > UBA1611 > UBA2134. The sequence continues at coordinate 14,851 of DKQR01000228.1, read as the reverse complement.
GTCCTGATTTTGCCAACCTATTACAAACTGATTCAAGTCTACTATATCCACACTATTATCGGTATTAAAATCACCGATCATTGGGGTTATATAAGAGAAAAACGTATCTACCGCTTCAAACCCAAGCAGGTCAGTGAGGTCATGGATACCGATTGTAACTGAATCCAGTGCAGCAAAGGGCCCTATTAAGGTAAGCTGAATTTGTGGAGGATCAGCAGTATACACCGTATCAATTGTATACCCACTCTCAATATTAGCTGTTATGCTTACATTGTAATTTTGAACAGGTTCAGATAGCAGCAGTTCTATTTCTGTATCAAAAGATGAACTGATCCATGAACCTGGCTCTATACTCGTACTTTCTATTACTGGGGGCCCGGCGAATTCGTCTACTGTAATTCCATTTGATGAAATTGGTGAGGATATATTCCCTACAACATCAAAGGCCCGCACGGCGACATAATAAGTTTGCGTGTGTTCTAATGTTAGCGTATTGTCAGAAATGAGCGTGTCGTTATCCGTCAAACTCCAGTCTTTTACATCCGTATTCAGCTCCGATGTTCCCACGGCATATTCATACCGTTCAATACCGCTCAATGTATCAATAAAGTCAGACATGAAGGCGCTTAAGATTGTTGTGGAATTGGTTATATCCTGATCCTCAAAAATACTTAAATCTGTAAGGTCAATCACAAATCCTGATATTGGCGGAGTTGCATCTATGATAACGCCATCCCCTTCCAACATATTTGAATTCCCCGCTTGATCAATGACTCTCACCTGGCCGTAGTAAGTACTGCCGTTATTCAATACAAGTGGTTCAAAAATCACGCTGGAATTTTCAGACGTAAACTCGGCCCAAGCTACAATATCGCTGTCTCCTACAGTAGAACCCACTGCAAACTGATATAAACCGATACCCGAGAGATTATCATTAGCATTACAATACAGTGCGAGTGAGTCGTCACTGGCCTGATAGACTGGGTTCGCTGGCGAACCTTCAGTTAACTGATTAATCACAGGCATCTGTGTGTCCAGAGTTATACCGTTGCTGGATATAGTTTGTGAAACATTTTCTGCTTCATCATAGGCGTGAAGATTAAAAAAGTATGTTGTTCCATGGTTCAGGTTCAAACTGTCTTGTGTAACCGTGATAGATGAGCCGGGTACAAGTGTCCACGGTGTAATGTTCTGACTGCCTGCAGAGGTGCCGATGCTGTATTCATAATTTGCTATGCTGCTGGTTGCGTCACTGAATCCAGACCAGTTTGCTAACAAGGTACTGTCATTGTTGGTCCAATCCAGATCAACAGTCTGTCCATCAAAAACGGTCCCGGCCACCGGCGAGTCAAGGTCTACCCCAAAACCGTCAGAACTGATGGTGGCACTGACATTGCCTACGGCGTCAATCGCATAGGCATTCACATAATAAGTTGGACCCGGCACCAGATCAACTACATATGCAAAGTTTGTGTTTGATCCATTGGACGTCCAATCAAGAACCTGTGTTAGTCCGGGGCTAAGTCCAATGGAGACCCAATATTCAGCGACTCCGCTTAAAGAATCAGAAAATCCCACTAAATAGGTTAGGATTTGATAATCAATAGCAGTCCAGTCAACGTCATCTAATTCAAAATCAGCAACCAGACCTGTTACGGGTGGTGTCTGGTCAATAGCAATACCGTCTCCGCTAATTAATCCGGATATGTTACCCGCCTGATCGTAAGCTTTAACATTGGCAAAATATGTACTATCTGGTTCCAGATTCAAATTATTAAATACATGGTTCATGTTACTGCTTACATCTACCCAGTTAACAATATCTTCGAGACCGGGTGCACTACCCAACGATACTGAATAATCAGAAATTTCCCTGCTGTCAGATCCTCCCCAGGCAATAGAAAGGTTGTCATTGTTATATTGATAATCAAGATCATTACCAAAAGAACCTTCATATATGTAGGTAATCACAGGGGCAATCGTATCTACTGTTACCCCATCTGACATTACCTCCAGGGAAACATTTTCCGCTCTATCTGTAGCTCTCACGCTTACATAATACTGATTGCCGGTTTGCAAACTCAAAGAAGAGTCCACTATAAATGTATCCACACCCACACTAGTCCATGGTACTAATGTATTTACTGATCCATCTGTAATCATATATTCATATTCGCTGATACCACTAATTAAATCATTGAAACCGGTCCAAAATGCAGAAATATAATCATCAATATTGGTCCAATCAATATCACTTCCTTCTACTGTACCATCGTAGACCTGTCCGATAGCAGGACCAGAAATATCATAGGTAAAAATACTACTTCCTAGCTCGAGTTGCTGATTTCCGGCCAAGTCAAACGCTTTTGAATATATATTATAACTGATACTGTCGTTTAAGTTATTTTCAGGTAGTTGATAATACCAAGTTTCCAGACCGAGTGGATACTGCCATATCTCAAACGGTTGCCACTGGGTGCCATCAAACCATTGATTATCACTCAACCTCTCTATAGCAACTAAAACTGAATCAATATCAGAAATACTATCCACTGCAGTACCCGTGATGCTTGAATCGGCATTCCAGCTCAAATCATTATAAAATTCCAGTTCAATCTGTACAAATGACTCTGGTAAAGATGAATCATAAACCAAACTATCCAAAGCAGGTGTCAAGTCCTTATTTCCAGCACTATCCACTGCATGAGCATATACCTGATATAATTGTCCGTCTCCCAGATTAGATAATATAAATTGATAATTCCAGGAAATATCACCGCTGGCTTCAACCCAGCTTGAATCCAATGTCCAACCTCCTTCAGACCAGAAATAATTATCTTCCTTACGATTGACCATTAACTCTATTGATTGTACTCCAGATAAATCATCACCGGCAGTTCCAACCAATGGATTGTCATTATTCCAACGATCCGGACCTATATAATAATTTTCTATGTTCATAAATGTACTGGGAGCAGTAAGATCAATCGTAATTCCGTTAGATGAAACAACAGTACCTATATTGCCAACTGAATCACTGGCAATAACATTAAAGAAATAAGTGACCGCTTCATTAAGAAAAAGACTGTCCACGGAGACTGTAGTGTCATCGCCAACACTTGTCCAGGCGTATACATCCTCCTGGCCGGCATTTGTCCCGATTGAAAAGCTATACTCTTTTACTCCACTCAATTCATCAGCAAAGCCAGTCCAAAAAGCAGTTAGAGATGTATCTTGGTTATGCCAGTTCAAATCAGTAAACGACCCGTCATTGACAATTCCCTGACCTGGAGGCTCAGTATCTACTATAAGCCCGTTGCTTGAGACTATAGAAGAGACATTACCAGCATTATCAACTGCTCGTATTGATACGTAATAAGTCTCACCATTGTACAGTTCCAATCCTGTCACATTTACAAATGTATCGATCACGCCTGAAGTCCAGTCCAGCACCTCTGACCCTTGAACAGTATTTCCAATTGTATACTCATAATAACCAATGCCAGAGAAGCTATCGTTAAATGAACTCCAGTGAGCATTTACTGTTGAATCAGATCCACTGAAAATTATGTCGTCATCCAGGCCATCAAAAACTAATCCAGTTTCTGGCGGAGTATAATCAATCAAAAAACCGTCTCCTGATCCTATGACAGACAGGTTGCCGGCTATATCAATAACCCTGACCATGAAATAATAAGTCTGCCCTTCCACGAAAGCGAAAGTATCAATAACTGCAGCGGTATCTGTACCAGCATAGGACCAGTCCAGAACAAGGGAATCCTCAAGGGCCAGCGCGTATTCAAAATAATCCAGCCCAGATTCATTATCACTGCCGGACCAGGTAAAGTTCAGGTTTGTACTATCGTTAAAGTAATCCATGTCATTGTCTGTCTGCACCTCAATGATATTAGTCACCGTCGGGGGAACAAAATCAAACTTAAAGCCATTACTGGTCGTTGTATCCGACATTTGATTATCTATATCCAACCCGCGGACACTGACATAATAATTTACTCCCGCTGTCACATTTGTAAGATTCATTGTAAAAAATGTGTCCTGTGCCGACGGTGTCCAGATGAGCACATTATCCAAGGTGTCGCCATGCGTGCCGACTGCAATTTCATAATTCACTGTACTGTTATCGATAAAAGATTCCCAGTGAGCAATTATGGTTGAATCTGGAAACCAGTCTAAATCGACCAGATCGCCATCAAATACTTCTCCGGACTTAGGCCTCTGGCTGACCAGGAGGTTTTCAATTGCCCCAAGGTCCGGCGGTCCCGGTAGAGAATCCCTGTCCAGGCCATATAAATCGAGTGTGAACTCCAAGTTGTCAGAACCCTGACCTATAAATGGTGAAAAATCATTTAAACTATATTCTGATGTTCCCCTGTTGATAAACAGGTTTTGAGCATCATCCAAGTTGTGGGATCCCCAGGTTAAGTATTCGGCGACAGCTACAATATTCGCCAGGCCTCCTGAAATATTTGAATAGTCAACTTCCGCAAAGCTGATTTCATCAAGGACAATTTCCTCTTCTCCATTCTCATTTAGAATACAGTTGAATATTTCTATTTCACTTTCCTCGGCGCCATAAATACCGCCTGCTGTTCCGCTGGCCGTATTGTCGGTGATAGTACAATTCCAGACCGAATAACTCGCGCCTATTGTGGCTATACCGGCACCATTCAAGGCGCTGTTACCCACAACCAAAAGATTGCTTAAGACGCCTCCCACATCTCCAGTTAAAAATATACCGCCGCCACTGGCGGTTGCAGCATTGCCGGTAATGATCAGCTGGTCCAGGTTAAGATCGACCTCGGACCCAGTTTCCTCAATATAAATGCCGCCACCGCTATCATTGACACCATTGGTGATGGTCATATTTTCCACGGCTACACTTATATCATCATCAGTGTGGCCTATAACGGTCACAACGCTTCCGGCCTGATTACCGTCAATAATAATGTCGTCCGGGTTGCCTAGCCCGCGGATAACAAGACTTTTTTCATTAATAACAATATTTTCCTCATAAGTGCCGGGCAGCACCATCACTGTATCTTCAGGATCTGCATAATCCACAGCATATTGAATCGTTAGAAACGGTTCTGTTATGTAACCAATATTATTATTGTTACCATTATTGGATACATACCATACTGGGCCAGCATAGGGCGTGGTGCTGACAATGTTGCTGTATTCACTTACATTTAAAAGGGTGTCCACAGCGGCCACGGTAAAATGATAGGTGATATTGTTTTCAACATTTGTTAAATGTATTAGTGTATCCTCCAAATCCGCGACAGGGTTGCCGGTGAAACTGGTTGAGTCTATTACAGTAAAGGAAGAGTCGCTCCCCATGACATAGAGTCTGTACCGTAAAAAATCTCCCACGCTGTTCAACGGACTCCAGGTCAGGGTCACTTCCCCGTCACCGGGTACGGCCGCAAGTCCATCAGGTGCCGACGGTGGGGTTTGATCATATGGTGTCACACTGATGATATCCGAAAAAAGGCTGTTGTTTCCCAGTTGGTCTATGGCTTTGATGTTGTAAAAATATTCTATATTATTTTCAACAATGCTGTCGGCAAATGTATTGTAGGCAAAGCTGACACTGTCATAGGGTGCCAGGCTAACAGCGCTGGAACCTTTGTAGATTCGGTAGCGGAACAGGTCGTTTTCGGGGTTGAAATCCCAGGATAGTGTGACACGTTCATCACCAGGAATGCCAGTAAAGTTAACCGGCACAGATGGAGCTATCGAATCCAGTTCGCCGATCATGTAGAGATTATTATCATAAGACCCTATATACACGTTGCCATTAGGGCCAATGGCGGGAGAAGAAGAGCGCACTTCATCGCCGGTAGTATATGTCCAAAGCACGTTTCCATCCTGGTTAAGGGCATATATTTTATCGTCCTTAGATCCGAAGTAAATATTACCATTGGCCGCTACTGCGGGAGAATTTCGTATATCGCCATCAGTAGCATATTTCCAGCGCAGGCTACCATCGGAACGATTTATACAGTTTAACTCTTCGTCATTGTTACCGATATATATTTCACCATTATCCCCCAGGGCAGGAGAAGAATATAAGATCCTTCCACCGGTGTTGTAGGTCCATTTTTCTGTACCATCGGGGTTGATGGCATACAGTTTCTTATCATAATTGCCAGTGTAAATAGCGCCCTCTTCATCCACGGCCATGGAACCATAAATTCTGTGTGATGACGTTACCGTTGATAGATTGCTGCAAAGATAGTTCCACTGTTCCTCCCCCGTGACCGCGTCCAGGGCATAAACCTTGGAATTATACGCACCAACATATACGGTGCTGCCATCAGGAGAAAGTGCCGGAGAGGAGTACACCTCGCTTCCCAGTGATGCCTGCCAGTACAGGGATCCGAACTCGCTGTCGAGGCAGGTCAGGTTGCCGTTCAGAGACCCAAAGAAAAGACGACCATCGCTGTCAATCAAGGCTGATGAATGGATCTCATCATTGACCGTATAGAGCCAGATCACTTCTCCCGTGGTGCGGTTGAAACAATAAAACTTGCCGCTTTTGCTACCCACATAGAGGCGATTCATGCTCGCCACCAGGGGTGCCGCAACCACACCGTTGCCGGTGGCGTGGCTCCACTTCAGGGTGCCGTCCACATTGAGGGCATAGACACTGCCGTCTTCAGAGCCAAAATAGACATCACCACGCTCATCCAGCACCGGTGAACTGTTTACATCGGCACCAGTTTCAAAAGTCCAGACCATGTCGCCGATTTCGGTGCCGTTGATGGACGACATACCGGTGTTCTGGTTGTTCTCATGAAATTTTCCCCACAGAGCGGCGGCCAAGAGCGTGGGTGTTTCCGATGTCTCCTGGAAAACCACATTGGATATGTCCGACACATTGCCGGTGCTGTCCGCCACCTTCAGGGCAAAATAATAAAGCGTTTCTGGGTTCAACCCGGTAATGGATAGCTCCTCCTGGGTTCCAGAGGCTGCAGGATCTGGAACGGCAATCACAACTGTGTCCGCCTGGTCAAAATTACCTACAGTTATCTCTTCGTTAGAAAACCTGATGTCATAGCTGTAGGCCCGTCCTGCAGTGCTGTCTCCGCCAGTAGCAGTCCACAGCAGATCTATATAGTTTGAGGTATAGTTCACCACTGCCAAATCTGTGATTGCCGCCGGTGGTGTCTGATCCGTGGGTGTACCGATGATCAGCCCGCTGGCAGCACTTTCATTACCGGACGTATCTATGGCTGTTAAAAGATAATAGTAGGTAAAGCCATTGATCAGGCCCGTATCGGTATAAGTTACAGCAGGTGTCGATATCGATGCTAACAGATCTGAAGAAGTGGGCACAAAAGAGGAGTCTGAATTACGGTAAAGATGGTAACCAAATAAGTCCGACTCGGTATTCTCCGACCAAGTCAGGGTAACTTGTTTTTCACCATTCTGCATTACAATACCCTGAGGAGCAAGTGGCGCGGTCAGATCCAGAGGTGCCCCGGAAACCTGGTCACTTAACAGGCTTTCATTGCTGCCGAGATCATAGGATGCCAGGCGGTAATAATAAATAAGGCCGGTTACCAACCCACTGTCTACAAAAGATACTGTCGGCAACAGTACGGTAGCAATGGAATCATCACGTGTGGGTACAAAAGTAGAATCAGTACTTCGGTAAATAATATGGCTGACTAAATCATATTCAGAACCAGTTGTCCAGTTTAACGTAATGCGGCCATCACCGATAACAGCAGCCAAATCGGTGGGTGCTGCTGGAGGCAAGTCGGTAGGTGTACCAATTACGGCATCACTTGCTGGTCCAATATTATCCCCTATATCACCGGCTTTAAGACGATAATAATATGTAACACCATTGGTAACGGTTGTATCCCTAAAACTGGTGATTGTCTTTGAGACTAAGGTTAGACTGTCAGTTGATTCGGCCTCAAATCCTTCCACCTCACTGCGGTAAATGATATAATAAGACAAATCATTTTCAACATTATTTGTCCAAGTCAAGTCTACATAATGGTCTCCGCTTGACGTTGCCAATCCTGTGGGTGCAGCCGGTGGTGTCTGGTCTGTGGGTGTACCGGTGATCAGTCTGCTGGCAGCGCTTTCATTACCAGTCGTATCTATGGCTGTTAAAAGATAATAGTAGGTAAAGCCATTGATCAGGCCCGTATCGGTATAGGTCACAGCAGGTGTCGATATCGAGGCTAGCAAATCTGAAGAAGTGGGTACGAAAGAGGAGTCCGTATTGAGGTAGAGTTTATAGCGGTCGAGATCTGATTCAGCATTTTCCGTCCAGGTCAAGGTTACTTCCTCATCCCCGTTCTGTACCACGATCTCTTCCGGAGCCAATGGGGCTGTTAAGTCCAGGGGAACTCCTGACACTTGATTGCTGAACAGGCTCACATTTCCGCCCAGATCATAAGACGCTAATTGGTAATAATATGAAATACCAGTGACCAACCCGCTATCTACAAAAGTTATTTCCGGCAGAGGTACGGCGGCAATGGAATCATCACTTGTAGGTACAAAAGTAGAATCGGTACTGCGGTATATTATATGACCGGCAAGGTCATACTCAACTCCCGCCTTCCAGTTTAATGTAATGCGGCTATTACCGGCAACCGCAGTTAATTCGATAGGTGTTTCCGGTGGTAAATCGGTGGGTGTACCAATCACTGCTGAACTGGCCGAACTGATATTGCCAGTGATATCTATAGCTTTCATGCGGTAGTAATAGGTTAACCCATTCGTTACAGCCGAATCAGTATAAGTCGTATCAGTTTTCCAAGCTTGAGTTAAACTATCAGACGGGCTCGGATCAAAATCAGCAACTACGCTACGGTAAATATTATAATATGACAAATCTGATTCTGTGTTGGCAGACCAGGATAAAATAACATTGTGATCACCACTAATGACTGATAATTCAGCCGGGGTAACAGGTGGAATGGTATCGCCCATGCCATAGGCATACAGTCGGTTGTCATGGGTGCCAATATAAATAATACCGCCGGCTCCTATACCTACCGAAGATGTTTGAATTTGATCTCCAAACTGAACACTGGACACTAGTGCCCCGCTCGTATCTACCTGATACAGTGAATTATCCATGGAACCAAAATAGATATTGCTGTTGGCTGCTACAGCAGGTGAATTGCGGACATCACCGCTTGTTGTATAACTCCAGCGCAGGGTGCCGTCGGAACGATTGACACTATAAAGTTTATTATCATCTGAACCAATATAAATATCATTATCTGTTCCCAGCGCTGGTGAGGAATACCAGATGGCTCCGCCGGTAGTATACGACCACTTTATGGTGCCGTCCGGGTTGACGGCATACAGGTTATTATCCGAGGAACTGGCATAGATAATCCCATCCCCGTCCACTGCCATGGAACTAAGGATATATCCATTTGTTGCGTAATTCCACTGTTCTGTTCCTGAAGCTGCATATAGGGCGTAAATCTTCTTATCAAAACCACCAACGTATACAATACTACCATTTGGAGAGAGCGCCGGGGCAGAATAAATGCGGTTTCCTACTTCTGCCTGCCAGTACAATGTGCCAAATTCACTATCCAGACAGTGTAGTTTACCATCCAGGTCACCGAAGAAAAGACGACCGCTGTTATCTATAGTTGCCGATGAATAAATCTGATCATTTGCCTGGTAGGTCCAGATCGTATCTCCTGTGGTACGGTTAAAACAATAGAATGTACCGCTTTTGCTACCCACGTACAGGCGATCCAGGGTAGACACCAGCGGCGCAGCGGTAACGCCCCCGCCGGTGGCATAGCTCCACTTGAGCGACCCATCCACTTTCAAGGCATAAACAGAACCGTCCTCTGAACCAAAATAAATTTCTCCGCGGTCATCAACGACAGGCGGGCTGTTTATATCGTCGCTGGTTTCATAGGACCACAACATAGTATCAAGCGTGGCACCATCTCGGCTGGTGTAACCGCTGTTGAGCAGGTCGTTATGAAACTTACTCCAGAAAGCATCCAAATCTGTCAATGGTACCGGCAGGGTGATCTGGTTAATTATGTTGGAAATCAGGGACTGGTTGCCGGCATCATCTGTAGTTTTCAAGGCAAAATAATATTCTGTCTGCGGTGCCAAGCTTGTTATTTCCACAGATTGCAGCAGCCCGCTGCTGTCCGGGATCGGTACATTGTCAGTCACTTCAGTGGCGTTTGTAAAATTTTCAGAAGTGATAGGTACACTTGAATAGCGAATTTCGTAGGACACAGCCGTTCCAGTCAGGTCATTATCACCGGGTGCAGACCATTGCAGAATCATGGACCTGGAGAGGGCGCTATCTACTGCAAGGTCGGTTACCGCTGCAGGAGGCACAACATCGCCTACATACACCTGGAAGGAGCGCGATTCAGCAGCCTGAGCAGAAAATAGTATCTCAGTATCCTGATCAAGGTACTCTTCTTCCCCAGTCTCAATATCAACCAGTTTCGCCGGAAAACCAGGATAATCGTAGAATGAAAAATTTAAGCTGACATCTGCTGCAGCTGCAGAAATAACGTCAAACGTCCAGGCATGGCTAGTGTCATTTAGAGCTATAATGGGCCGTATGTCTTGATCGAAATTTGCACTACTGTCCGGCAGCCAGTCTGAATGTTCGAAGTATACTGAAAGTTCATTTTCATCATCAACCGGCTGCTCATAGTCCGGATCGTAGCCAATCGTCGTCTGATCTGCAGCGCCAATGAAATTATTGTTGTTTTCCGCAGAGTCACTAGCAGCAGAGATACGGATAGCCCACTGCACAAAAGCCAAGTTAAAGGTGTCTGCTGTGGTAAGCTGACCATCGGTGGTGGTAACAATAATCTCCTCCACGCTGCCGTTATCCGCCAGCAGGTTCACCGAAAGCCTATTATTTTGAATAACGGTGGTAATAGAATCGGAGCCTGAACTTACATTAAAGAAGAGTGGGTCATTTTCCTTATCTATAAACACGGAATTCAAGTCATTGACCAGCACGTGGACGCCCGTACTGCGGTAGATCCTTTTGTCATGAATTGGTGAAACAAGAACCGGGGCGTCGTTGACAGGCATAACCGCTACCTGAAAGGTATCGATGCCAACGGCAGAACTGTCATCCATGGCTGTGATCTCGATCAAGAATGTCCCTGATGAATCCGCAACCGCTGCCACGGATATAATATGGGATGTATCATTGATGGTAATTACGGCATTGCTGTCTATTCCGGTGATCACCTGGGCCGTATAGGATATTTCTGATGAATCGTTATCCACATCAAACGTGTACCTGTCCAGGTCAAAGGTGAAACTCTCATCCTCGTTGATCACACTATCAGGGATGTCGGCCACGACGGGGGCATCATTGATCGGGGAAATAGTGACAGCAATAGTATCGTAGGCATAAAAGTAACCGTCGAACGCTCCAATGACAATATCGGTAGTGCCAAACCAGTCCTGCTGGGGAGTAACGGTCAAGGTTGTACTGGTGCCGTTGGTGGTGCCGATGACTGCACTGGAATCAATAGATATGGGCACAAATTCAAGTGGGTCAAAGGGATGGATAAAATAATTATTGAAGGAGATCGAAAACTCGTTTGGACCGCTGTCCTCTACCACCGACAGATCAGATAAGGCGCTGATACGAGTTGGATATATCGACTCTGTGCTGCTGGTGACCTCCATAACGGAGAAAGGCTGGGCGCCGAAATTACCGTCCCCTGTTAGGGTAATATGGCTGGCCTCGTAAACCGTTGCAACATTATCGCGCCGGGCAAAATAGCGGAATGACATGGGGTTGCCCGAAGTAAAGCCGGCCTGGCCTTTATCTGTGTCTGCTTCCCAGGCGATCCCGCTCAATTGTCCCTGCTGAATAATGGTATTAGTTATACTGGGCATTTCTGTGCTCCAGGTGGCGCCATTAATGACACCGTGATTACCGTTACCACTCAAATCATAAACTGTAGTGCCGCTGCCTTCGTCAAAGCGCCAGTAGCCCGCCAAGCCATATTCTGTTTCTGGACTTACCATTAAATTCAAGTTGTCTTGAATTTTATCGTCTGACAAGGCCCTGTTCCAAATACGAACCTCATCAATCTGCCCATTAACAAAACCATTCCAGCAACCGCTTTCACCTATAATTATAGCACCATCATTATTTGGTAACGATGATCCGTTAATCCCAGATTGAGATGTCAAAACGCCATTAACATACAGTTTAATAAAATTCTGAGGGATACTCGCTGATGCTACTAAATGTGTCCACTCATTCCAGTAAACAGTCCCTCCATCATGTGTATCATGTTGAGTGTGTAGTCCAAAACCGCCACTGGTATTACCGCCGTTTGTATGTAATTGATAGTTGCTGTTACTACATCCAGGCCGTTTTCCTAAAAGATGATAGTGTGAATTATACTGTTCAAGCTTTACCCACATTTCAATAGTGAACTCCGATGTCAAATCCAATGACTCATCATCTGGTATTTCGACATAATCATTTTGACCATCAAAATTTAATGAATATGAATTTCCTGAAACTTTTGGCTGA
>DKQR01000228.1:1030-1932 GCA_002471805.1 Fidelibacterota bacterium UBA7303 | reverse complement strand
CGTCAAAAATACCAATCTCATCGCCTGCCTGGATGGAGTCCAGTGGCCCTACTAAACTATCCACTACAACAGTATAGGGCAATCCTGTAGGCTCTACCACATTGAAAAATCCTTCATAACCGGTGCCATAAACAGACCTGTAGGCTGCCGGCGACGTTTGTGAATCGGTGTAAAACAAGAGGCTGGTCTGATTGCTGCCAACGGTGTCCGGTGTAAATTGCAGTGTTAGATTATGGGTGACTCCCGAACTGATGATAAAGCTCCCACTTGCAGTAGAAAAAGCGTTGTTTTGCAGGCTGACAGAATCCACCACCAAGGCCCCAGATCCGGAGTTAAAGAGCGGTACCGTTACGGAACTGGTTTCGCCAATTACGGTAGCTGGAAAATTAATAGATGCACTTGGCACAGACAACTCCCCGGCGATGACCGGCAGGCCCTGGCCCAGCAGGGCAACGGTCTTGGCGGGGTAATCCGGGTCATCGGATGTAATGGTAAGCACATCGGTATAGGGTATCGCCTCTGAAGGTGTAAAAGATACGGGCAGGGCGAAGAATGACTCTGGCTGAACCGTAAAGGTGTCCTGGCCTACGCTGAAGAACCCGGAACCGGTGCTGGCGCTGCTTATTGACAGCTCGGAAAGGCCGTCATTATATATATATAAGGTGTCCACCCAGGTCTGGCCTGTCACGACCGGCGGGAAAGCCAGGCTGGCCTGGTCCAGGCGAATCACCGGGTCCACCCCACTGATTGCGTGGAGCTCTACCACAGAAAACTGCCCGGTGCCAAAATTCTGATCGCCAACATGCCATGTAACATCGGGGTTCATCTCAATCATGTTGTCATAGACAGAAGCATATACCTTAAAGGACATGGGATTACCGGCGGTGAAGCCATCCAGGCCG
>DKQR01000228.1:0-700 GCA_002471805.1 Fidelibacterota bacterium UBA7303 | reverse complement strand
GTCCGCTTCCCAGGCGGTGATATGTAATGAAGAATTGTAAGACAAGGGCGCTCCTTCATTTGTCCAAGTGGCGCCATGGATGATGCCGTCATTGCCGTTACCGCTCGCATCGTGTACTGTGGTGCCGCTGCCTTCATCAAAGCGCCAGTAGCTGATCAAACCTGTTTCCAATGATGAATTCAATGCATTTGACATTTTTAGCTGAATCTCACCCTGATTCAGGGCACGATTCCAGATGCGGACTTCGTCTAACATACCCTGGAAATATTGGCCCCCAGAATGGACGGAGGAGCCAATCTTAATAACATTTGAAAAATATAAATCACTTATGTAGTCTATTGTATCTCCGATCTGCATTCCATTAATAAATAATTTTAACTGACCAGACTGCCGTGTAAGAGCAAGGTGAAACCACTCACCTAAAGTAGGTGATAATGAAAAAGAATAGCTGTTGTGCCAAATATATAAATTTAAATTATTGGTGTTATCCTGTCTTAGCATTATTGAATTGCCCCAGTGACCAATTTCAATGTATGTATTATTATTGGAAAAACTTTCCGGGTTTGCCCATAAATCAACTGTAAAATCACCGTTAGCAAAATCCCAGATCGGATTATCAGGGATTTCTACATAGTTACCACTAAAATTAAGCGCAGTACCACCACCGGATACTCCTGTATAAACCGTAGATCCCACCGCC
>DKQR01000070.1:13892-16745 GCA_002471805.1 Fidelibacterota bacterium UBA7303 | reverse complement strand
AGCCAGATAAAGAATCTACCAGCAAGGTTATAGCATCCAGTGGCCCCTTTCAGATCGAACTCATGAAAAAAGTGGGCAGCGATGACTACCCGATTCTGATCAGGATTTCAGAAACCTTGGCTGATAAATTCGGTACCAGAGCAAAACTGACACCCAACACTATCCAGGTCTATTTCAACCGTGAAGGATCACTGCCGTTCATTGCCCGTTATCAGGGCGATATCATCGGTTATATCATCGGCGTTCCTATTGAGATCCTGGACCGGGAACCCTGGGCTCGGACGGATGTTCATTTTGGGGAGAACAATACATTATATACATATGCTTTTGTTATCGAATCAAAATACAAGGGCAATGGCTACGCCAAGATGCTGAAACGTGTATACCTGAACTGGGCCAGGAAACAGGAGCACCTGAAATACATGACAGGACATGTTATGGAAGGAATCGCCAAAAATTTTACCATGCAGGTAACCGTGGTGAACCTAGTGGCAAACTGGCAGGGCACCAGCAAGGTCTTTGAATATTATCGGCGCACCCTGGATCCGTAGAGAGTTCTAAAAAATTCCCACTTCTGTCCGGTTCCAGTGGGAATGAACAAAATAATATTATTTATTGAGTTTTTTGATCCGTTTAGCTGCCTTCTTGGCTTTTTTTGTCCCGGGATATTCTTTAACAATGATATTCAGCTTTTCAACCGCTTTATCTTTCCGTTTTATTTTCTTCTCATAAATAACAGCACATTTTTCCAGGCTTACCAATGCCCCTTCTGTCCCGGGATATTTCTCATGTACAACCATATATTGAGCAATAGCTTCTTCGTATTCTTTGCTCTTTTCATACAATTTACCAGCACGCTGGAGCGCTTTTGTAACCTGGACTGTACTATCGGGGTACTCGGAAGCTATTCGGTTGTAAGTGGCAATAGCCTCTTCTTCCTGTCTCAGTTTCGTGGCCTGGATCTCACCAACGCGAAGTAAACTGGTAATGGTATAGACATTAGTGGGGTGCTGAGTAACCACCTTCTCATATTCTCCGATCGCAGTTGTCCAATCATTAAAGTTCTGATCCGCGATGGCAGCGATGCGATATTGGGCTTCTGCCACAAAACGATGTTCCGGGAATTGCTTCAGGAATTGGCGAAAGTTGGCAGTGGCTTCATTATATTCTCCAAATTGTTCCTGTTTCAGCTTACCGGACTGAAACAATGCCGACGCAAATTCACGGCTGGTTGGATACATGGTCATCAACTTTTCATAGATCATCAGGGCCGAATGATGGGCACCATTAGACAAATCCACTCCAGCCAGCCCCATAAGTGCTTTACTGGCTCGGGGCAGGTGAGAATACAGCCGGAGATACTCCCAGGCCTCCCGTTTGAAAAGCGGTTTCAGTTTTGGATCCCTGAGGCCGTGAACGGCGGAGAGAAACTTAAAATACCTGTTTTGGATCTCCCCTGATCGCGGAGCCTCCTGCAGCAGGGTGACCAGTTTATCCCGGTCGGACTGGTAATAGTCTTCCTCCTCTAAAAGGACATATCCATTTTCTATCACCGTCTTTTTCAGGGCAGAATTTGGATAGAGATAAACAAATTTCAGTAAAGCTAATTCTGCTTCATCCCATTTTTCCTGGTCAACGAAGGATTCAATCATAAACCTTTGTACATGGTCGGAATGAGCATTGGGGAAATAGATTTTTAGGTACGTATCGTATTCGCTGATCTTATGTTCACCCAGGTCCTTTGAAGATCTGGCCAACCGGCCCAGGAGATGTCCGGATTTTTTTGGTTGTTCCGCATGCAGTATGCGCAGGAAATCAAAATAGTCCTGTTCCGAGGCTACAGTGGCGGTGCCTGGCTCCTTAGGAATATCTTTTTCATTCTCTGCACCATCTATACCAGTTTGAATGGCTACTGAATCCGCAGGTGCATGGGCAATAGCTGCAGAGGTGGCTGAAAAAATAAGAAAACTGGTCAGGTATTTTTTCATATCTACGCTCTTAATATCATATTTGTGGAAATTACAAAATCATTCCTACTCCCCGCATCTTAAATAAACACAGACCTGGCAATTCAAATTTATACAAGGTATTGCAACTTCCCCGATTTCGTATGTTGGTTTAACAAAGATGAGATTGAATGATGTTTTCTAAAATAATTAATTTTATACGGGATTAATGCTGTACCTGTAAAATAACTGAAAGAGTTATAAAGTCTTAAAAAATAAAATTAATGGAGTAATCTCGATTATGAATGTTGATAATATTTTTTTCCGAAAAGCTGAACATAAAGATAGAAATCAAATTGCTGGTGTTTTATTGGACTTTTATAATATGGAAAATGCTGAAGAGGCTTTAAGAACCTTTGAAACAGAGGCAAATAAAGACTTTCATTACATTGTTGCAATGGAAAATGAAAAAATTATTGGTTTGGTAACCTGGATCATGCATGGTCTCCCAAAACATGGACTATTTGAATTAGACAGAATTTGCCTTCTTTCAGGATCTAGAGGTAAAGGTGTTGGGAAAAATTTAATCGATGTGTTGATTGATGATGCCCGTACTTGGTATGGAAATAATGGAGCAGTCATCAGAAAGCTTTATCTTTTAACTCACGAAGATAATACCAATGCACACATCTTTTATGAAAAAGTTGGGTTTATACATGAGACAACTTTAAAAGATCATTATTATGAAAATAAAGATGAACGTGTGTACACTATATTTTTTCCTGGATTTGATAAATAATATTCAGTTAATAGAAAATGTGCGGAATAATAGGCTATATTGGTAATTGAGATTCTGTTTCCATTTTATTAAGGGTTCTCAAACGTTTGGAATATAGGGGCTATGACG
>DKQR01000070.1:11386-13520 GCA_002471805.1 Fidelibacterota bacterium UBA7303 | reverse complement strand
AAAGTTCCTTTATTCTAATAATATAATTTCTTTAATGATTTTCGTGTGCTCATTTGAGCAATCATCAGCCTAATACAAATAACAGCAGCGGTGCAATACGGTTAATTATACTCCTTGAGTTTCAAATACTTTTCTAGAAGATCGTGGTATTTTTCTTGAAGCTTAATATACTTTTCATCCGTCTCATTTTTGCAAACAATACAGCCGATCAATTTTTTTATTTCTTCTAATTGTTTGACCTCAAAACTACTTTCCGATATAATTGTTTCCAATTCTTCCAATTCCGGCTTGATAGGGCAATCAACAAAAGTATCCTGGTTTTCATCGATTTTACAGGCCCGTATTCCATTCTCTGAAATGGAAAGAGTATAACCTAGTTTCCCTGCAATCTCTTCCGCTGTGCATGTATTGATATTTTTGACTTTCCCGGATCTCCAGCTATAAAGCCGCGATCTGGTAAGGCCTGTAACTTCTTCAAACTCTTTAGCGTTAAGCTGGCTGATCTTAATTATATCCAGGACAGCATCAAGTCTGCTATTATATATTTTCATAATAAAACTAATCTAATATGGCCAAATTTATGATAGTTAACGGTATTTAAAAGCAATCTTAAATTATAAAACTAAGAATTCTCCAGCCTGAAAGATGGCTGGCAGGCAAAGGCCCTCCATAGGCGGCTAAACGGACAGGTGGGCGGTGCCTGATGTCATTTAATCACTGCAATCATAATGATCGTACCCATTGAGTATATCATTTGCGATCAAAAGATCGATTACATTTATTTTATAGTTAAAATCAAAATCCCAGTTACAGTCCTGTTCAATCTCTAAAATAGTTTGTTCCAGGCAAACCGTGTTTTCGAATCCATGAAGATTATCGGCATAACACGCGCTTGAGTATGTTGTATAATAATTTGGTTCACTGGTGATGATTAAATCATAATTGTTATTATAAAAGGAAATACCTTCGTGCTGAGTTGCATCTGACATATCAAGTACCCCATGGATCGTACCCGTTTCAGGATCTACATCGATGATTCTATGACTATCATCACTTAAAATAAGGATTCTGCCGGTTCTTTCATCGAAAGTTAAAGCAGACAGATCTTCCATGATCCCGTCGAATATTGATTCTGCATCAAAGGGAATATCCGGCGTAATCACAGTATCTGCTGATGTACCGGGCCTCTGAAATCTATAAAAGGCTTGCGGATTTTTTTCTTTTACAATATAAAACGTTTCGGTTAAGAGATTATAAGTGACTCCTTCCGGCCCGTTATTTCCATCCGGATAGGCAAATGTAATTTTTTGGAAATCATCCGGGTCTATTACCATATCATCCTCACTATGCGGAATATTCCCTATATATAAATCTCCTTCTTCAGTAACGACAGCAAATTCATCGTGCCCCAGAAAAGCAATATCTTCCGTATCACCAAAGGTGCCACCGGAAATTGTTCTCAGGATATTACAATTAGTATCAGTTTCCCAAATGGTGCCATAGTCATCTTCTATCATGTACAGATGATTATTTACCTTATTCCAGGTTACTCCAGACAGTTCTCCATTTATTATGCCTGCTATTTCCGTCGCCGGTGTAGTCAGTGCATAATAATTAAGCGGACCATCCTGGGCATGGATAGCAATAAAAAAGAGAGTAAAGAAAAAAAGATTACCCATTTCCTGACTGAAAAATTATGCTGGTATGTTGGTAAGTTCTCATTTCTATATCTGCCGACGTCCTACAAGCAGAAAACCCCGCTAAGCATGGAGCTTAAAAATACAAAAAAATATTTTTACTAATCCTCATCGTTGAAAAATAGCTCCAAAGCTTTCCTGGGCAGCCAGCATGGCAGGTAAAAGGTTAATTATTGGCAATGCATATTTCACAATTCAAATCTAACGGTGTCAGCAGTAAAAAAACCGGGTAACAGGGGCTGATATCACTTCAATAATACCATCTTCTTAGTCTGCCTGAAGTCACCAGCTTTTATCATGTACAAATAGAGACCAGCACTCACTGATGAACCAGCATCATTAGTGGCGTTCCAGCGTACTGATTTAAAACCGGTATTCTGCTGGGTATTTACCATAGTCCTAACAACCCGCCCCATCATGTCGTAGATGGTGATATT
>DKQR01000070.1:9372-11062 GCA_002471805.1 Fidelibacterota bacterium UBA7303 | reverse complement strand
ACCATGGCATCTTCCGGGAGGTCATAACGAAGTGTTGTAACAGGATTGAATGGGTTGGGATGGTTTTGATGTAGGGTAAATTTATCTGGTATCTGATGCCCATCTACTGAAAGCTCCACTGCAATGCCAGTTAATTGGACTGTCACTTCTTCCTCATCGTTATCATTACTGTAAATGGTAACAATACCGGAATATTCACCCGTGGCTACCGGGACGAATCTTACCTGAACATCTAAATTTTCACCGGCACCTAAAGAACCATCATTGATATTTATATAAAAGGGTGCGTCAAGAATGATATCATCAATTTCAAGCTGTGTATTTCCTAAATTGAATATTGGCATATCAAGAATCGTTGAATCACCAATCGCAACTTCGCCAAAGTCTAAGGAATCAGTATACATATATATTTCTTGCACAGGCAATAAACAAGGACAGGATATAACATTAGAAAGAGAACTTTCAATATCTGGAATATTATGTGATGAGACTTGGAAAAAATTAGTTACACCAAGGTTTATATTAGAAATTTGGTATGAATTATTTGTTGTAGAATCTATTTTAGACATCATGTCTTGAGACAAGCCATGGTAGATATAATATTGAATAACATTATTTTCCCCGAATTGGACAAAATTTAGCTCAAATGAATTATCATAAGTATTTTCCCACAGGTACGGTTTATCAGCCGTTCCTTCCCAGTCAAACCTAAATGCTCTATAGATCCACACACCTCTTTTATTATTATTATCATCGAAGTACTCTTCAATTGATAATTCAAATGTTTTCGTACAATCTTGACCCACTTCGATTATTGTAGTTGGAAAATCTGTCATATTCCATGCACCAATTATATTCTCGTTCTGTAACCTTTGAACATTACCCATCCAAGGACTGTGGTTAAATAAACTGTCTCGATATTCCCAAGTTAGAGTTGCTGTCATATTTAATTCATCTAGGTGATACTCAACCATTCTTGAATATTTTGGATGTTTATAATTCCCATTATCATAGATAGTGATATTTCCATTTCTTAATCTGCGTATATCATGTTGATAGCAGAATGGGGTAGGGATTGAGTGTTGAAAATCTAGACTATCATTTAAAAAAGTAAATTCATTATTAACACCACCTAATCTCCATATAATATCTCCAGTCTGTCGATCAATTTTGGTTATTTCGTCCATGTGTCTAGATGAAAGTAATATATTTCCATCTGTATCTATTTCAATTGCGTTAGCATGAACATAGTAAATGTGTTGACTTGTAAGATCTATATGTGGAGCGTCCGTTAGTTCAAAGTAATCAGCACTATTCCACTCAAAAACAATATTTTTATTTTGGTCAATTTCTTGAATAATATAATCCTCAACTTGTGCAACAGGTGAACCTCCTTCAATAATTTGACTTAAGTCTACAGTACGATACGCTCTGGCGCCCAGTAGGGCGTTCCCATTCAACAGTAATTGAAATTCATGATTATCCATCCAATAATTCTCTGAAGTAAAACTATCTATTATGGCATAATGATTATTCATTATATATGCAGTTTTTTGTGAATTGGGAGACAATGCTTCTATGTAAGATAAATGACCACTCGGCTGAACTTTAAAATCATGTGCATACCCATTAGTTTTTCTAAAAAATATTGGTTCTCCCAAATTATCTAAAATCATTAAATAATTATTTA
>DKQR01000070.1:0-9026 GCA_002471805.1 Fidelibacterota bacterium UBA7303 | reverse complement strand
AGGTACTTAAAAAAATATAACCAGAATCCGGATTATTATTTATACTAACTGCTATTTGCGGGAAATCCAGTGGGAGACTATAATTTGGATTAGTAGGATTGCATAAAACGACACAAACATATAGCAACAGTGCTGTAATGCGGTTAATCATTAAATAAATCTACCCATCACCCCACAAACAAAAAACCCCACGAATGTGGGGCTTGAATTTACTAATCCTCATCGTTGAAAAATTGCTCCCAGGCTTTTCTGGGCGGTGCAGGGGTGAGCAGGCTGCCCGCAACCAGTGCCAGGATCGACAGTCCTGCTGCCGGATAGGTCAACTCCTGCAAAAAAGGATGCATGCTTGTAAATCCACTCCAGTCCGGCAGTACATAGGTCCAGATCAGTGTTACGGAAGTCCCAGTAACAATGGAAGCCAGGGCACCAACAGCAGTGGCCCTTTTCCACAGGAATGCTGCCATCAGCGCCGGCGTAATAGAGGTGCCATAGATGTTGTACGCGGTAAAAGCTGCATTCAGCACTGTTTTAAACTGGCTGACCAGCAGAAAGGCAATAATGCCCAGGACCAGGACCAGGCTCCGGCTGATCAACAGCACCTGTTTTTCATCTGCACCCGGATGGATGTAGCGCTGGTATACATCTCGGGTCAGATTCGTGGCCGGGATCAGCAAAAAAGAATCTGCAGTGGATACAATAATGGCCATCATGGTGGAGACCAGAATCAGCCCCAGGACCACAGGCAGACCTGCAAAACGGACAATGGCCGGGATCACCGATTCACTACCTGCCTGCCGGGCTTCCAGCAAGGCCCCTTCCGTGGGATTTACAAGTGCACCCTGTGCATCGGCGACCAGGTCCGGAATAAGCCCCTTGGCAGCGGCTACAGCGCCAGTGAGTCCCAGCATGGAGATCGCAGATTCCAGCACGATGACGCCAATAATCCAGAAAAAAACCGCCTTCTTCGCTGAGCCCCCGTCCCTGGCACTGAAAATACGCTGGTACATGTTGGCATCGCCCATGAGCAGCAACATGGTGGGCACGAAGAAACTGATGGCAATGATGGGTCCGGAAATATCCCCTGTGCGCTCCGCCGCCCAGTTGCCGAACAGTTGCCATTTCCCAGCTGACTCGGCCACCGCAGCGATCTCGCCCAGGCCACCTACACGAAAAATGAGAAACAAAAGCGCCCCCAGGGTGCCCACAGTCATGAGCACACCGTTTACCACGTCGGTGTACACAACAGAAAACATTCCCGCCAGCACTGTATAGGAGATGGCAAAGACAGCGGTGATAATAATGCCGGCTTCCAGGCTGATCATGCCGTCAGAGACCATGGACAGCACTTTGCCACCACCGCGAAACTGGTAGGAAACAATGGTGGTATAGGCAATGACCGTAGTGACTGTGGCCAGCACTGCTGCCGCCCGCCCATAGCGGGCTTCGAATATATCTGGAACGGTGACCTTGCCAAAATTGCGAATCCTGCGAGTGATAAAGTAGATCAGGGCAATCCCCAGCCAGGCGCCACCGCTGGACCACAGTCCAGCCAAACCATTGCGGTAGCCAAGCCCGGCTCCGCTGAAGAGGGATCCGCTGCCCATCCACGTCGCCAGCAGCGTTCCCACCAGGATATACCAGGGCAGGGTCCGCCCTGCCACCATGAAATCCTCGCTGTTTTTCACTGAGCGAATCTTGTAAAATCCCACAGCTACCAGGGCCAGCAGGTAAATCATGATACCGGATATATAGATCATAAGCAGAGAACTTATACGGAGATCCGGCAATGGTTAAAGGAATATTGTTACTTCCTGCTTCTTAAATCTTTGGTATCAAACGCCTTTAATCCTATCTAACTTTCATACTTGTCCATTATGTTTCTTAAAAAAATTCACCTAGCATTATTTTTCACAATTCTAATCACCTGGGCTTGTTCAGGGAAAGCAGATACCATGGACCAAAATAAAGAACATCAGAACCGGCTGGCCCAGTCCCAGAGCCCTTATCTCCTGCAGCATGCCTCCAATCCTGTGGATTGGTATCCCTGGGGGAAAGAAGCTTTTTTAAAGGCCAAAAAGGAAAATAAGCCCATTTTTCTCTCTATCGGGTATTCAACCTGCCACTGGTGCCACGTGATGGAACACGAATCATTCGAGGATTCCACCGTTGCCGCGCTAATGAATGAGCATTTTATCAGCATTAAGGTGGACCGGGAAGAAATGCCGGAAGTGGACCACCTGTATATGTCTGTCTGCCAGGCCATGACCGGCCGCGGAGGCTGGCCTCTAACCATTGTAATGACACCGGATAAAGAACCTTTTTTCGCCGGGACCTATTTCCCCAAAAACGGCCGCGGCAAGCGGCCCGGTATGCTGCAGCTGATTCCTTCCCTGGCCAATGCCTGGACCAGCAAACAGGGCGAGATCCTGAAAACCACTGAAAGGGTTCGCCAGTATCTTGAAAAAGTAAATTCTAGTTCCATGAAGGAAGCCTGGGAAGAGGACATGATCCGCGAAACTTTCAGTCAATACGCCAGCCGCTATGATCCTGATTTTGGCGGTTTTGGCCGGGCACCGAAATTTCCATCACCCCACAATCTTATTTTTCTGCTGCGCTACAGCAAGTTGTACCATGACACCACTGCATTGAAGATGGCAAAAACCACCCTGCAGCATATGCGCCGGGGCGGTATGTATGACCACATCGGCCTTGGTTTTCACCGCTATTCCACCGATAAACGCTGGTTTTTGCCCCATTTCGAAAAAATGCTTTACGACCAGGCCATGCTGGCCATGGCCTACCTGGAAGCCTATCAGTATACCCGGGATGAGCAGTATTCGCGGGTAGCGGAAGAGATCTTTACCTATGTGCTCCGGGACATGACCGATAAGGAGGGCGGTTTTTATTCGGCCGAGGACGCGGACAGTGAAGGCGAGGAAGGGAAATTCTACGTCTGGAACATGGATGAGTTTATAGAAATACTAGGCCAGGAGGCCGGAGAAACCCTATCCGGCATCTACGGCTTCAGAGCCTCAGGCAATTTTCATGATGAGGCCAGCGGCAAAACCAGCGGCAATAATATCCCCCACTACCCTGGCGAGGTAGAAAAATTAGCAAAGAAGGCCGGCATGTCCCTCAGTGAATTTGATGAATTCATCGCAGTCCAGCGCGACAAATTATTTCAAGTTCGGGAAAAAAGGATTCATCCCTTGAAAGACGATAAAGTGCTCACAGATTGGAATGGCCTCATGATTGCAGCTCTGGCCCTGGGCGGCCAGGTTCTGGATAAACCGGAGTACACGGCTGCGGCAGAGCGGGCAGCACGGTTTGTGCTGAAAACACTGCGCGGTGAAGATGGGCGTCTTAAGAAGCGCTACCGTCGGGGCATTGCCGGCCTTCCTCCTCATTTAGATGATTATGCCTTTATGACCTGGGGTCTGTTAAATCTATATGAAGCGACCTTTCGAGTTGATTATTTGCAGGAAGCGGTAAATCTCACAAGCATCATGGCAACTGATTTTTTGGATCAGGATGGCGGCGGTTTTTTTATTGGATCCAATAAGGCTGAAAAGCTCATGGTCCGTGCCAAAGACAGTTATGACGGCGCCATTCCCTCCGGGAATTCTGTGGCCGCTATGAACCTGGTGCGCATCAACCGGTTTACCGGTGATCCCAGATGGCTGGAGCTGGCTGATAATACATTACGCGCTTTTACGGACGGCGCAAAACAATCCCCAACCGGATTCGCCCACATGCTTAGCGCATTCATGTTTGACTCCCGGGAGGCAAAAGAAATTGTAATTGTTGGCCAGGGTAGCGCCGATAACACTCGGATAATACTGGATAAGATTCGTTCCATCTATATTCCAAATCGTATTATTTTATTCAAGGATACGGACCAAAAAAACGATCTGGACCGAGTTGCGCCCTGGACAAAAGAGCAAGGTATGCTTGATAATAAACCTACAATTTATATCTGTGAAAATTTTGTCTGCAATCTGCCCACCACCAGATTAAATACAGCGGTAAAATACCTGGATGAGTAAAGATTTCTCAAAACAGCTGGGCAGTATGCTGGCCTATATCCAGGATTTGGTTGACACCATTATTCAGGGTGCATTCAAGTCAACATCTGGCAAGAACAAAAACAGCATCCTGTCCAATATCAAGGAAACCGGAGAAGCCTATTATGAAACCTATACTGAAATAAAAAAAAGTAAAGATAAATCATAATAAAACCTGGTCTGAGCCGGATAATAGATTGCTTCTTTAAAAAAAATTAATTTGTGTATCAAGAGAGTGATTCGATATAACTTCTTCTAGATTATTAATAGGTTTGCGGGCAGGATCTGTATTTTCAAGATCTACAGTAATACTTATTGGGAGCTGTACTCCATAAGCAAAAAACAGGCCTTCTTATGCATAATGTCTAAGTAAAGGAAGTTTGCTGTTTGTGGGAGGCACCCACCGTTCTTATACACAAAGATCGGTCCTGAAAAACACCCTGTCCGCAATTTTCTGCTATTCAAATTCACAGGAATATATACTATGTCTGAAGCGAATAATGGACGCAATTCATCTATTCCAAGGGGCTATCATCCCGAAGATACAAAGGCCCGAAAAGAATGGGTGAAAAAGTATGCCAATATTGACTTGGATGATAATCTGCGGGATGAATCGGTAGATTTAAAAGGGATCATCGAAAACCATGTGGGGTTTCTTAATCTTCCCATGGCGGTCGTAGGTCCACTCCTGGTGGATGGTAAATACGCCCAGGGTGAATTCTGTGTCCCTATCTGCACCGTAGAAGGCACCCTGGCCATGTCTATGAACCGCGGTATGTACGCCACAAGAGCCAGCGGGGGTATCCGGGTCCGCCATGTACGGCAGGAAATTTCCAGGGCACCCTTTTTTACATTTCCAGATATTGACAAAGCTACTAGGTTTAACAGCTGGATAGACGATCATTTAGGTGAGATCAGAGACGTTGCTGAAAGCACCACCAACCATGGGAAATTATTGCGCATTGAAATCTACAATATCAGCAAGTATGTTGTACTGGATTTTATTTTTTCCACCGCAAATGCCGCAGGTCAGAATATGGTTACTATTGCCACCAAGGCTGCATGTGAATATATCAAAAATGAAACATCGTTTCATTATCTTCTGGACAGCAACTTTGCCAGTGACAAGAAAGCATCTGCAAAAACAATTTTGAAAGGCCGGGGGCACTATGTTGTTGCTGAAACGGTCCTAACATCACAAGTCCTGAAACGGATCCTGAATACAGCGGCCAAGGATTTTCGAGCCATGCAGGAGTTTGGCCCATATGCTTCCAGTTTTGCGGGCAATCAGGGCATCCAGCTACACATTTCCAATGCGCTCACCGCTATCTACCTGGCCACGGGCCAGGATGTAGCCTGTGTGGCGGAAAATTCCCTGGGTTATACCCAGATCAAGGGGTTTAATGATGGTACGGACCTTCATGTATCTTTGACAACTCCATCCCTCACCGTAGGGACTGTTGGCGGCGGTACCCGCCTGAAACAACAGCGTCAAAACCTGGAAATGCTGGGCTGCACCCAGGGGAAAGATTCATCAAAAAAATTCGCTGAAATTATTTGCGCCAGCAGTTTATGCCTTGAAATTTCCCTGTTGTCGGCCATTATCTCTGGTGACTGGGAAAGCGCCCACGCGAAATACGGCCGCAGATAAATTGTAAAATGAATGTACTCGATAATCCCAAATATTCGTATTTGGTCGGGAAACAGCCATTTTTCTTTCGAATCTGGAAAACACTATTCTATTTCTACAGCAGGGTTGTTTTCACGATTTATACTCCTCTGAAGGTATTTGGCCAGGAAAACATCCCCAAAACATCTTTTATTTTCTGCAGCAATCATAACAGCCACATGGATGTGGCGTTATTGTCAGCTGCCGCCGAGAAAAGCTTTAACTACTTTGGCATGCTGGCGGCCAAGGACTACTGGTTCGACAGCTGGGTCAAGCGTAATCTGGTCAATACGGTCATGAACCTGATTCCTATAGACCGCAAAGTAGGTGGGATTCGTCAATTTTCCATCGAAGACACTCTCACATTATGCAAGACTTTCATGGATTATCAGCACCGTAACCTTATTTTCTTTCCCGAAGGCACCCGCGGCGCTCCCGGGGTAATGAATGCCTTCAAAAAAGGGGCTGCCTCCTTTGCCTTGAACTTGGATATACCCATCCTGCCGGCGGTGATCCACGGTTCCCACAAATCGTGGCCCAAGGATAAAATTTTTATGCGTCCAGCCGCAATTCGTGTCTACATTCTTGAGCCTTTGTACCCCGGTTCTTTCCTGGATACTGATAATCCTGGAGATAATGATCTGGCCAATGCTGCCCAGGAAATGACCATGGAACTGGAACGACGCATTACAGAAAAGGTTAAAAATCTTTATGAGTGAAACAGATAAGTCAAAAATAGAAAAATTCTTTGCTGTCAATGATACCAACTGGGGTCATAAATGGGGCTACAAAGATTCCAGATTTGTACTCAACGAGGATCGTTCAGTAACCATGGCTGGTGACCGCTACGATATTTGCGGTGTTGAAATGCCTGATTTTATTCCTTATGTGGAGGAGATGTTGGACATTACTGTAGATCCCAATGATACACTTCAGGAAGTGGAAAACAAACCGGTTAGGGAAGCCAATATTAACATAGAATTTGTAGAGGTAGTCAAATCAGAATTTCCGGAAGATCGGTACTCTTTTGGAGATGATGAGCGTCTTTTGCACAGTCAAGGTCAAACCACAGATGAAGTATACAAAATCTTGTATTCACGGGTAAATAAAATGGTAGATATGGTCTTCTTTATTGAATCAGAAGAAGAAGTTCGCAGATTGATTCAACTGGCGATGCAGTATGACGTCTGCCTGATTCCTTATGGGGGAGGAACTAGCGTTAGCAACGCCCTAAAGGTCCCGGAGAATGAGCAGCGCATGATTGTGGCCGTTGATACCCGGCGTATGGCTGCAATTGAATCTATTGATGAAGAAAACAGGCGTATCTGCGTCCAGGCTGGTATCACTGGCGGACGGCTTGAAGAGCTGCTGCAGGAAAAAGGATTTACTGTAGGGCATGAACCGGACAGTATCGAATTATCCACTCTGGGCGGCTGGATCTCTACCAATGCCAGTGGTATGAAGAAAAATCGTTACGGCAACATTGAGGATATTATAGAGAATGTAACCATGATAACGCCCCAGGGTGTGATTGAACAGGTCAAGCCCCTTACCCGGGCGTCTATTGGTGTTAAACCACAGAATATGCTGCTCGGATCAGAAGGAAATTTTGGCATCATAACAAAGGCTACCTTGAAATTGCATAAACTTCCTGAAGTCCAGACCTATAATTCTGCTATTTTCAAGAACTGGAAGACTGGAGTTGATTTCATGTATGACCTATCTCAAAGCGATTCTGTACCAGCCAGTGCCCGCTTGATGGACAATGCCCAGTTTCGTTTTGGACAGGCCTTGAAGGCAAGACCCCAGGGAATGGAAACATGGTTGAAGAAGATTGAAAAATTCTGGGTTCTGGATGTAAAGGGCTTCGACCCCTATCAAATGGTAGGCACTTCCTTCAAAATGGAAGGATCACGAGAAGAGGTGGAGTACCAGCAGAAACATGTTGAAAAATTAACAAAAAAATACAATGGTTTGGTTGCTGGAGCGGAGAATGGCAAACGGGGATATATGCTGACCTTTGCTATCGCCTACATCAGAGACTTTATGAGTGATTATCACATTATTGGAGAAACGATGGAAACATCAGTGCCATGGAGTAAAATTCATCCCGTCTGTGAAGCAGCATCAAATAGGTTACATGAACTTCATGATAAACATGAAATTCCGGGAAAACCCTATATCTCCTACCGCATACCCCAGATCTACCATACTGGCGTCTGTATTTATTTTATGTTTGCCATCAGTGTGAAAGGAGTCAAAAATGCCATAGACCTTTTCCACGGCATTGAACATTCCATGCGTGAGGCGATCATGGAAAGTGGTGGATCTATATCTCATCATCATGGTGTGGGCAAATTACGCAAAGATTTCATGTCCGATACTCTTTCTCCGGCAAGTATTGATCTGTTGAAACAGATTAAAAATTCCCATGACCCGGAAAATATTTTTGGTGTACGCAATAATATTTTTTATGGTTAAACCAGCACCGTCTCCCTAGACGATCCTGGATTGATTGTAAATAAAAAGACATTCATCATTACCGGTGCTTCCTCCGGTATTGGTGAACAGCTTTCAAAAAACCTGGCGCAAAAAGGAGCGCAGGTGGTCTGTGCCGCCCGTAGGAAAGAAGAACTTGACCGGGTGTGCCAAGCCATAGAATCTGCAGGCGGGTCCGCCCTGGCCGTTCAAACTGATATTACCGCTTTGGAACAGTGCCGTACCCTGATCCAGGACACCGTTGCAGCCTATGGCCGGATTGACGGCTTAATATTGAATGCCGGTATCAGTATGTGGGCCAGGTTTGAGGAGATAACCGATATAGAATTTTTTCACGAATTAATGAATACCAACTACATGGGCGCCGTCAACTGCTGTCATGCTGCCTTGCCCTATTTAAAGAAAACCCGGGGAAAAATTGTCAGTTGTTCCACAGCCCAAGCCCTCATGGGCTTTCCCAACCACTCGGGTTATGTTGCCTCAAAACATGCCCTGCATGGATTTCTGGCCACGCTCTCTATGGAGTTAAAGGGTGAGATCACTATCCTGGAAGCGGTCTTAAGCTGGATACGGGGTACAAATCTAAGAAGCAATGCCTTTGGCTCTGATGCGAAGCCGAAAGAAGAATCGTCACGAAAGCATACCCAGGAATCAGTTAGCCTTGAAGAGTGTGTAGAAGAAATTATTCATGCAATAGAAAAGGATAAATCAACAGTATACATACCAAATAAACTGAGATTGATACCGTTTTTAAATGTTTTCTTCAAACAATACTTAGAACGGAAGGTGAACAG
>DKQR01000214.1:545-18396 GCA_002471805.1 Fidelibacterota bacterium UBA7303 | reverse complement strand
TATAAAAAACTTAAGGAAAGAGCAAAACTTCCCCTTCTGGTCAGTGCTGCTGATGGTACTTCTGTACGCAATGTACAATATAGAAATAAAGAAGTAAAAAACTCAGTTGAGTTATTTGGAGGGGATGACGGTACGATTAGATTTTATAACACGTTTCTCGCCGAAGGGAGGAACTTTGTTCCTGATGATATTCGCTATTCTAGAAATGTCTGTGTTCTTGGAATGGATGTTGTGGATCGATTATTTCCATTTGAGGATCCATTATCGAAAAAAATACAGATTAACGGTCTTGATTATATTGTAATAGGGATAACTGAGAGACAAGGTGAAGCATTTGGTCAAAGCAAGGATAATTTTATTGCTATACCCATCTCTAGTTTTCTTGAAAAATTTTCAAATCGGTGGAGTAGCCTGAGAATCCATGTAGAATCAACTTCACAAGAAACCTATGATAAAACAAGGGATGAAATAATTGGTCTATTGCGGTCGATCCGAAAAGTCCCTCCAGAACTTGATAATGACTTTGAGATAGTGTCAAATACTGAAATGATTGAACAGTTTTCCAGTTTTACAAATGGTGTAAAAATATTTGCCCTGGCTGTTAGTGTAATCGCCCTGGTAGTGGCCGGGATCGGTATTATGAATATTATGCTTGTTTCAGTCACTGAACGCATTAAAGAGATCGGTATCCGCAAAGCCATCGGTGCTACTAAGCAGGATATCTTAACTCAATTTTTGATGGAGGCTGTTTTTTTAAGTGAATTTGGTGGCATTGCAGGAATTATATTGGGCGTGGCTGGGGGAAATATTGTAGCGGTGGTTTTCAACATTCCTGCAGTTATTCCCATTGACTGGGCATTCATAGGTCTTTTTGTCTGCTCTGCCATTGGAATTGGTTTTGGGATCTATCCGGCCTGGAGAGCTGCCCAGCTTGATCCCATCGAATCTTTACGTTTCGAATAAATTTCCTTTCTGTTCAAGGAAGGGTAAATTTCACAGCAAAAATCATGCCTGTTTTGTATTTCACCGCGTTTTTTATTATTACTTTAGATCATATGTTCCAAATAATGGATCTGATGGTGCAGGAGGTACCGTCTCGAAAGACGAATAAAGGATCAAATTCATGGTAATTGGTGTTATCCCGGCGAGACTGAATTCTATCCGTTTCCCAAAAAAAATCCTGGCTAATCTGGGTGGTAAACCCATGGTTGCCTATGTGGCAGAGCAGGCATTCAAAGCAGAAAAACTGGATAAAGTTATTATAGCCATTGATTCCAAGGAAACCGAGCAGGCTTTATTAGAATATGATTTTAAGCTGGTCATGACCTCCAAGAAACATACCTCGGGGACCGACCGGATTGCAGAAGTAGCCAAAGGGGAACCGGAAGCAAAAATCGTTATCAATATTCAAGGAGATGAACCTTTGCTGAATCCGAAGCTGATCGATGGCTTGGTGGATATTTTTCATGATCCCAGTGTAGAGATGGCCACTGTGGTGAGCCGCAAACTCACGGTCACCGATTTATTAAATCCGAATGTTGTCAAAGCCATCCTGGATGAAAACCAGAACACTCAAGATTTCAAGCGCAATGTATTTGATATGGAGATCGGCGCTGTTTACCGCCACATTGGTATGTACGGTTTTCAAAAAGATACACTTTTTGAATTTACTGCCCAGGAACCATCAGAACGGGAACAGAAAAAGTCTCTGGAACAGTTACGGGCCCTGGATCATGGCATTCCCATCAAGGCCTTGATCACCGATTGTGATCAGATGGCTGTGGACACTCCGGAAGATCTGCAGCGAGTAGCAGCAGTTATGGGACTGGACCTGGATGAAGTAAAAGAAATGGATGATTAAATGAACGCTGCTAAGCCGACAAAATATATCTTTGTTCTGGGCGGTGTTATGTCCGGTCTAGGCAAGGGCATTACTGCCTCCTCCATTGGTTATCTGCTGAAGAACGCCGGCGTCAAGGTTACTATTTTAAAACTGGATCCTTATCTAAATGTGGATCCAGGCACGATGAACCCGTACCAGCATGGGGAGGTTTTTGTATTGGATGACGGCTCAGAGACGGATCTGGATCTTGGTCATTACGAACGGTTTATTGATGTTAATATGACCAAGAATAACAATGCTACAGCAGGGCAGGTTTACAGTACTGTCCTGGAGCGGGAACGCAAAGGTGAATATCTGGGGCAGACGGTACAGGTCATTCCCCATGTCACTGATGAGATCATTATCCGCATTAAAGCTGTCAATCAACCCAAGAAATACGATGTGGTTATCTGTGAAGTGGGTGGTACGGTAGGGGATATTGAGAGTCTTCCGTTCATGGAAGCCATCCGTCAATTATCTTTAGAAACAGGATACCACAATCATTTGATCGTTCATGTAACACTGCTTCCATACGTGAAGGCCAGCGGTGAATTAAAAACAAAGCCCACGCAGCATTCGGTCATGAAACTGCGGGAAATTGGTTTATCACCAGATATAATTTTCTGTCGGTCTGAATATGATATTGAACAATCGGTACGGAATAAGATTGCTCTTTTCTGCAATGTCCAGCCTGATCATGTAATTGTGGGAAAGGACGTACCCAGTATCTATGAAGTTCCGCTGGTCATGCATGAACAGAATGCAGGACATCTGATCAGTGAGCGCCTGAAAATTCAGAAAGAATCGAATCTGGAAGCATTAAAAATATTCATCCACAATTTTAAAAACCCGACTCATGAGGTAACCATTGCCATGTGCGGAAAATATACGGAACTGATTGATTCCTATAAGAGTGTTTTGGAATCTTTCATACATGCAGGTGTCGAAAATAATGCCCGAGTAAATATTAAATGGATACAAACCGAAAAAATCAAGGATGATAAAACAGCAACATTTGAATTCAGGGATGTAGATGGTATTCTATTACTTCCGGGTTTTGGCCCACGGGGAGGTGAAGGCAAAATTCTTTCTGCGAAATATGCACGGGAAACCCATGTGCCGTTTTTGGGTATTTGCCTGGGTCTCCAATGCGCAGTGATCGATTTTGCACGACACATATGTGGACTCAAAGGTGCTAATTCCACCGAGTTTAATAAGAAAACAAAATATCCTGTGATCGATCTCATGGAATCGCAGCGAGCCATCAAGATCAAGGGCGGCACCATGCGATTGGGTGCTTATGATTGTGAAATAAAAACGGGCACGAAAACCTATGCCGCTTATCGAAAGAAAAAGATCTCTGAACGGCACCGACACCGGTATGAGGTGAACAACCGTTACCGGAATAAATTAGAGAAAAATGGCTTAGTATTTTCTGGTCTAAATGAGGATCTGGGTGTGGTGGAAACCGTAGAAATCCCGGATCATCCCTGGTTCGTGGGTGGGCAGTTTCATCCGGAACTCAAAAGCCGCGTGAATAAGGCCCATCCCCTGTTCCGGGATTTTATTAAAGCTGCAGTTGAATTTAATCTTGGAAAAGCTTGATCCGTGAAAACTGTTACTATTGGACCTGTTGAATTTGGCGGGACACAGATAAACCTTATTGCAGGCCCATGTGTCATTGAAGGCCGTGATCATGCACTCAAGATGGCCAGTGCTATCAAACAGATAACAGAAAAGACAGGCATTTCCCTTATTTATAAAAGCTCATTTGATAAGGCTAACCGCACATCGATCAACGCTATCCGGGGACCGGGTTTGGAGGAAGGCTTAACCATCCTTGATCATGTTAAAAAAGAGGTAGAATTACCTGTTCTAACCGATATTCATGATGTTTCCCAGGCACAGACAGTCGCAGAAGTGGTAGATATTCTGCAAATACCAGCCTTTTTATGCCGTCAGACGGATCTCCTGATTGCTGCAGCAGAAACAGGGAAAGCAGTCAATGTGAAAAAAGGACAATTTTTGGCACCGTGGGATATGAAATATGTGGTGGAAAAATTAACTGATTCTGATTGTGATGATATTCTACTTACGGATCGTGGTTACCAGTTTGGTTATAATAATCTAGTGGCTGATATGCGTTCCATTCCCTTGATGCAGAAATTGGGATATCCGGTGCTCTTTGATGCCACCCACAGTGCCCAACTTTCTGGCGGTAGTTCATCAAGCGCAGGTATGAGGGAAATGATTCCAACCCTGGCAAAAGCAGCCGTTGCGGCTGGCTGTAACGGGCTCTTTATGGAAATCCACGATAATGTGGATAAAGCAAAATCCGATGCCACTACTCAATGGCCTTTAGACCAGTTAGAGGTACTGTTGGCCCAGTGTAAAATGATTTATGATGTAATTCAATGACTATCGATCCCAGTAAAATTAAAATGCTCATTTCTGACGTGGACGGTGTCTGGACTGATGGTACCTTTTATAAGGGGACGGATAACTTGGAGTTTAAACGCTTCAGTGTCATGGATGGTGTGGGTGTAGCCATGGCTAGGGCAGCTGAATTAAATATTGCACTTATTTCAGGTCGGTATTCACCGGCAACAGAACACCGGGCCAGGGAATTGAATATTGAAGATATTTATAATGGCGGTTTAAATAAACTCCCTGCCTATGCGGACCTGAAAGCAAAGTATGGCTTGTCAGACAACGAAATCGCTTATATTGGTGATGATCTTATTGATATACCGGTTATGGAACAGGTGAGGTTTCCTATTGCCGTTCAAAATGCCCACCCGAGAGTGAAGGCAATAGCGGCTTTCATAACAGAAGCATCCGGCGGACAGGGAGCATTTCGGGAAGCGGTGGAATGGGTCATTGACCAGCAGGGACGAACCAAGGAAATTTACCAGATCCTGCGGGAGCAGGTTCTGACCGGTTGAACAATGAAATATATACTTCCTTTTTTATATTTATTGATTCTGGGATGCGGACGTCAGGAAGCAGTTCCACAGGGGTCCATAGCTGGCGGTCCGGACCAGGAAAGCTGGGGTGTTACAATTATCTTGACAGATAAAGGAATAATGCGGGCCAAGATAAAATCGGGGCATCTGGAAAAGTATAACGAACGGGAATTTGTATTATTGGACAACAGCGTTACGGTGGATTTTTTTGATGACAGAGAATCACATACCTCGCAGCTGACTTCCCTGAGGGCAGAAGTTAATCAGAGCTCAAACGATATGAAAGCCATGGGCCATGTCGTCGCAGTATCGGACAGTGGTATTTCTTTATACACGGACACCTTGATATGGAATTCCAGGGAAGAAAAAATGACTACAGATGATCCGATCATGCTTACAACTGAGCAAAAAGATACTCTCTACGGGATCGGTTTTGAATCGGACTCAGATCTGAAAAACTGGAAGATCCTGAAACCCTCCGGGGTCACCAACAGGAACGAACTTTGAGAGATCGCCACCAATCACTCAGTGCCAAAGGACTCCATAAAAAATATGGTAAGCAAATGGTGGTAACGGATGTGGATGTGTCCGTGGAGCGGGGTGAGATCGTGGGTCTATTAGGACCAAACGGCGCTGGAAAAACCACATCATTTTATATGATCACGGGGATGGTAAAACCCACCAGCGGTCAAGTGTTTCTGGATAAGGTGGAAATCACAAATGAGGCTATGTATAAACGGGCGCGGAAAGGAATTGGTTATCTGGCCCAGGAGCCATCAATTTTTGGGAAATTATCGGTTGGCAATAATCTTAAACTGGTTTTAGAAATGCGTAAGGAACTTTCCAAAACGGAACAACAGGAAAAAATGGATCTATTGCTGGATGATCTGTCCATCTCCCATTTAAAGGAGAATATAGGCAATACATTGTCCGGCGGTGAGCGCCGACGGGTAGAAATTGCCCGCAGTCTTTGTATGGATCCTGATTTTATTCTGCTGGATGAGCCTTTTGCAGGTGTAGATCCAATTGCTGTGGAGGAAATTCAAGGCATTGTTCATTCCCTGAAAGAAAAAGAGATCGGAGTATTGATCACGGACCATAATGTAAGAGAAACTTTGTCCATTACCGATCGATCTTATCTATTGTTCAACGGTCAGATTTTAAAGTCGGGCAATTCAGAATTTTTAGCGAATGATGAGGAAGCACGGCGGTTGTATCTTGGAGAAAAATTTAAACTGGACTGATGGCGACCACATTAAAGCAAATACAAACCCAGAGACAAAAACTGGCCCCTAGACAGCTTTTGCAGACCCGGTTACTGCAATTGAATACGGTCAATCTTGAACAAACTATTCTGAAAGAATTAGAACAGAACCCCGTGCTGGAACAGGTGGAGCCTGATGTACCGGAAGAGGCTGAAAAAGAGGAAACATCTGTTGATGATATTGATATATCCCAGGAGGATATGTACAGTGATGAAACCACGTATTATTTCCAGCAGGAAAAAAAGGAGATGCCATTACCGGATCGACATACACTGCTGGAAGATGTTATCGAACAACTGCGAGATACGGATTTAAATGATGCGGAACAAGAAATAGCTGAAGAAATACTTTGGAATACCAATGAAAGAGGGTACCTGGATACGGAATTAATCCTGATCGCCGACCGCCTGGGGATGGAGGAAGAGGATCTTGAGCCCATCCTGCATGTGGTGCAGCGCTTGAAACCAAAAGGTTTTGGATCACGAAATCTAAAAGAATGCCTGACAATTCAGCTTGAGGATGAAATCGGGTCTTTGGCTTATAAGATTGTTACTGAATATTTTGATGATTTTATGCATAAGCGCTATGAGAAAATCCAATCAAGATTAAAATGTACAAAAGATGAACTTCACGATGCTGTTGAGCATATTTCCCATTTAAATCCGCGACCGGGTGAAGGCTACGCGGATAAATTCCAAACTGTTATCCCAGATATAATTGTAAAGGAAGATGGCAATGATTGGTTGATTACCACCAATGACGGCGGGTTGCCGGAACTCAGGGTAAGCAGGGAATATGAGCAGGCCATCCAGGATGAGCATTATGATGCCAAGGCCAAGAAGTTTATCAAGGAAAAGCTGGATTCAGCGAACTGGTTCATTGAAGCAGTAAAACAGCGCAGGGTTACCATGGTAAATGTGATGCGTTCCATCATTGGTTTCCAGCCGGAGTGGTTCAGCGGGGATATGAATTTTCTAAGGCCCTTAAAGTTGCAGGATGTGGCCGATCAGATACATATGGATATTTCGACGATCAGCCGATCCACCCGCGGCAAGTTTGTGGATACCCCCTACGGTATTTTTGAATTGAAACATTTTTTCACAGATGCCATTGAACTGCATGACGGACAGATATTGGGAACATTTGTGATTAAACGGGCATTAGAAAAAATCATTTCCAGTGAAGATAAACATCAACCTTTAAGCGATGATGCCTTGGTTGAAAAACTGATGGAGGCTGGATATGTTCTGGCCCGCAGAACTGTAGCAAAATACCGGGACCAGCTGGGATTTTCTGTGGCGAGACTCAGGAAAGAAATTTAATTATGAAAAGGAGTAATTATGGCTAAACGAATCATTATTGGGGATAGTGAAGTAACAATCCCCAATATTACCTTGGGCATCCTGCCTTTGCTGGGGCTTGCGGTGGCATTTTGGCTTTTGACCGGTATCTATATGGTGGGACCGGATGAAGTAGGTGTCATTCGTACGTTCGGTGCCTATACACATCAAACCCAACCGGGATTGAACTGGCATTATCCTTATCCAATCCAAACTGTAAAGACACCAAAAGTAACAGAAGTGAAACGTATCGAAATTGGATTCAGAACTACCCGCAATGGTCAGTACCGGACAGTAGAAAAAGAGAGTCTGATGCTTACAGGAGATGAAAATATTGTGGATGCAGAATTGATTGTCCAGTATAGAATCAAAGAACCGGAAAACTATTTATTCAAAATAGTGGAACCGGAACTGACCGTCCGAGAAGCATCGGAAGCCAGTTTGCGAACTATAGTGGGGATGAATAACATCGATGAAACACTCACTACCGGCAAATTTCGAATTCAGGAAGAAGCTAAGAAACAAATCCAGGCTATCCTGGACAAATATGAATCCGGAATCCAGGTTGTTGCGGCTCAGTTGCAGGATGTGTCGCCGCCGAAGCAGGTTATAGCTGCATTTAAGGATGTAGCCTCAGCTAAAGAAGACAAAAATCGTCTCATCAACCAGGCAGAAGGCTACCGGAATGATGTGATCCCTAAAGCCCGTGGTGAAGCTGAAGCTATGATTCGGGGTGCGGAAGGATTTAAGGAATCTCGAATCAAACGTGCAGAAGGGGATGTAGCTAAGTTCAACACAGTACTGAAAGAGTATCGGAAGGCCAAGGATATTACCCGGGAACGACTATACCTTGAAACAATGGAAAAAGTACTTCCTGGCGTTGAAAAGGTGATTGTTCCAGATAAGGATAGCGGGAATATGCTTAACCTTTTAAACCTTACAACCAGTAAAGGAGGGGAAAAATAATGAAAAAATTATTTGCAATTTTTGTGGTCCTTGTTACGCTGGTTTTTTTCACAACAGTTTTTATCGTGGATGAAACCGAGCAAGTTGTGGTGCTGGCATTTGGTAAGCCGGTAAAAACGATTACCAAGCCGGGCTTGAATTTCAAATTGCCTGCGCCATTACAGGTTGCAGTAACATTTGATAAGCGGCTTCTGGAATATGATGTTCCGCCTGAAGAGGTCCTGAGTATGGATAAAAAAACCCTGATCATGGATAATTATGTCCGCTGGAGAATTGTGGACCCGTTGCTGTTCCTGCAAACTGTTCAGGCAATACCTACAGCAAAAACACGCCTTGATGATATCGTATATTCTGAACTCCGTCAGGAATTAGGGATTCATGATATGGTAGAGATTATCACAGAAACACGAGACTTGATCATGGATAAGGTGACTGCTGCCAGCAATGAAGAATCAGAAAAGTATGGTATTGAAGTTGTGGATGTCCGTATCCGCCGGGTTGACCTGCCATCGGAAAACGAGGCTTCTATCTATGCCCGTATGGAAGCGGAGCGAAACCGCAAGGCCAATATGTTCAGATCGGAGGGCGAGGAAGAGGCTCAGAAAATCCGAGCCAAAACGGAAAGGGATAAAACAGTGATTTTGGCAGATGCGTATAAAACTTCTCAAGAAATCCGCGGTGCAGGTGAAGCCAGGGCTCTGGACATATATGCTTCCTCATTTTCAAAGGATCCCAAATTCTATGAATTTGTGCGTACTTTGGAGACTTACGAAAAAGTCATTGATAAAAAAACTACATTGGTTCTTCCCGGAGATTCGAAATTATTTAAGGAATTAACACAGTAATTAAGGGAAAAAACCTTGAGAGGGTTTCATGCCTTGGCAAGGTTATCTAGAAATGAAAACAGACATTAAATCGACCACCGTTATCGGTGTGCGTCACAAGAGAAAAGTAGCCATGGCCGGTGACGGGCAGGTCACATTTGGTGATATGGCTTTCAAGCAGAAAGCAGTGAAAGTTCGTGAATTCGATACAGATAAGGGCGGTGTGCTGGGCGGATTTGCGGGTGCAGCTGCAGACGCATTGACCCTGTTTGAGAAATTTGAACAAAAACTGGAACAGTATGACGGCGATCTGAAACGGACTGTGGTGGAACTGGCCAAGGAATGGCGTACAGATAAAATACTGCGCCAACTGGAAGCTATGCTGGTTGTGATGGACAAACATTACAGCTTTATCATTTCCGGTGACGGCAATGTCATTGAGCCGGACGGCCCGGTAGTGGCCATTGGCTCCGGCGGTGGATTTGCCCAGGCAGCGGCAACGGCATTTCTTCAGACAGGGAAATACACGGCCAAACAAACTGCTGAAAAATCATTGAAAATTGCGGCAGACCTTTGCATCTACACAAATGATGCCATCACCGTTCTGGAGATCGCATGAAAGAATTGACTCCAAAGCAGATTGTGAAAGAACTGGACCGCTATATTGTGGGCCAGAATAATGCCAAAAAGGCCGTGGCTATTGCCATGCGCAACCGCTGGCGCCGCCAGCAGGTGGAAGGTTCCATGCGTAATGAAATTATGCCTAACAATATTATAATGATTGGATCGACAGGCGTAGGCAAAACTGAGATCGCGCGTAGACTGGCTGCTTTAGCCAATGCACCGTTCATTAAGGTAGAAGCAAGCAAATTCACAGAAGTAGGCTACGTTGGCCGGGATGTGGAATCCATTATCAGGGATCTGATGGATACTGGTGTGGCCATGGTGGAGCGAGAGAAGGAGGCTGAAGTTGTTGACCTGGCAGTACACTTGGCCAATGAACACCTTCTTGATATTTTATTTCCGGATGAGCATAAGAATGATCCCAAACAGTCCAAGGAAGTAAAAGAGCGGCACGAGCGCACCCGATCACGCTTGCGAAAAAAACTGGATGATGGGCATTTTGAAGATAAAATGATCGAGATTGAAATTGCGGATCAGCCTGCGATTGGGATGCAGGTCTTCGGTCCCATGGGGATGGAAGACATTGGCATGAATATCAGAGATATGGTTTCTGGGGCACTGCCAAAAAATAAAAAGCCCAGGAAAATGACTGTTAATGAGGCACGGGAGGTGCTGATTGAAAATGAAGCGCAGAAACTCATCGACCATGATGAGGTCATTCGCTTGGCGAAAGACAGAGTTGAAAATAATGGCATTGTTTTTCTGGATGAGATTGATAAAGTTGTAGGAGGCGACAGAGGCATAGGGCCGGATGTGAGCCGGGAAGGAGTCCAGCGCGACCTGCTTCCAATTGTGGAAGGAGGGAACGTCAATACAAAATATGGCGTGGTAGCCACAGACCATGTTCTGTTTATTGCAGCAGGCGCTTTTCATGTAAGTACACCATCAGATATGATCCCGGAACTTCAGGGGCGTTTTCCCATTCGGGTGGAGATGGATAAACTGACGACTTCTGATTTCATCAAAATATTGACGCACCCCAGATCAGCACTGATAAAACAATATTCTGCATTGCTGGCGGCTGAAGGGGTGAAGCTTACATTTAATGATGCTGCACTCAAGACCATTGCTGAACTGGCCTCGGAAGTAAATTCAAAAATGGAAAATATTGGTGCCCGCCGCCTGCACACGATCCTGACCACATTGTTGGAAACACCGTTATTTGAACACCCAAAAAGAGGGGGGAAAAAAATAAACATCACAGCTAAGGCTGTAAAGGACTCCTTGGAGAATATTGTAGAAGACCAAGACCTGAGCCGGTATATTTTATAAGAAGGAAAAATGCCCCGTCACTTTTTACATATTGCAGATTATTCAAAAGATGAACTCTGGGATATTCTTCATCTGGCGAAAGAGATCAAAACCAAGTTTCATAATCGGGAAGACTATAAACCATTCAATGGTCAATCCTTAGCCATGATCTTTGCCAAGCCATCGGCCCGAACTCGAATCTCATTCGAAACTGGATTCACATGGATGGGTGGCCATGCACTTTTTCTTGGCCCTAATGATATTGGTATTGGTAAACGTGAAGCAATAAAAGACATCGCCCGAGTTGTTTCGCGATATAATGATGTGATCATGGCCCGTCTTTTTGACCATCAACACATTTTAGAATTAGCAGAATATTCAGATTCTACCGTGGTTAATGGACTCACAGACTATAATCATCCCTGCCAGATCATGGCGGATATTCTTACGATTTGGGAACATCGCGGCAATCTGGATGATCTGAAAATTACGTATATGGGAGATGGCAATAATATTGTGCATTCCTGGCTGCAACTGGCCAGTAAATTCCCCATGCATTTTGTATGCTGTGGCCCCAGTGGATTTGAGCCTGATGAGAAGACAGTTAAAATGGTGGAAGCGTCCATGATATCAACCTTTGAATTATCTCATGATCCAAAATCTGCTGTTGATGGAGCGGATGTGATTTATACCGATGTCTGGGCATCCATGGGACAAAAAGAAGAGGCGGAAGAGCGGGAAAAGATTTTCGCAGATTACCAAGTGAATGAAGCATTGATGGACAGCACCGGAAAAAATACACTGTTTATGCATTGTCTGCCGGCTGAACGGGGCCATGAAGTAACTGATGGCGTCATGGAAGCATCTTACTCTATTGTATTTGATGAAGCGGAAAACCGATTGCATGCCCAGAATGCCATTATGGTAACTATGGTAAATTAAATCTCATGCAGGCAGTCCTGACCTTTTTCGATTCAATCGAATCAACCACACGATCGATCTTTCTGATCAGTGGTTTGGCGCTGTTTTTATCCATGGAGGCCATCGTTCCATTATTTAAAATGGATTACAATAAACTCCGTCATGCGGGGATTAACCTTGCTTTCACACTTATAACCTTAATCATAAATCTATTTGGTGCTTTACTGATTGCAGCAGCGGTTGATTTTAATTTAGAAAATGAAACTGGAATATTACATTTTTTTCAGGATTTATCTCCCTGGTTCTATGTAATCCTTGGATTAATCTTATTGGACCTGATCGGTGCCTGGCTCATTCATTGGATCGAGCATAGAGTAAAGTGGATGTGGAAGTTTCATCTCATTCATCATACCGATCCCAGTGTGGACGTAACCAGCGGCCTGCGGCATCACCCAGGTGAAAATATCTTCCGGCTTATATTTACAACTATAGCGGTACTGCTGACAGGCGCTTCATTGGGACTGGTCATGCTGTATCAGACCATTTCCGCATTTTTTGCGGCTTTGACCCATGCTAATATTCAGGTCCCTGGATGGATAGATAAACCTTTAGCATGGGTATTTGTTACACCTCATTTCCACAAGATTCATCATCATTATATCCAGCCCCATACAGACAGTAACTACGGCAACATTTTTTCTATCTGGGATCATCTATTCAGAACTGTTACCAGTATGGGGAATATGGATGATCTTGTCTACGGTATAGATACCCATATGAGTCCAGAAGAAAATTCAAGTATAAAGAATCTGCTCATGATACCTTTCCAGGACTACCGTCACCCGATTGGGTCAAAATTCAGCGATTAAAACCCCAGAGGATAGCTTTTTTATTAATTCCTCCACTTTATGAAAGTGTATATAATATGGTTTTTGGGAGTAGTTGCCTGGAATTTCGGTTTCCCCAATGTTCCGCCCATTGCTGATGTTGCTGCTATACTTTTGTCTTTTGCCAGTTATAGGCTTACAGAAGTTATGGATCAATAATCCATATCCATTCCGCCACCGCCACGGCTACCAAAATTCTTACGATCCCATTTCTTTTTCTGCTGTTTCCCAAAATTATATCTTAGATTGATAGATGTGGTTCGACGACCGCGCTTACGCTCGGCATACATTTCTTGTGTGTATAGCTCGTAGTCTTGTGTTGTATCAATAATAAATTTTCGATTGTCGAGAAGATCATTTACTTTCAGTGTCACCGATAATCGATTGTCCATAAACGATTTTTCAATACCAAGATCGGCACCATAACTAGGACCGATCGTTCCATGAGTTAATTTCATTGTCATCCCGCTAACTGATAGTTCTAAACGAGCAACTGTAGGAATATTCAATGTTAATTGACCGCGGTTATGCATACCGTAGGATGTGCCGGTCATTTCATTTTCATCCTGACCGCCATTAGTTTCAGACTTCCACCACCAGGTTGTAAGCATGAGACTAGCCAGGGGCATAGGGCGATAGTTAATGATGACGCTCCCTCCAAGGTTTTTAGCGCTCTCAGCATTCCCGGATGTTAATTCTTCATAGGATACGCCATTATAAATGATTTCATCACGATCCCACCAGGCGATTTTATCGATTGTATGTTTATAGGATACACCAGTATTAAAATTGAACTTTCTGGAATTACTGGAAAAATTTACTTCCATCACATCACTATATTCTGGTTTTACATATGGATTCCCAGTACGAATGTGTGTTGTATCCAGCATGTCCCTAGGAAATGGATTTAATGATCTTGTCCAAGGTCTATTTACGCGTTTGGAGTAGCCTAATTGTATCTGTTCTCTCTCAGTTAGTTTATAGTTTAAGAAAACACTGGGATAGAAATGACTGTAGGGTTCATCAATTACTTCTTTTTTAACGGCCTGGTTAATAAGAAAATGGGTAATATTGGTAGCATCTGTTGTATCGCCGGATACCTCTGCCTTGGTCTCGACCTGTTCAAACCGGAGACCGACTTTTAAACCCAAGCGGTCATTGATTTTGTAGCCCAGGGTAGTATACAGGGCATAAATATCTTCATCATAGAGATAGTCATAGGTCCCATCCTGAAAAAATAAATCATCACCCAATGTTTTAAGTGTGGCCTTGAACCCTGCTTCCAGGTCAAAATTTTCACCCAGCTTATCTTCATAATCAAAAGATGTAATGATACTTTTGTGCTCTTGATGATCTATTACTTCATTACCTAAGTTTTTTTCAGTTTCATCTTCAGCTCCATAGCCATAGCTTACATTTGCGCTTAGCTTTTTTTCCTTAGAATCAAACTTGTTCTCGTAGGATAAAGAATGGTCCCAGTCATTTTCTAGCCCATTTTCTTTTACATCTAATATGCTGGTAACTGGCCTCGTTGTTTGAACAATCTCTTGGCTGTCCTGGTCTCTTTTACCAAAGGTAGATGTATAACTGATCGTACTGGAAGGCGTAGGGTAAAGATCGCCGCCAAAACGGAATGAAATATTATCAGAATTTCTAATTCTTTTTGTATCCTGGTAGAGATATCTGACGCTGTCACTAGGGACAAAATAAAGGTAATCGAATTTTCTTAGGCCAGCTCCATATCGCTCGCCCATTCGGTAACTGGTGCTACCAAAAACATTCCACGTATCCGTTCGAAAGTTCAAATTTCCGCTGATGTTATTCTTATTATATTCACCAGCCGAAAGAGAT
Organism: Fidelibacterota bacterium UBA7303; assembly: GCA_002471805.1. Classification (GTDB taxonomy): domain Bacteria; phylum Fidelibacterota; class Marinisomatia; order Marinisomatales; family UBA1611; genus UBA2134. The sequence goes on along the minus strand of DKQR01000214.1, from coordinate 3,559 downwards.
GTGCTGCCGTTAAACCCTTCAAATGCACCTCGCTTAAGAACAAGATTAATGATACCGCCTACACCGTCCGGATCATATTTCGCCGAGGGGTTTGTAATGACTTCCACTTTTTCGATCATGGATGCCTGCAGGTTATCAACCATGGAGCGGCGGTCAAACCCAACTTTTTTACCATCAATCAGGACCGTCACATTTGCATCACCGCGTAGTGTAATATTTCCATCAATATCTACGGCTACAGTGGGTACCTGATTTAACACATCCTCTCCGGATCCGCCGGAAGCGGCGAGGTTTTTGCCTACGGTAAAAACTTGTTTATCAATAGTCTGGATAAATTGGCTCTCTCCCAGTACTTCCACTTCGGCAAGGTTGACCGATGAAACCTGGAGCTGAATGTTGCCCAGGTCCTGTTCGATACCACCCCTTTCACCCGGGAAAATATTAATTGGTGATATCTCTTTTGTTGCATAGCCGATGAATTCTACTACCGCCCGATATCGCCCTAAGGGTATTTCACGGATATTAAACCTGCCTGTTTTATCAGATAGAGCTCCAGTCACCACCTCATTAGAACGCATATTCACCAGGGAGATAGATGCGTATTCAAGAGACTGACCAGAAATAGAATCTTTCACCGAACCGTGAACAACACCAATAGCAGGCATTTTACCCCCGGCCCCGGGCCTTTGCCCGAAGGAAACAGTGGTTAACAGAAAAAGAAGTATAATCCGATAAAGCATTAGAATGCTTGCTGATATTTTTTATTGTTCACCATTCTTTTTTATTTTTTGACCCTTGGAAACAAGAAATGTTAAAATGAGAATTGAATATGATTCATTAATAGCAGAATGATCAATTTTAAGCCGGGGATACTAATTATTGAATTCAGTATTTTCCTACTGAAAAATAATATTAAAATAATGCTTCAAAGGTTCATTCAGTCTTTTGTTATTTCTATTATAAGGTTGTATCAAATAATCCTATCGCCATTTCTGGGTCCCCACTGTCGTCACATACCGAGCTGTTCACAGTATACCATTGAAGCCATTCAAGAATGGGGTGTGCTTACAGGTGGGTGGCTATCTATAAAGCGGATCACCCGCTGCCATCCCTGGGGAACCCATGGGCATGATCCAGTTCCTGTGAAAGGTAGGAAGTAAATACCAGAAATTTGAACAGTTCGAACACTTTTTTTGTTGGAATCAGTGAAATTCCACCCTTGCCCGATTTTTCCAAAGGTACTTATAACCAAATCGTTGATCTTCCGGACAATGTTGCCATACAGGATTTCACAGCGGGTATGATTGGTGAAAAGGAAGATGATTTGTTTTACATCGGCCGGTACAATGAAAAACGATTAAATATGTATACTGGAGATCATTTTGAAAAGAATAACCGCTGTATTCATATGGGAATTGATATTGGCGCTCCGGTGGGTACCAAAGTCAAATCATTTACTGCTGGAGAGATATTCCTGTTTGGCTATAATGAAAAAGCACTGGATTATGGCTATACCATTATTACCAAACATATCATTGATGATTGTATAGTTTTTGCGTTATATGGTCATCTCAACCGAAAATCAATCACTGAGAAAAAAAGCGGAGAGCCTGTTTTTCGTGGCCAGGCGTTAGGGGAAATTGGTAATGAAGATGAAAATGGCGGATGGCCGCCCCATGTCCATTTTCAGCTAAGCCTAATTACGCCTAAAACGTACGATCTGCCGGGGGTTGTGTCAGAAAAAGATTGGGGACTAGCACAAAAAATCTTTCCGGACCCGAGGCTGGTACAGGGACAATTATACTAACCTGTTTAATATTAGAATTTTGGTTTTATCAGGATGGTAATTACCGGATGGGTAGCAGGAGCAGTCAGGGCATTTAAAACCTCGAACTGCATGGTAAATTTTCGTTTCTTTTCCCCGATTTTTATATCTAGTATTTTTTCTCCGTGAGGATTTATTGTAAATACATCAACGTCTGTATAGAAATTATAGCGACTGATATTTCGCAAAGTATAGGGAGCGTCAGCGTTATTTGTCAACTTCACATTCACAACAGTAGAATTTTTGATATAGACTGCATCTTTGCTGCTTAGGCAGGCGTTGATCAGGGGTACAAGGTTTTCATGTCGGCCAATTAAATTATCCTGATACCAGACTACTGTCCGCCCTTTTCGCAAAGCATGCTTCAAGGAAGATGGGGTTTTTTCTATGGCAAAGACAAGTGTCACCGGCCGGTGACCTCCAAAAGGTATCTTATACTGCCAATCCACGATACCATGAATATCAGAGGTTCCCAGGATGGTAAGATTATGATCCAGTGCCAGCTGCAGCCCTTCATCTGAATAAGTGGTATCATTAACCACCTCAATACCTTCCAAAAGACCCTGCTCCATAAGATTAATATGCATGGTATCTAAAGGAATTTCAGCATCTGGAGACTGGCTGATCCAGTGGGGATGATTCCAGAAAATAAATGCATCCTGCCGGCGGGCTTCTTTAAATACTTTCATAGGATCATCAATCAGCAGTTTATTAGCATCCTTAACAAAAATAGCGTTGGCGTGACCCGGCGGCATAGAACGGGTGATCTCGGAACCATTGATAACCATTACTTCCGTGTTTTTTGCAAAATCAGTTGCGATCTGAAAAGAACGGTTACGATCTGGATTAGGAATATCATCTTTCCAGGATTGGTACTCAAGATGCTCGGTGGTAGCGATTACATCAACATGATCTTTTTTGGCTTCTGTAACGCGGATATTCGGAGCCACACTGCCATCCGAAAAAATGGTATGCATATGCAGGTCGCAAACCAGTGTCAGATAGCCGGGTACATCTGGAAATTCAATAGCACGGTTGTGTTTGTTATGTGCTTCCAGACAGGGTGGGTAAAATAGATGGCAACTGCAAAAGATGACAAAAAACAAACAGTGTTTTACATTATTATGGATTACTGAGTCTCCTCCCAATGGATATCCATGGTGTGGTACTGGGGTTTCATGCCTTTTTT
>DKQR01000214.1:0-128 GCA_002471805.1 Fidelibacterota bacterium UBA7303 | reverse complement strand
ATGCGAGAACCTTTGACGAAAATAGAATCCATTCCGGCCAGAGATGTGGCCTGGTCCCACAGGTTACCGACCACACGTACAAAATCTGCCCGTTTTTTACCGATATTTTTTATACGCCCGGAGAATAT
>DKQR01000025.1 GCA_002471805.1 Fidelibacterota bacterium UBA7303 | reverse complement strand
AATAAATCCTGTGCCTGCATGAAATACTCCTGTAGCAGCCGTAAGACTCACGGACACATCGCCAATAAACAGGCCGGTATTTATACCAACCTGGAACGCGGTACCGCCAAAACGTTGATCATTGACCGACCTACGAAAAATATACCTAAAGATCTCTATATTACCATTTACATAGAAATCGCTGGCATAATAACCATAGGGCGTACCAATAGATATTCCAGCCACGGGACGCGACTTATCATAATGGTCAAAAGACGCAGCCTTGATAACAGGATATCCCGTATAGAGATTTACGCTGTAATTGGGCGCAATCCCATATTCATATTCATCTACCTGTGCCAATGCGATCCCCATAAAAAACACGGATATGACAATACTTATTTTTTTTAACATGAAGATCCTCTCATAAAAAGATGATCTAATCTAAGCCTGTAGCTTAGATGATATCAATTATGTTCAATATGTTATGTATTTTTTTCGCGTCCGGGAATCCCGCCGGAACCCGGCTTAATCAACCAATTTGACTACCTTGTCGTTTCGACGTGCCTTATCACCTACCTTGACACCAATGCTATCGCCTTTCACAGCATTTTCTACAGACGCATGCTCGATATGCATTGATTCAACTAACATCTTCAAATCTGTGGTATATCCCATGATACGATTCGTATCACCCACATGTAATTCCCCCGCAGTAATCTCAATGGCAGCAACCGAAATCTGGCCGAAAAATCTCTATGTGAAGGTACCGCAATATTAATTGACAAAGCCCCCATCTCTTGAAGCTATTGTGGTACCCGGGGCCGGACTCGAACCGGCACGGCATTACTGCCAATGGATTTTAAGTCCATAGTGTCTACCAATTCCACCACCCGGGCACTTAAAAATGATGAGGCGTCGGCCGGATTCGAACCGGCGAATAACGGTTTTGCAAACCGCCCCCTTAAGCCACTTGGGTACGACGCCGCGAAATGACATAAAATTGCCGGAAAATTTACTGTGCCTCCCTTGCGCGGACAATTCACCATTTCAGTTCTTTGACGTTTTCTATACCCATAATTTCTCTCATGGATATTGAACGCTATAACATCTATGAGCACCTGCGGGATTTCAAGGTTCCCGCCACAGTACTGGATAATATTTTCTCCACTGAAGAGGACCGACAGGTTTTAATGGAGGCCTGGAATGCGTTGATCCAGGACGGCTATTCCCAGGATGAAACTGCCAAAAAGATTGCGGAGTTGATCTTTCAGGACCTGGACATAGACCCGGATCACTCCAGTGACGTGGAGAAATAATTATAATTGGCAATATAGGGCTTGCGCTCAATGGTCAGGTTATAATCCCCACTCTTGTAAACATCCCAGCGCAGGTCCGTAAGCGTCTGAAAATGCCTGAAAGCAATATCCAGAGCCGGGCTACCGGCCTGCAGGCTGTCCAGGACCTGGTCACTGTAGAATATTGCTTTGTTCCGTAAATGCCCTTCCTTCAGTTCCTGCCAGACCACCGGACTGGCTTCCATTTTGCTTTTATGAACCACCAGGTAACGGTATACAAATCGATCAATATTAAATGGCTCTTCTGCCATAATAACAGAAGTTAGAAGGATATATGAAAGTATGATCCTAATATTTTTATAATGACGGTACATCTATATTATCTAACCAGCTGGTTGCTTTTTCAACAACATTTTCCAGGCAGCCATCTGCGAATGGACTGGTCAACCCTGCCAGTTCCACCAGCCCGGTAAAAGGCTGGCTGCCTCCAGCCTGACAGAGTCTGTAGTAATCTTTCCAGGCCTCCGCCAGGTTCTTCTCGCTCTTTACCCAAAACTGAAACGCACAGGTCTGGGCCAGGGTATAATCTATGTAATAGAACGGATACTGATAAATATGCAATTGCCCCTGCCAGATGCCGCCAGTTTTCAGAAATTCCATATCATCGTAGTCTCGTCCGGGAAGGTAAATTCCCTCCAGTTCCAGCCATTGCGCCTTGCGGTCCGCCGGTGTCGCATCAGGATTCTCATACACCCAATGCTGAAAATGATCCACGCAGGCCCCATAGGGCAAAAATGACAGGCTTCCCGCCAGATGCTTATACTTGAAACGGTCCGTCTCTTCCTTGAAGAACGTATCCATCCAAGGCCAGGTAAAGAACTCCATACTCATGGAATGAATTTCCGCGGATTCCATCGTAGGCCAAAGATACCCGACCAACGGCTGTTTTCTACTTGAATAGCACTGAAATGCGTGGCCTGCCTCGTGTGTCAGCACCGTTACGTCATGGTCCGTCCCATTGAAATTGGAAAAAATATAAGGACGATCGTATTTTGGGAAAGACGTGCAGAATCCGCCTCCCATTTTCCCGTCTCGGTTCACAAGGTCCATCAAATCTTCGTTGATCATTATATCAAAGAATTCACCCGTTTCCGGTGAAAGTTCATGATACATCTTTTGAGCGACTTTAACCAATTCATCTGGAGTGCCTTTGGGCTTTGGGTCACCCTCCTTAAAATTGATTCCATCGTAAAAATATAAATGGTCCAGATCCAAAATTTCTTTCTTTTGCTCTTTCAGCTTTTCCACAATAGGAACTACACGATCTACAATCTGTTTTCTGAAATTAGCAACTTCCGCAGGACCGTAATCTGACCGGCTCATTCTCAAATAGCCTAATTCGGTGAAATTATCATACCCAAGCGTATTGGCCATTTTATGGCGTAGCTTGACTAATTGATCGTATAATTGGTCGAACGCATCCGCGTTTTCTTCAAACCAGCCAAACCGTGCTGCATAGGAACGCTTTCTGACGTCCCGATCCTTATCCAAATGGAAAGGTGCCAATCCCGCCAGATTATATGTTTCATTGTCAAATTCAATTTTGGCGCCCCCGATCATCTTGGTGTACTCGTTCCGAAGTTCGGTTTCTTGCCTGAGCATTTCCTTGATTTTTGGATCGAACGTCTTCAGATCCATTTCAATATTTTTTAAATAGGTATCGCCCCATTCCTCCCGCAATTCATCTTTGAACCTGGAAGAGTCGACGGCCTTATCCAGCTTATTGTAGATTTCCTGTACGTCGGGTCCAATGGAATCGTAATATTCCTTTTCCGCTTTTGCGTCTTCATCATGGATGTTTTTGTTGAAATTCAAACTGGCAATGGCCTGGTAGGAAGAATATTCGCGAATTGCGTCATCCGCTTCTTTTATGACGGAAATCTGATCCTGTGCCGATTCGGCACCCTGAAATCTAGCCAACCAGCCGTCCATGGCTTCTTTTTGGGATTCCACCGTCGTTCTCCGATACGGGAATTCACTGTATTTCATTCGATTTTACCTCATTGGTTTTCTTTACGATTGGACAAGCGACCCAATGATCGGGATCATGGGTCTCCAGCTCTGGTACGTCTTCTGAGCATATGGCCTCTACGATTGGACATCTGGTGCGGAAGCTGCATCCCGACGGTTTGTCGATCGGGGTTGGAACATCGCCTTCCAAAACGATTCTTTCTCTATTTTTTTGATTTGGGTCAGGGATCGGAACCGCAGACAGTAAGGCCTTGCTGTAAGGATGCTGCGGATGATGGTAGACCTGATTCGACGGACCAAACTCCATCAGGTTTCCTAAATACATAACGGCAATGGAATCTGAAATGTGTTCCACCACGGATAAATCATGGGCAATAAACAGGAAAGATACGTCGAATTCCTTCTGTAGGTCCATCATCAGGTTGATCACCTGTGCCTGAATGGACACGTCCAGTGCGGAGACCGGTTCATCACAAATAATCAAATCAGGATTGGTCGCCAATGCACGGGCAATGCCCACTCTTTGACGCTGCCCGCCGGAAAATTCATGCGGGAAACGTTCCGCATGAACCGCTTGTAGTCCCACTTTTCCAAGAAGATCAATCACATAGTTTCGTCGGTCAGGCTCAGACATGTCCGTATGGAGTTTCAATGGTTCTTCCACAATTTGGCTTACAGTCATTCTGGGATTCAGGGATGCATATGGATCCTGAAAAATCATCTGGACGCGAGAACGGTATTTCCGAGTCTCCCGTGGAGAGAGTGTTGCAAAATCCACCACTTCATCTTCAAAATGGTATAAAATACGTCCGCCAATTTCCACATCCGGGGCTACATGGTGCAGAATATTGATCATGGCGCGCCCCACGGTCGTTTTACCACAGCCTGATTCACCGACAAGACCAACAATTTCACGTTTGCCGATACTGAACGAAACACCATCCACCGCCTTCACGGTTCCAACCTTTTTCGAAATAACCCCACCGTAGATGGGAAAATGAACTTTCAGGCCTCTGACGTCTACGACAGGATGACGGCTCATTCCTTCCCTTCTATCACTTTATCCAGAAAATGGCAACGAACGAAGTGATCCTTCCCTACATCGATTAATTCAGGATCTTCCGATTTACACTTTTCTTCAGCTAAATCACACCGAGTACAAAATTTACACCCTTCTGGCATGTCCAATATGTTCGGCACCATACCCTGGATAGTTTCCAATTTCTCTTTTGCATTTCCCTTGTCCGGTCTCGGAATTGAATTTATCAGACCAATGGTATAGGGATGACTGGGATTATGGAATAATTCTTCAACGGAAGCCACTTCCTGAATTTTCCCACCATACATAACGATTACCCGCTCGCACGTTTCCGCTATAACTGCCAGGTCGTGGGTGATCAGAACGATGGCAGCGTCCTCATTCTGTTTTTTCAAATCCACCATTAAGTCCAGGATCTGGGCCTGAATGGTCACATCCAGGGCTGTGGTCGGCTCATCGGCGATCAGCAGGGATGGATTTTTTGCCAGGGCCATGGCAATCATGACCCGCTGGCGCATTCCACCGGAGAATTGGTGAGGATAATCTTTCAATCGCTTTTCCGCATCCGGAATACCTACACGCTGAAGCAATTCAACCCCGCCTTGCAATAATTTCTCATGTTCAGCCTTCTCGTGATCCGGGATCAGCTTGTTCAGGCCCAGGTAAAGAAAAGCAACAGTCGTCGGCACCAGTCCTCCAATCAGGAGCGCCGTGAAAATTTGGCCAATTTGAAATGTCCAGCCGGCAGCCAGTTGACTTATAACCAGGATAAAAAATGCGGTCAAGCCTGTTACACGCCAGCGATTTTTCATAGAAACAATGGAAAGAGATTTCGCCTTTTCAATGACATGGGCTTTTACATAATCCCAGAAATCCTTAGGCTGAATTGATTCAATGACCTGCATTCCCACGGTAAAAACCGGGTTCAACGAGGTCATGGGCTCTTGGAAAATCATGGCGATCTCCCGGCCGCGGTACTCCCGCATTTTTCGATACATGGATTCGCGGTACTTTTCCATCGCTTCTTTTCGCGGAGATGAGAAAAAAAGCTTTATAGTAATGACTGCATCCAGGACAAAGGAAAAAATAAAAGTAAGCAGTCCCGGAATGCCCAGCAGAATATGCAGGAGCAGCCAGCCAAAGAAAAAACCGCGGGTCGCCCAATTTCGCTTTTTACCATTGAGATCATGAAAAAACCTGAATTCGGGTTTGTCCCGGATCGCCTCCAGTTCCTGCCCGTCAAATAGCGTTTCTCCATTGAATTTGATCGATCCTTCCCGTACTTCTCCCGGCGGATTGGGTATAAGCTGGATCAAGGATAGAACGGAAACAGATTTCCCTGAACCGGATTCACCCACGATACCCAGAGTTTCACCCTTTAAAATATTGAAGCTGATGCCATTCACCGCCACAGCCCACTTCTTACCGATCTTGAACCGGGTCTTCAGGTTTTTTATTTCCAGTAATGGCTCGCGTTTCATCGTAACCTGGAATACACTTTCGGGTCAAAAGCTTCTCGAATGCCTTCGCCAATGAATACAATGCCCATCAGGGTCAGAAACTGGGCCGAGATGGGGGAAAATACCATCCACCATTTTGTGATGTTCTCAAGGCCTACAGCCAGCATCTGGCCCCAGCTCGGGGTGGGCGGCGGCAAACCAAAACCGAGATAATCCAAGCCCACAAGCATGGCGATACCACCAACCACTGAAAATGGGAAATAGGTTATGACCGGTACCAGTGAATTTGGCAATATATGTCTAAAAATAATAATATGGCTCCGCTGCCCCATGGAAATGGCTGCACTGACGTAATCTTTTGCTTTTTCACGATAAAATTCCGCCCGCATGTAATAAGTCAGGAATATCCAGTTCACCATGGTATAGATAAAAATGAGCAGAAAAAAGGACGGTCGGAGAATCGAACTCATAATAATGATCACGAACAGCATAGGCAGGCTGGACCATATCTCAATCACTCGCTGTGTCAATAGATCAAATTTGCCGCCAAAATACCCCATAGCACCGCCGATGGTGATACCCAGAAGATAATTGATGAGTGTCAAAATCAATGCAAAGGAAATGGAAATGTTAAATGCATAAAATAATCGGGCAAATACGTCCCGCCCCGTATTATCGGTGCCAAGCCAATGATTCCGTGAAGGTGCTTCATACATTTTGTTCCCTTCCGTAGTGATATCTTCGTAAGGGTTGTAAGGATAAAAAGGCATAACCAGCCAGTTGTCTGTACCCGATTCCCATTCTTTTTTTAGATTTCGATAATTGGCTTCACCCGGGACGTTCTGTCCAAATTTTGTCCCCGGGTAATAAGAAGAAGCGCCGGGAATCAGATCCAGGATCGCCGGAAAATAATATTCACCTTTATATTGGACAACCAGTGCCTTGCTGTTAATCAAAACCGGTAGTAAAAAAGAGATGCCGTATACAGCGACGATTGTAATAAAAGAATAATAACCGCGCTTCAATCCCTTAAACTTGAGCCACCTCCGCCGATTAATGGAGATGGAAACGTGTTTGTTTCTTTGTTTCGTATTCGTCATGTTACTTAAACCGAATTCGCGGATCCGCTGTGGCCAAGGCAAGGTCGGAAATAATATTGGCTGCAAGACGAATCAGAACCACTACAACCAGAAAACCGAGCGTAATGGGATAATCTCTGTCCAAGATAGCCTGGTACGCCATGCGCCCAAAACCATCAATGTTGAATACACGTTCGATAAAGTAGGATCCGGAAATGACCACGGCGATAATGTATCCGATTCCGGATGCAATTGGAATGATGGAATTCCGCATGGCGTGTATCCAAACAACGCGTTTTTCACTCAAACCTTTCGCAAATGCCGTCCTGATGTAATCCTGGCTCAAATTTTCTAACAGGCTGTTCTTCATAAGTACGGTTAACGTAGCGAAACTGGTTATGGACCATGCTATCACCGGCAGAACAGCATGATGGGCTTGATTGATCACTTTCTCGATAAATGACATTTCTTCCCATATTTCCATAGGAGCATGAAACCCGCCTAAAGGGAAAATATCCCAGAACGAACCTCCGCCAAACAGGACCAGTAAAACACCACCTAAAGCCCATCCCGGTATGGAATAGGCCACAAATACAATGACACTGGAAATAAAATCGAATGAGGATCCGTGTTTCAGCGCTTTGCGAATACCAAGAGGAATGCAAACTATGTAGGATAAGAAATATCCGATTAAGCCAAAAAAGAGAGAAATCCGGAAACGGGGTTTCATCACTTCCGTCACTGGTTTGGCATAGGTGTAGGATTTACCCAAATTCCCCGTGAGAATCCCGGAATATTCCTGTTGAAAAATGACCGCTTCTCTAGTTCCATCTTCATGTGTTTCATCAATGGTTGCCTGCCATACGGGGCTGGGAGAGCCGTCTTTGTCAAAAACGGATAATTCACCTTTTTCATCCATTGAAACATCCACGCGCCAGATCTGTCCATCCCGTTTTCCTACGCGCTTCTCTACCTGAGCTTTACCTGATGGAATGGTAAAATCACGGTGCTTTATTTCACGCGGCCAGATACCCAACCAAATCAAATATCGCTGATAAATTGGTTTGTCAAAACCATAAAATCGCTTCAATTCCTTTAAAGCGGATTCGGGGAGAACACTGCCGCCCAGCAAACTTGAAGAACCTCCTCCAGCTTCACCACCGCCTGTCATACCGCCCATTTGAAGTTGAATCATTGTCTGTTCCAGTGGTCCGCCGGGTGCCAATTGAAGGATGGTAAAAACCAGTATTGTGGACCCCAGAAAAGTCGGAATCATTAATAACAGTCGTCTTAAGAAATAAGTGGTCATAAAGGCGTTTTAATCTTTAGCCGTCGAAGATTCCGATTAAACGCAAAAGGCATGGACAAAAATTTAGCTTTTCTTAAATTATTGGCTTTTTAAATATTCCGGCCAATATTTCATATCGAGCGGCGCTAGAGGCAATTTTTCACCGGCTGCCATGGCTTTTTCCAGATTGGCTTCTTTTTCCGGATCAATCCACCAATAGGAAAAAATACTCCAATATTCTCCAATATATCTGGTAAACATCCATTCTGGAAAACCAAATTTATCCCAATAAAGAATCCGTTGATAATTCCTGACAATGCTCCAAGCTGTTGGATGAACTTCGGAATAGATACCGTCAATTTCTCGAATAATTTCTATGCGTCTATTCTGATCAAAACAGGCATCGTATTCTGGAAGGAGTTCATCCACTCGATCACTTTTGAATCCCCATACGTTGTTATTGTCATTTTTATCAGCCAACTCAGATTTCAAAGACGTTTCCGGGTTGGGGTAGATAAGCCCACCATAAGCCAGCATGGCAACGGAAAAATTTCGTTCATTCACATTCTTGATCATGGTGTTATAATCAACAAATTTGATTTGCATATCCATGCCGTATTCTTTGAGCATTTGCTGAACGGGTGTCGCCATATACTCATAGGACTTTGGCAGGCTCAATTCAAAGGACAGGATGCGACCCGTTTCTTCATGCACCAACCAACCATCATCATTGCGTGACGTGTATCCGGCTTCATTTAATAAAGCGACGGCTTTTTCAGGATTTGGATGAAAGGGATTGTTGTCTGGATTCTCATAAACCGAACCGGCGTAAAGTGAATTCATATAGCCGTATTCGTTATAATACATTTCACGATTCATTTTAACACGATCGTAGAGGTAAGTAAATGCATAACGAACTCTCTTATCGTCAAACGGCCATTCTCTCATGTTAAAATAATATCCTGATGTTCCTGCCGGTTTTTCCGAGAAAACACGCTGCTTTTTTACCCATCCGTTTTGAATGGATTCATAATCGGTTTCCTCTACCCACCGCCTCGCCTGGCTGACTCTGTAAAAATCCTGCTCTCCTTTTTTGAATTTTTCATATTGAAGTGCCGTATTGTCCTTCACAACCGAGACTTTTATTTTATCAAAATTATATTGATACTGTACGAACGGATCATCCGCTGCCCAGTAATCTTCTCTCCGCTCCAATATAAAAGATTCCTGATTTATGATTTTATTTTCAGGGATAATATAGGGTCCGGTACCAGTCATCATTGAGAATGTGTATTCTTCAAGGTAAGCAGTTCCATCAAGTTCTTTTAAAATATGGTTTGGTAAAACGGCCATCGTACTGAAATAAAGGAAATTTCGCCAATTAATGGATTTGGCGTTGACCGATACTATATATTTACCTTCAGCTACGGGGCGTTCAAATTTCCCAAAGGACAACTGCTCGCTGGGCTCCAGGATGGTTTCATCCATGCGCAGGTCCCAGGTGGCCACCACGTCGGCAGCAATGACCGGCATACCATCAGACCATCTGGCATCGGGGTTGATCCGGAATTTAAATGTGAGTTTATCTTCTGAAATCATCCAATGTGTTGCTAGGCTCGGAACAAACTCCAAAGTTGCGGGGTGCTGACCCATAAGCGATTCATAACACAAAGCCTGAATAATGCGAGCATTTATCATTTGGCTGGAATTCTGCCCTATGATTCGCATGGTCCGTGGAAAAAGGCTATGGATATAATGGAGTGTGCCGCCTTTGACTGCATT
>DKQR01000077.1 GCA_002471805.1 Fidelibacterota bacterium UBA7303 | reverse complement strand
AATCTTGATAAAGGTGAAATTGAGATCTATGCCGAAAAAACTATTGTAGAAGAAATCGATGATCAAAAAGTAGAAATCACTTTGGCAGAAGCAATTGAAAAAGAGCCGGAAGCAGCAGAAGACCTTGAAATTGGCGATGTGTTCGTGGAGGTGATTGATCCCCAGATATTTGGCCGGCGTCTCATTGTGACTGCAAAACAATTCTTCGCCCAGAGACTGCGGGATGTTGAACGTAATTATATTTATGAGGATTACGCTCACCGAGTCGGCGAAATTATTATTGGCGTGGTACACCAGGTCCAGCGAGATAGTATTTTCATCAACATTGAACAAGCTGAATTGCGCTTGCCGAAGAATGAACAAATTCCTTCTGAACGGTATCGCCGCGGTGATACGATTCGAGCCGTAATTAAATCGGTAGAGATTACATCCAAAGGACCGGATATTGTTGTATCCCGAAGCGACAATCATTTTTTATACAAGCTGTTTGAGATGGAAGTACCAGAGGTCGAAGATGGTATAATAGATATAACAGCTATTTCCCGCAGCCCCGGGAATCGGGCCAAGATCATTGTGAAATCCAACGATCGCAGGATTGATCCTGTTGGTGCCTGCGTAGGGATGCGCGGTAGCAGGATCCAGGCCATTGTGCGGGAAATGAATAATGAAAAAATCGACATTGTTAATATGAGTGATCAGCCTGAAATATTGATCAGCCGTGCCCTGTCTCCGGCAAAACCAGTGCAACTATTCATTGATGATGAAAAGAAATACTGTGTGGCTTTGTTTGATGATGAAAATCTGGATTCGGCCATAGGGCGCAGCGGTACAAATGTTAACTTGGCGTCGCAGGTTACCCAATATCGGATTGATGCCTATGGTGTCAAGCAGTATGAACGTATCCAGGAAGATCATAAAACACCGTTGAGTGATATTGATGGTGTCCCCGAAAAAGTGGCTGTTGTTTTGTCTAAAACGGGAATCAAGAGTGTTTCTGACCTTCTGGATGCGGATATGGAAACTCTGTTGGAAGTAAAGGAACTTGATGAAGGTCTTCTGGATATTATCTATGAAGCGGTTCAGTCGTTTGTGGAACGTGAAATTGAAGTGGAAGAAGAAGTGGAAGAACTGCCTGATTTTCTGGATCTGGAGTTAGAAACTGCCGATAATCCGGATTCCAGTGACGAAACAGCCGATTCGGAGTTACCGGAAAGTGAAGATGAGGTGAAAGACCAATCTGAAGAAGAGGAGAAGGTCAATAGCTCCGATGAGAATACCGGCGATGATGAATTGAACCCGTCTCCGGTGGAAGAAACTGCAGAAAAGGGAGAGACTGCAGCCAAAAGTGTAAATTAATTCATGGCCAAAACCCGAATTTTCCAAATCGCAAAGGAACTGAATATTTCACATACGGATATTCTCAGCTTCTTGAAATCCAAAAAAGTTGCTGTATCAAGCCATATGTCGCCAGTTGATGAAACAGTTCATCAACTGATTATGGCAGAATTCTCCAAGGACAGGGAAACAGTTGAGCGGTACCGTAAAGAGCAGGTACGCAAAGAAATTCACGATGTCCGATTGAAAGAAAGACAGCAGACTACAAAAAAACTTGAATTACTTTCCCTGGATGAACAGCGCGATCTTGAACAAAAGGAAATTGAAATCCAGCGGAAACTCAAAGAGGAAGAGGACAATCGTCAGGCAGCACAGGAGAAGCAGAAAAGAGATCAACAAGAACTGCACCAGCAAAAGTCGGAAGAACTGAAACGAAAGCAGGAAGAAAAAGAGCAGGATTACAAATCAGCCCGGAGTAAAAAAGCCAGGGACCTGAAGAAAAAATTCAAAACCACTAAAAAATTGCGGACCATCAACCTTGAAAATATTCAATCGGAAATAGGGAAAGGGACCAGTAAGCAGCCCACAGCAAAGAAAGATACTAAAGCTGATGATTCGGCGGCGCCAAAATCAATAAAAATGAAGGTCAAGGGTGTCCTGGCTCAGATGGATGTTAAAACCAGGAAGAAAACCTATAAGAAATCGAAAGTAGATCAACAGCCGGAAGAAGTTTCCGATACCGTTAAACCCGTTATTCAGATCGCAGAATTTTCCAATGTGGATGAATTAGCCAAAATATTCGAAGTGACCTCCAGTGACATTGTGCAAACCTGTATTGAATTGGGAATGCTGGTAACCAAGAACCAGAGACTGGACTGGGATGTTGTAGAACTCATGGCAGATAATTTCGGGTTTACAGCGGAAAAGATCACCGATGTGGGTGAAGATCTGCTTTCGTTTGAAGATACAGATGAAGATATTGAAAGTGCTGTGCCCAGAGCTCCCATCGTTACTGTGATGGGACATGTGGATCATGGTAAAACAAGTTTACTGGATTATATCAAAAAGACAAATATTGCGGAAGGGGAATCCGGCGGCATCACGCAGCATATCGGGGCTTATCAGGTGGAATACAATAACCAGATGATCACGTTTCTGGATACACCGGGCCATGAAGCTTTCACAGCTATGCGTGCCCGTGGCGCCCAGGTCACAGATATTGTAATCCTGGTCGTTTCTGCAGATGATTCTGTTATGCCCCAGACGATTGAAGCTATAAATCATACCAAGGCTGCCAATGTCCCAATGATTGTGGCCATCAATAAGATGGATAAACCAGGTGCAGATCCGGAGAAAGTACGCCGTGAATTGTCGGAACATGAAGTATTAACTGAATCCTGGGGAGGGAAAGTGCAGGATGTGGAGATCAGTGCCAAGACAGGAATGAGTATGGACAGCCTGATGGACAGTCTATTATTAGAAACGGAAGTGATGGATCTGAAGACCAATAAGGACTGTAATGCACGCGGCACTATCATTGAATCCCGTCTGGATCGGGGATTGGGTCCCGTGGGCACGCTGCTGATCCAGAAAGGTACTCTGGAAATAGGAGATCCTTTCATCTGCAATGATTTTTCTGGAAAGGTCAAATCCATTACCAATGATCATGGACAAAAACTAAAAAAAGCCTTTCCATCTGACGCAGTCCAAATTCAAGGTTTCGATCAAGTGCCGCAGGCTGCAGATATATTCGCAGTGGTGGAGAATGAAAAAGATCTGAAACGCATTTCTACTGACCGGCAGCGAATACGCCGGGAGATTGAGCATAAAAAAATGGCATTTACATTGGATCATATTTCTTCCCTGATCAAAGAGGGGACAATGAAAACACTGCCTGTAGTGATTAAAGGAGATGTGGACGGTTCTGTGGAAGTACTAGCAGAAACAATTGAAAAACTGAACACGAAAGAGGTGGGAATTAAGGTCATCCATCAGGCGGTCGGTATGGTTACTGAATCAGATGTAATTCTGGCTGATGCCTCCAAGGCGGTCATCATTGGCTTTCATGTTCAGGTCAGTTCGAATGCAAGACTGCAGGCCAAACAGGCTGGGGTGGATATTCGAACATATAATGTGATCTATAACGCTGTAGAGGAACTGACCCTGGCTCTGGAGGGTATGCTGGAGCCAGATCAGGTGGAAAGCAGCTTGGGAAGAGCTGAAGTGCTTACCCAATTCAAGATTCCAAAGATCGGTTTCATTGCCGGATGTAAAGTCATTGAAGGATTAATAATTCGGAATGGCAAGGCACGGATCATTCGCGATGGTGAAATGATTGCTGAAGGATCCATCAACTCCCTGAAACGGCATAAAGATGATGCCCGGGAGGTGAAAGATGGCTTGGAATGTGGAATTGGAGTAGATGGAATAAAAAAATTCGAGGAAGGGGATATTATTGAAGTATATGAAATTCGAGAGGTAAAGCGTAAGCTAGAAACGAATTGAACCAAAGTAAACCGTATAATAGAATGGACCGGGTCAGCAACCAGGTCCTGGATGTACTTAGCGGTATTTTAATTAAGAACATAGACCTTTCCTACCTTGGGTTTGTTACATTCTCATATGTGGATGTTGCACCGGATCTAAGATCGGCAAAAGTTTACTACAGTGTATTGGGACGTAAAAAATCAGACCAGGAAATCAATATAGAGATCAATAAGAAACGGAAGGCATTTAAAAAATACATGAGTCCGGAACTGCATTTTAAACATGTTCCGGATTTACGGTTTTATCTCGATGAAAGCTTCACCTATGGGGATAAGATAAATAAGCTGTTTCATGAGATAAATAAGAATAAAACGAAAGATGATTCTGAACATTCGTAAACCAGTGGGCTGGACCTCCTTTGACGTGGTAAAAAAAATCCGCAGTATCACTCGAGAGAAAAAGGTGGGACACGGCGGTACGCTGGACCCGTTTGCTGAAGGTGTGCTGATTATCGGCACTGGCAAAGATACTAAACGGTTGAATGGTATTACCCATTCAGACAAGTCCTACACTGCTGTCCTTTCCCTGGGAACCGGTACAGATACGCTGGACACCGAAGGCAATGTCACTGATCAAAAACAGGTTCCAGCATTGACAGTGGAAAAAATTGAATCCGTTTTACATTCATTTTTAGGGAAAACTATGCAAATGCCGCCCATGTTTTCTGCGAAAAAAATAAATGGCATCCGTCTGTACAAACTGGCCAGGAAAAACATTGAAATTGACCGCAAACCAGTGGAAATCCATGTCAGGGATATCAAATTTCTTGAATATTGTGATCATAAGATCACTTTTACCGTCATTTGCTCCAAGGGAACCTATATACGGGTTCTGGGCAAGGATATTGCAGATAAACTGGATACGGTTGGGCACCTGACCTCATTAATCCGCACCCAGGTGGGCGGATATTCCATTGACGAATCCCAAACTATTGAACATTTTAAGGCAAAATGGACATCCTGAATACACTGGATAAATTTGAAAAACTAAGCTCATCCATTGTAACTATTGGCTCATACGATGGTATACATCGCGGACATTTTGGCATTTTAAGTTCAGTGACCCATCATGCGAACGCTCTTTGTGTCCCATCTGTGCTGGTAACCTTTGATCCCCATCCACGGCATATTCTGGATCCTGCCGCAGACAAATTATCCCTGATCATGGGCCTGGAGCAAAAATTAGAGATCATAGAATCGTTGGGCATTGATCTGGTTTATGTAATTGATTTTACTGTACAATTTTCAAAAACAACAGCCAGAGAATTCTTAGACAATACAATTCTTCCATTTTTTAATCCATATTTCATTATCGTTGGTTATGACCACCATTTCGGTTTTAAGCGGGAAGGTAGTCCGGAATTCTTAACATCCTATTGCAGCGAGCATGAGATTGAACTGGAAATTGTTCCGCCGATTACTGATGACAATACAATTATTTCCAGCACACATATCCGTCAATTAATTCAATCAGGATACGTACGCCGGGCCAATTTTGAACTTGGATCTGTTTTTGGGTTTCTTGG
>DKQR01000046.1 GCA_002471805.1 Fidelibacterota bacterium UBA7303 | reverse complement strand
CATGTATTGGAGTCCAAAAAGGATGTAAACAAAGCCTGCGCCAGACTGCAAAATGAATCTATTCTGGGGTTTGACACAGAAACACGGCCAGCATTCAAGAAAGGGCAATTTTTTTTACCATCTCTGCTGCAGCTTGCCGGGCTTGATATTGTCTATCTATTCCGGATCAACAAGTGTGGCTTACCATGGTCATTGAAATCTTTACTGGCAAACCATACTATTGTAAAAACAGGTGTTGCCATTGACCGGGACATAAAAGATATGCAGAAAATATCTGACTTCACTCCCGGTAGTTTCGTTGATCTGGGTGAGGTAGCCCGGAAAAAGGGATTGAATCATCATGGCTTAAGGGGGCTGGCAGCCCTGCTGTTGCATTTCAGAATCTCCAAAGGCAGTAGAACAACCAACTGGGATGCGAACAAGCTCACCGCTAAACAGATCAGGTATGCAGCTACGGATGCCTGGGTCAGCCGGGAGATTTATTGCAGGCTCTTTCATTGAGATATGCAATAAAGAATACAGGAATTACACTGCAGTGTAATCGGAGTATACAGGATCATACATCCTGCTGGCCACATAATGATCAAGGTCAGCCGGAAGGCTGACAGCAGCCATTCCATCCTGAACAGCCTTCCTGGCGACGGCCACAGCAATTTCCTTGGAAACCTCACGGATATGATGCAGCGGCGGATACAGCCGTCCCCTGGATAGATCTTCAGAGGAAGTAAGTTTGGACAGTGTTTTTGCAGCAGTTAGAAATAGAGAATCCGGTATACGGGGGGCTCCGGAAATAATAACACCCAAACCTACCCCAGGGAAAACATAAACATTATTGCCCTGGCTGGGAATGAAAGAAAGGTCGTTGATCTGTACAGGTTCGAAAGGGCTTCCGCTGGCAAATATGGCTCGACCGCCTGTCCAATGATACGCTTTCTCCGCCGTGCATTCTGATTTAGATGTAGGGTTGGATAAAGCAAAAATAATAGGCTGGTCATTGAACCCCGCAAGAGCCTCGATGACGGGCTGGGTGAAAGAATTTCCCTGACCGGAAATGCCGATCAAAATAGTGGGTCGAACCGCCTGTACGATTTCCAGCAGTTCTTTCAGGTGATGATGGTCATGGGCAAATTCCATTTTATCGGCCGACAAGCCTTCACGGCTTTTTACCACCAGCCCACCGCTGTCTACAAACCAGCATTGGCTGCGGGCTTTATATTCCGGAATTCCTTTTTCTATTAACGCTTGGACAAACAGCTTGCCGATTCCAATCCCGGCTGTCCCGGCCCCGTAAAAGACCAGGGTCTGGTTTTCCAGAGCTTGAGATGTTACTTTCATACTGGTCATAAGGCCCGCCAGGGCTACGGCAGCGGTGCCTTGGATATCATCATTAAATGTTCGGTATGAATCCCGGTATTTTTGCAGCAGGCGGGCAGCATTAGCATTTGCGAAATCTTCAAATTGAATCACTGCCTCAGGAAATACTTCCGCAACGGCAGCCATAAATTCATCCACAAAAGAATCATATTCATTACCGCGAAGACGTTCTTGTTGCAGTCCAAGATAAAGCGGGTTCTTTAAAAGGGTTGTATTATTTGTACCTACATCCAGGGTGATGGGTAGGCAGCGGGAGGGGTCAATACCGGCACAAGATGTATATAGGGATAATTTCCCAACGGGTATGCCCATACCGTTGGCACCCAGATCTCCCAGCCCCAGTATTCGTTCCCCGTCTGTAACCACAATAACTTCTACTGTGGAATTGGGCCAGTTTCCAAGGATGGTTTTTATATTATTCCGGTCCTGGATTGAAATATACAGGCCCCGGGGGCGGCGGAAAATATGGTCATACTCCTGACAGGCCTGCCCCACTGTTGGTGTATAAATGATGGGCATCATGGCCTCAATTTCATCAATGACCGTATGATAAAATAAAGTTTCATTCCTATCCTGGAGAGCAATCATGAAAATGTATTTTTCCAGGTCATTTTCCATGGCAAAGAAATTTTCCAGAATTTTTTCTTTTTGAGTTTCTAAGGATAGAATCCTTGGGGGTAAGAGTCCGCGAAGTCCCAGCTGATCCCTTTCTGCATCCGAAAAACTCGTTCCTTTATTCAGCAGGGGTTCATGCAGGATTTGTGAACCATGGGGCAATGCATTGATCAATCGTTTATAATCCGCCATCATTCTCTAATATGGGCGTGGAAATTTACATGCTTTCATCCGCTGGATTAAAGACCGATACGAAGCTGGGATCATTTCAGTGGTCCAAATCAGAACCATACACCATCCTTATATCAGGATTTTTAATTTATTCTGGTAGAGTTAGATTCAAAGTGTGCAATTCTCATGGGAGAATCATGGACAAATATATTTTATTGTCCTGCTACAATTCTATAGATGGGGTTTTATTTAAATACCGGTGACATTTATGCGCTCCTGACCGCTCTGTGCTGGTCATCTGCTGTGATCCTTTTTGATTTATCCAGCCGCAGGCTGGGCAGTCTGCAAATGAACCTCCTGAAAAATTTTATTGGAATGACAGGTTTTGTGTTGACGCTGCTTCTCCTGGGAGAGGGATTCCCAAAGTTATCAAGTATTGATCTGGGTATCCTGGTTTTTAGCGGGGTTCTGGGTGTGGCTCTTGGGGATCTGCTGTTTTTGGCCTCCCTGCGCCGGTTGGGTGCCGGGCTGAACGCCATTGTTAGCACCAGTTATTCTCCCGCTGTATTCTTATTTGCTTTCCTGATGTTTAAAGAAACTATCACAACTCAGTCTTATGCCGGCGCTGTGCTGGTCATAGCTGGAATTACCGTTGGTAGTCTCAAAATCCCGGCACAATCTGATAATAAAGATATTCTTAAAGGTGTGGTTTACGGTGTAGGGGCAGCGGCCTTGACGGCTTACTCCGTGTTGCTGGTCAGGCCGATCATGGAATCTTACTCCATCATTTTTGTTGCCCTGGTCCGGTTCAGTACAGGATTCATTTTATCATCATTGTTTCTATGGATTTCAAAGGGACGAAATGCCCTGACAGATACGATGAAGACGGGACTTAGGAATCCCTATTTGGTTACAGGAGCATTATTGGGAACATATTTATCGGTAATTCTCTGGCTGTCGGGATACAAATATACCCTGGCCGGACGTGCCGCTATCTATAATCAACTGTCTACTATCCTGATCATTCTGATGGCAGCAGTGTTTTTAAAGGAACCCATGACACCCAGGAAATGGCTGGCAGTGGGGTTAGCCGTCTGTGGCGCTCTGCTTGTTAGTTCCGCATAAATGAATCATTCTCCTTAACTTCAGCACTTTATCACTTTCAGAAAAAAGAAAACATCATGCACAAGTATTTTTCTGCAGTAACTATACTCTTTATTTTTTCCTGCGCGGGTTCTAATAGAACTTCCGCAGAGTTAGAGCATCAGAAAAAGATCGAAAACAGCCAGAAAATGCTTTATTTAAAGCAGGCTCTTTATACCAAAGCAATTACCCAGGTCGAATATGATTCGCTGGAGGCAAGATTGGTGGACCCCAGGCTGGATATCGACCTTTCTAAAGTCTTGGGTGAAAAATGAATCCAGGGTTCTCAGCCTATGTTACCAGTATTATAGCAGTCTGTATTGCCAGTTTGGCAGCTTTGGCCTGTTCCCAGGGAGGCTTGCAAAGCGGAGGTTTTCCGGTTTTATTCATCTGCCTGGGTATAGGTTTCCTATTGCAATGGTTAATTTTCATACCATCTTTTATTTGGGAAACAGAACATTTTTTTGATTTAACCGGCAGTATTACTGTTCTAGCGATTACCAGCATTGCCTTCTATTATAAAAGCCACCAGTTTTCTGGCAGTACCGATACAAGGTCAATAATGTTGGTGGTACTGGTCTTTGCATGGGCCATGCGTCTCGGTGGATTTTTATTTATGCGTATTCATCGTGCCGGTGAGGACAAACGTTTCCGGAAATTGAAAAAATCATTCCCACTGTTTCTCCGGACCTGGACCCTGCAGGGCTTATGGGTCTTTATTACCTGTCTGGCAGCACTTACCGCTGTTACATCCACGAAGATATCGGAGGTGGATGTAACATTCTATCTTGGTCTTGTATTGTGGATCTGTGGTTTTATAATTGAGGTCATGGCGGATCTGCAAAAAAGCAGATTCAGGGCAGAAAAAAAGAATAAGGGTAACTTCATTCAATCCGGCCTGTGGGCCCTTTCCAGGCATCCCAATTATCTGGGCGAGATAATTTTATGGCTTGGAATTGCCATCATGGCTTTGCCGGTGCTATGGAGCTGGCAATATGTAAGTCTTTTATCTCCACTGTTTGTTTACCTGTTGCTCACAAAAGTAAGTGGTATTCCGATCCTGGAAGCACAGGCAGAAAAGAATTGGGGTAAACAAAAGGACTACCAGATCTACAAAAAAAACACTCCTCTGTTATTTCCCAATTAAACTAATGTCTAAATAATTTAGAACTTTTTCCCAATATAAAAGTTAAAAGACTAAATTCCATAACCAATTAGGAGAGAAAAATGAAATTCCTTTTTCACATTATTATACTGTCAATTTTTGTTTCTGCCTGTGCGGTCCCATCCTCTCCACCACCGCCTTCGCCAGAGCCCAGCAATATCCTGACCCTGGGCACAGTACAAAGCAAGATTCGCAAAGGCATGAGCCAGGCGGAGGTACTGGAGGTGCTTGGTTCACCGAATATTGTTACCAAAAACTCAAAGGCGCAGGAGGTATGGACCTATGATAAGGTGGGCAGCAGCCGATCTTCTGCCGCTACGGTCAATTATGGTCAGCGTACCCTGGGCCAAGGTTTTCTGGCTTTTTTATTTGGCGGCACAACTTCATCTGCTGCAGCCAATGCTACAAATGAAACAAAATCATTGACGGTGATTATTACCTTCGATGAGAATAAAAATGTTTCAGATTTTACCTATCAAAGCCTGAAATACTAAATTGATGCGCCGCCTGGTCCAACCCCGGACAATCCAGGGAAAATTTCTGTATATTTCCCTGATTATAAATATGTCGACAACCATGGTGCTCAAAGCAGCGCCAGCTGCCCCACAGGCCAAACCGCCGACTGCTGTCAACCGCCAATTGCAGACTCGAAAATTTCCGCGGGAAAGTAAAACAGTCTTGAAAGCAGCAATTGGTTCACTTCAGGATTTGGATTATACCATTGATGTCCTTAATTCTGATATTGGCTTGATCACTGCCAGCCGTACAACAGAGGAAAAGAAAGCGGATGTATCGCCCGATACAGTTCCCGTAGACTCCGGTGTTGATCAGGAAGAGGCCGGGAAGAAAGATTGGGTAACAGGTTGTGTAAGCGTGCTTATGATTGGTCTGGTTGTTGGCATATTCGCTATCGTTTTTAACAATGTATTTGGAGGCTCGGATGATGATGAAGATGATGACAAAAAATCTCCTAAGAGTTCATCCAGTGGAAATAGAGGTTCTTGGTTTTCATCAGGAAATGGAGGAGGGGAAACAAATAATTATTATACGGTAGATGATTCTCCCAAAGGTCCGGTGATCTATCGCTATAAAGTTACCATCAATCTGGAAGAATTAGATGCTCTGAACACGCAGATTCGCGTCAGCGCCAGCGGTGAATCGGAGCAGGATGGGGCTATCTTGGCAACAGGTGGTATTCATGAACCGGATTTTTTCAGGAAATTCTTTGCTTCCATGGAGAAATCAATGTTTCTGGATGAAAACGCAGCCCCCTAAGTTTTAATCCCCTTGAATAAAACCCTGCATAACGACAGGGTTTTATTATTTTTCTTGCGTAAAAAACCTCGTTTATTCCAATTTTAACGCTCGCAAAGGAAGTGCTATAATGAATTTTACCTGGGTATCAAATCTGTGCAATGACTTCTGGCTGGTACAGGCGCCAAGGGCAGCGGCAGCTGTTTTCATTATTTTTAATCTGGTCGCCATGCAGCTCTATCCCGGTGGCACGATCCACAATCCACATTCAGCAAATTATCATTTGACTCAAAATTTTTTCAGCGATCTGGGCCGGGCAGTCGCCTATAATGGTGTTCAGAATTTTCATTCATCATTAATATTTAATTTAACATTGCTTATTACTGGGATTACCTTTTCTATATTTTATTTTACCCTGCCGGAGTTCTTCAGGCATTCCAAGGCAAATCATACCCTGGCAAAGATCGGCACCTTATTCGGGCTTTTAGGGGGCCTGTCCTTTATTGGTGTTGCCTTGACTCCTTCAGACCTTTACCTGAATCAGCATATTTTATTCGCCAATGGTATTTTTAGAATGGCATTGGCTACAAGCCTGTGTTTTGGTATTGTTATCTATCGTTCGGATGTTATGCCCTCAAAGTATGCTTTCGGGTATGTGTTTTTTGCTTTATTTCTTGCAGTGTATATTGCTATAAGTGAATTTGGACCTAATGCCCGGGAATCAGAAGCTGCCATGATTTTTCAGGTGGTTACACAAAAATTAATTGTGGTGGTTTTTCTGCTATCCGTGGTCTATCAGACCTTTGGTTTCTCCAATAATCCTGATCTGATAAAAAGTAAGCAATTGGCTTGAATCATAAAGATAAAGTATTAATGACATTATGGAATACTATGGACAGATATTAATTACGGTCATTCCCATATTCTTAATCCTGATTCTGGCGGAATATATCTACAGTTGGTATAAGAAGGATGACCTGATGAATATTAATGATTTGGTCTCCAGTCTCAGTTCCGGGCTGACCAATGTCACCAAGGATGTTTTAGGACTCAGTATCGGCATTATTAGCTATGGCTGGATGGTGGATCATCTGGCCCTGTTTACAATTGAAGCAAACTGGGCCATTTATATTCTGGCTTTTATCACCATTGATTTTCAAGGTTACTGGTCACACCGCTGGAACCACCACATCAATATATTTTGGAACCGTCATGTTATTCATCACAGCAGTGAATATTTCAATCTGGCATGCGCCCTGCGCCAGTCTATATCTTCCATATTTAGCCTGTTCACATTTTTACTGCTACCGGCAGCTATTATTGGCATTCCTCACAGTGTGATCGCTATCCTGGCCCCGCTGCATCTATTCGCGCAATTCTGGTATCATACCACCTATATTGATAAAATGGGTTTTCTGGAAAAGATCATTGTAACACCATCTCATCACAGGGTGCACCATGCTATCAATCCGGAATACCTTGATAAAAACCTTTCCCAGATCTTCATTTATTGGGACAAACTCTTTGGCACTTTCCAGGAAGAACTTCCCCATGTACCGCCGGTGTACGGCATCACCCGACAGGCACGTACCTGGAACCCTATTAGAATCAATTATCAGCACCTGTGGCTATTGACCCAAGATGCCTGGCATGCTCGGAGCTGGCTGGATAAGATCCGTATCTGGTTTATGCCCACCGGCTGGCGCCCGGAGGATGTTGCCCAGACATATCCAGTAAAAAAGATCGACGATCCCTATCACTTTGAAAAGTACCATACTCACGCATCAACAGGCCTAAAAGTATTTATTTGTGTACAGATGTTTTTTTCACTTTTCTTTATTTTTTATCTCCTGGACCATATTGCCGATATTGGTGTGCCGGGTATATTTCTTTACGGCGGTTTTATAGGTCTGTCAGTCTATGCCTTAACGGATCTTATGGACCGCAATCGCTCTGCCTTACTCTTTGAGACCCTGAAAAATATTTTGGGGTTAGCTATACTGCATAGGCAGCAGGACTGGTTCCACGCCAGTGGATCTATTCCGGGAATCCAGCCGGCACTTACCGTTTATTTTATTATGGCCTCTGGCGTCACAGCATGGTTTATGTATACCTATTGGAAGGAAGACCGGGAGGTTGCCGTTGCAGCCGGAGTTTGAATTAAAATATAAATAATAGATTAAAAAAATGCAGATCATAAAGCTGCTCTTTCTCTGGATGCAGTCATAAAAACTTTCCAGGGGAAAATAAGTCATACAGAGGAAGGACAAAGGAAGCCTTTGATTCGAATCAAAAATGAGGATATTGACTGAATTTCTATCTATTCGGCAGCGTATTCAATTTGAATAGAAAATTCTGATATTTAGCAGAATTTTCTATGTCCAACACTAAAGATACATAGACTTGCTGAGAGCATCAGCATTAATTATATTTCAGGACATTCACGGATCAATCTGATCCGAAAACATACTAGCAAACCAGCTCAAAAAAGGAATTATCGATGGACATAACCCTGATCGCATGGGTCTTTTTACTTGCGGCCATTGGCTACGGTCTGTTCGATTGGCAAAAAAAACAGTCCGGGCTGGATGCGGAACAGCAGATTTCGGACGAGGAAGAATAGCACAGGAGTCTGAAATGAAACAGTATTTAACAGGATTCATTACCGCTGTCTGCTTAACGGCCAGTACATTCTTATTTATTGGCGCACAGAGAACCACCCTAGGTGATATCGTAGTCAATTCCATCGTTGTCCGGGATAACGGGCGGGGCGGCTATATTGCTACTTACAACGAACAGGGTAAGGAGACCGCCTACCTAGGTACAGGCAAAAACGGGGTTGGTTTCCTAAGGACCTCGGACGCCTACGGCAACCAGGCGGTCTATCTGGGTTCCGGAGAAACAGGCAATGGTTTTTTATCCACATTCAAGGCAGGCAGTTTTGAAACCTCCTTTTTTGGTACCGGCGAGGATGGTGTTGGGAAACTGCGCACCTTTAATTCCAATGGCCGCCAGACCGTCTATCTAGGTACCAGCTCCGGAGGCAGCGGTTTTTTGGAAACAGCAAATGTTGTTGGTATCCGTACAGGTTATTTTGGCACCGATTCAGACCGGGACGGGATCGCGGGTCTATTTGACCGCTATGGTGACCATTCCTGGAACGCCTCCAGCAGGAATTAAAGCCTAATAATTCATATCTATTACTGCTGTTAGCGTGGTGGCAACAGCGGGAAATCTATATCTTGTTTTTCAGTTGTCTGCAATCATTCCAGATTATGAAAAGGGTTAAATTTTTCAGTATTACTGCTGCCCTGTATTTCTGCGGATGTATTTTTACTATTCCCCGTGAATACCTGCCTATTCATAAGGACGGCAGGAAAATACCATTATATGAGTTTCAGGATAAAGAAAGGGGCATCAGCCGCATTTATCATAAATATAGATTTTACTCCAAGGTGTATGAACGGTTTATGGTGACTATCACTCACACCCGGAAACAAAAAAAACTTAGCTTGAATTTTCGATATCGCGGTGATGACTGGATATTTTACGACAGGATCGTGGTGATGAATGATAAAAAGGACCGGATGATTTGGGCCGTACACAATTTGGATCAAAATGTTGATATTTTGAAACGGGGTGTTACCATGGAAGAGATTGACCTGCCGCTGAAATACGAGCAGGTAGTTCGGCTGGAGCGATTACTGAAAAATGGCCAGGAGGTAAAATTCTGGCTCAGGGGTCAGGAGGACGTTATTTTTACCATTTCAGATTCAGATCGCCTGGCCAATCTGGATGTGATCAAATACTATAAGCAACTGGATTTAATCAGTATTTAATTGGATAATCCAGGCTGCAAGGAGGGGTATAAATACTGGATTTATACACCTGAAATCACATCCCAGGATCGACAGGATCTTATTTTATTATTGAAGAAGGATGATATGGAAAAAACTAGGTCTCATTATATTATGGGGCGCTGGGAAAATATTTATATCTCTTTAACCTATGTTCCCCAGGTGAAAAAAATATTAAGTATCGCCGGGAAATTGGCAAATAATATTTTA
>DKQR01000208.1 GCA_002471805.1 Fidelibacterota bacterium UBA7303 | reverse complement strand
CCTCCGCCGCCTCAGGTTATGATGAATCCGGGTTTTGAAGAAATCTGGTGTTGTATGAACGGCTGGCAGAACGTTGCTACGGGTTGGAGTCAGTGGCCCATTGAAAATGGAAGTCACTTTGTGGCGCCCACTGGCGATCCTATCTATGGTTCGTCGGAGACCCTTGTGCCCTATGAGGGAGACTATTCCCTGAAAATGTGGGGACTGTATAATGGCGCTGCCAATACAAATGCCTATTACCAGACTTTTACAGGAGAAAGCTGGAACCATCCAATTTTTCCGCCGGGGACAGCAATTTCTGTAGATGCCGAAATAATGTCCCATGCAGACGACTGGATTGGTCAAGGAACAAATACTGTTACTTTGTTTATCTCTTATTGGGATATCAACTGGGGCTTTATTAGCCGGCATGACTCTCCTGTGTTTGACGCAGCAGATGAAGCAACAGTATGGCACCACCGTCATGCAGATGGTGTGGTTCCTGAAGGAGCTGTGTATGTTAACATTGGTGTTGAATTAAGCCAAGCCGACGGCAACCAGCACGGCAGTGCTTATATTGACAACCTTACAGCCCACCTGGTGCCGCCTGAAAGCACAGGTGGAAATAATGTGGTTGTAAACACAATCCAGACAGGTAAAGTATCAAACCAGTTCGATATGGTGGACCTGATACCCACAACAAACGGTCTGGAACTGCCAATAATGGAGCAAGCCGACAGAAGCATGCTTCTGGGCTATGAAGTTCGTGATGGCAGTGATTCGGTTGCTGCAACAGGCATGACTCAAACATGGACCAACCTTTTCGATGAAGATTGGGGCAACCATGTTTACACCGTTGTGGCTGTTTATGACGATGCAATCTCTGTTCCTTCCAATGAAGCAGATGTAAACCTGGTTAACAACCCTCCAGGAGACTTTCTCCTTCTTGCCCCTCCTCAAGGTGCTCTTTTGGCGATAAATCTAGACAATGCTGACGATCAGGCAGCTTTTATGTGGGAGCCATCATCCGATCTAGTGGACAATGACCCAATTTCCTACACGATATCATTAACAGAAACGACATCAGGGGCAACGGTGTCTTTTGATACCACGACAAACGGTGTTTTTATTGACTACATGGTATTTGTGGAATTGTTAACGATGGCAGATACGGTTGAAAACACCACATTTGAGTGGACTGTTTATGCAAATGATGGCTGGGACAGTACTGCAGCGGGGAATGGGCCCAGGGCCTTTACGGTAGATATTTCTAACTACCTGTCCGCGATTGAGAACGCTGGTATACCTGATGAGTTCGCGCTGTATAACAACTATCCAAACCCGTTTAATCCCATTACCAATATCAAATATGATATACCGGAAGTTGCGGATGTGCACCTGGAGATATATAATGTCGCCGGTCAGCGTATACGCACCCTGGTGCAAGGTCAGCAAGAGCCTGGCCGCTATAAGGTACAGTGGGCAGCGAAGAATGACTATGGCAGACCAGTTGCATCCGGTATGTATATTTACAGGATTCGGGCTGGTGATTTTGTCAGCGTCAAGAAACTCGTCTTGATGAAATAAGATATCAATTATATCTTCTTTTATAAAGAAAGGGGCCCAGTATTGGGCCCCTTTTTATTTGTATTTCATTGAGTATAAAAAAAATACTTGCAACACAGTTTCTTTTTTTAGTAAATAATACGCGTGAGCGGCACCAGCCAACCACAAACTAACTTGTAACAATCATATTAAAGGAGTTGAGTTATGCAAAAAAGTAGCGTAAATAAAGTGATCCTGGTAGGAAATCTGGGACAGGACCCCGAGAGCCGTTTTACCCCCCAGGGAACAGCGGTTACAAACCTGAGCATTGCTACCAATGAATCTTGGAAAGACCAGAACGGCGATATACAGGAGCGCACCGAATGGCACCGGGTGGTGATGTATGGGCGCATGGCAGAAACAGCTGTAGAATACATGAGAAAAGGACAGATGGTATATGTTGAAGGTCGATTGAATACCCGGGAATGGGAAGACCAGAACCAGGTGAAACGCAAGACTACAGAGATCCGCTGCGATAATTTCACCATGTTAGGCCGCAGGGGAGACGGAACACCACAAAACAGCGGTACCGGTAATTCAGAAAAAGTGGACGACGATCTTCCATTCTAGCATGTTATGAAGCGGGGACGGGGTTGTTTTTCCGCTTTGTTACAAGCAGAGACCATCACGGCTCATGGCTGGCCCGGAATTTTTAAAAACACTTTCTCCGCGGCCGGAATGGTGGCGATATCTATTGGGCTATGCGTCTTTATTATTGTGTTCAGCCACTGCCAGGATAAAAGTGACCGGGAAATGGCATTTGCCGAAAAAAGGACCTTGTGTTATTGCATGTAACCATTTCAGTTACTATGATCCCTTGTATTTTACATATGGCGTTCAAAAACCACTGAATTTCATTGCTGCCTCTGATCAGAATGTGGAATGGTATTTTATGTGGGCTCCCATCATTTATGGTTGGATTCCTGTAGACAGGAAACGGCTGGCCCCATCCGCGATCAAAAAAGCAATACAAGTGTTAAAGCGGGGTGAAATACTGTCTATATTTCCTGAAGGAATGCAGACGGGCAGGGCCTTGCAGAAACCTCGGAACGGGGCTGTGTTTTTATCGACAGTTGGCAAAGCGCCTATCGTACCCATGTCCATATATGGGGCGGAAAATGCCTGGGAAGACCTGTTCCGAGGCGTTCGCTCCAGAGTGAGGATAAATATAGGCAAACCATTCGGGCCTTTTGAGATTAAAGGGACAAAACAGGAAAAAGACAGTATCTTGAGAGAAACAGGTCGCCAGCTCATGTGTC
The DNA here is from genome assembly GCA_002471805.1 of Fidelibacterota bacterium UBA7303. Classification (GTDB taxonomy): domain Bacteria; phylum Fidelibacterota; class Marinisomatia; order Marinisomatales; family UBA1611; genus UBA2134. Next base: position 408 of record DKQR01000208.1, on the reverse strand, counting down.
GGATCGCCGCCTTGCTTCCAGAGGAAAGCCATGGTATATACCAGAGCGAACCATCTATTAGAACTTATCAGCTTGAAAATGGATTTTTACCAGAGGCCATCGGCCGGCGGACCCCGAAGAAATGAATGAAAGATTAATCAGGCGATTGATTGCTCAATATATAATATAGACCAATAATAATCATAGGCCCTCCGATCAGAGATGCCGGGGGCATGGCTTCCTGGAAAAGAATAAAACCGAAAAATGATGCCAGTATAGGTTCGCCAAGGACTACGGAGGCCACCGCTGTTGAGGAAATAAAGCGGACAGCATAATTCAAAAGATTATGCCCCAGGACAGAAGGAACCAGCCCCAGAAATAAAAACCAGGGTAGATGCTGCCGTTCAAAATCGAAAGGAGAATAACCCG
>DKQR01000027.1 GCA_002471805.1 Fidelibacterota bacterium UBA7303 | reverse complement strand
TGCTGCTGTGGCTGGGTTGGCGCTTCATTTTCTGTTTTCAACTTTAATAAATGTTTTGGAGGTATTAGTCCTTTGGTGATCCATATACTCAAGGCCTGGGGGGACACACCAAAATATTCAGCAGCCTCCTGTTTTTTACGAAAACCTTTTCGAGACATAAGATCATTAATTATTTTCGATGCAGTTTCCATATTATCAATTTAATATTTATTATACTTAAGATATAGTTAATTAAAATTAAGTATTATTGTATTAATAAACAAATACTAAAAATACACAATACAAGAATCGTAACTATATATTTTCAACTTCCATTAAATCTGGTAAGCTAATACCTCGCGGAAGCCTAGTAAAAAAATCCAGTTAAATTAATTTTTTACACTAATATTATGTTTTGATCTCTTGTTTCGTAATTAAATAAACTAAAAAGTAACATAAATGGAGTAGCCCGTATTATTGTTGAATACACCGAAAGGCTGCAATACATAATCAACTCGCAGCTGTGGGCCCCGTGGAATTTTATAATTCAGGCCCAGCCCATAAGATAGGCCATTCTGCTGTGCGTCTTCCATAAACAAATGCGAACGACCCAGGCGCAGAAATAATATCTCAGAAAAACCATATTCCAGACCCATATTCACCGTTTCCACATTGTTGTTAGGGTGGACACCATCAGCGGCCACTGTTATGCGCTGCTTGCCGGGCAGTGCAAAATCCCGACTGACCCCGAACCGAAAGATCAGCGGCAGAGGCCATTCGGCGGCGTCTAAGTGGGCGTCTATTTTATCGTTATTGCCATAGATAGTTTCGTCCACATCATAATCGACAGCGGTATTGATCCCGCCCATACCCATTTTACCGCCAAAATTAGAAATGCTCATCCCGATCCGCATACCGCTGGTGGTTAAAAACAGCGTCCCTATATCTACAGCCAGCCCCTTGGCCCGCATCTTCCAAATTTTCTCCTGGACAAACTTGGTTTGAAAACCGAAAGAGAAACGATCCGTTAATTTTTTCGCATAGGCAATTCCCATGGCTAAATTGCTGACATTAAATTTTTCTCCGGTACCATCAGGATACGTCACAGTACGCACATCCATTTCATCCATGGTTACAGTGGTATAGGAAACACCCAGAACACCTGCCTGACCCATAGGCACTACGGCGCCACCATGATAGAAACTGGTTTTAACAAGCCATGGCGAATGATAAATATGTACTGATGGATGTTCCACATTCACAATCCCTGATGGATTCCAGTATAATGCACTTACATCATTGGCAACAGACACATAAGCACCGCCCATGGAAAGCGACTTTGCACCTGCGCCGATTTCTAGAAAGGAAGCCGCTGTGGTTGCTACATTGGTTTGCGCCAACAGTATACAGAAAAAACTGTATAATGTAATAAATCTTTTCATTACTTGATCACCGCAAATTTTCCTGTGGTTTCTCCTATGTCTTCCGCCTCAACATGATACAAATAAACACCATATGAAATTTCTAAACCGTCTTTGGATAACATATCCCATGATTCGGAGCCGTTTTCGTTGAAAGTGCTGTGTTCAATGGTGTCAACCAGATACCCGGATAGTGTAAATATTTTAATCGTGCATTTACTGGGCAGATTGATGAAATCAATTTTTCTAGGACCGCGCCCGGATTGATATATATGTTTCGGTTCCCAAGAAGCTGTTACGACATAGGGATTGGGGACAACTGCAATTTGATTCAGGAGGTCTTTTGCTTCCGCTCTATCTATTTTTGAGGCAGTAGATGTAAAAGAATAAATGTCCGCCATAGAAAACGGCCTGTTAATCGCAACTTTAAATATGTCTCCCTGGACCGGGTCGATTACTTCTAAGAAGGTGGTATCATAAATGGTTGTATCTGTATAAACAGTGTCGCTTCCGCTAAATAAGGTATCAAAGATTATTGTTTCGGTAATATCCAGGGAATCCTGGTAAAATCGTATGGTAATCAATGGTGATGTTTGTCCTTCATAGGGTCGAATCATAATTGGTTCATCCGGATCCCATTCATCATCTTGGTCATAATCTGATATTCTGAATGGAGGGCTGTCTTCGTGAGTGACATTTTTAATAATGAATGGTGCGTGGGTACCATACGCATCAACCGATATTGAATCTCTAATATTTCCTTCAAATTGCAACTCAAAATCGGCGGGGTAAATACGACTGACATTAACATTGTGGCGGTAATTACAGTTCCCGATGGTCCATAGGGTCGAATCCTCATTTAAGCCCACATCAGAATCATACAGAAAAATTCTCATGCCATCAAAAATAGGATTGTCCATTTCCCCGTTCATGGCATTCCCATGAAAAATAGGATAATATTTATAACTGACTGTTAGGGCTTCTGTTTGAAGCATTTCTGCATTAGTTACCGCAAAAAGACCTAATTCTGCATTAAAAGTATAGTCAACTCCTGGCGTATATGTATTATTTCCGGAATGGTTGGTCACCAATACGGTATTAGAGTCCAGGTAAGCATATGATGTCCTGGCAATGCTGTCCAGAATTGGTAATATTTCTAAAACCTCCTCCTGATTGCGAACATTGAAAACAACATCGTTCGCCGTTTGAAGGGTGTCAAAGACGATCTGGTATTCATTATTGTCTTTTACTGTATATGGATCCACCACTTCAATTTCTACCCTGCCTGAACCATATCCCGAAATACGTTTAACAAAGCTTTCGCCCTCTATCGCTTTATTAGGCGGCACATATCCTATTGCTGTGACATTGGGCGTAACAATTGCAGCATTTTCACTCACATTCACCACATTGCCTTTATAATCCAGGTCCATGATGATTGAACACTCAGACGGGGCAATTTCCTGCAGGTTTTCCCGTTCAGCAAAACCTTTTTCATAAAAATCAAGATCGTATCCTTTATCGTAAGCGGTAACTCCATAATAATATTTTTGACCATTTATTACACTGTTTGAATCAACATAGAGATACTGCAGCCCCGAGTCTTCTCCCATATCAAACTGAACACCGTTGAAGCCAATTGGGTGCGGTCCTTTTAGGCCATTTTTCAGATCAAAAATAACAAGAGGTTCTTTAAAGGTTATATTTCCATAGGCATCTGTTACGGTATAGGCATCGATAAAACCGGGGTCTGTGCTGCGATAAACCCGATAACCTTCAAAATCTGACCCATAGATTGGGTCCATGGATTTTTCTGCAAAATCATTCCAGTAAAGGGTGACCTTTTTATCTCCAGGGACGGCTGTCATTGTCGGTTTTAGGGGCGGCTTTGCAAAGCTGTAATCATTATCATATATATTTTGCATCGTATTCGTATTCCGGGTGATGTCCGCCATGTTTTCACCAAATACCATTGCCACTGCAAACTTTTTTCTTTCCCCCGGCTCCAAGGAGATATAGCCAGATCCATAAAGGAATGTCTGGTCAATATTCTGGGCAGGAACCTGAAATGTGCCCGGAGCCAGTTGATTCCACATGACCTCATCATTATCTGGCTGGATGCTGGGATATGGGGCAGAATAGAAACTTGTCAGCCCAATTTGATCTGACTCATCATTATCAGTGATCTCGAAATTAGGTTCTCCCAAATCTGGGACACCGTTACCTTCGGTGCCGTCTGGATCAGGCCCGGGATAATCAATATGGTATTCACCAAGCCCATCGGAGCCGATATCATCTCTTTCCATCAGCCAGTCTCCATCATTGTCAATGCCGTCAAACTGACTTTCATCGATCATGCCGTCTTCATCATTGTCAATACCATCATGAGGGTTGCCGGGAGATTCTAAAAAACTCCAGCCGAAATAGACAGGCTTAAAACCTCCATAAGAATTGCTCCAGCCATTATGATCCCATTGATATACCATATCGTTTTCTGTATCGAACCAGGCATCGTCATCAGAAAAATCTGATGCCCCGCCTACATCTGCATCACCATACATTCCAAAAATGACACTATCCAGCCTTGATGAGCCTACATTCATTATCCAATATGTAACAATGATGATATCTTCTGCTGCCGGGTGATTCCACTGGTATCCCCTTGCTTCAATTTCAATACCCAAGCCAGCCCTGCGAAGATCTTGATCCATATCATTGTTGTCAGGGAAAAAAGCAAATTCATTATTGTAGTAATCATCCATGACAAAATAGGATTCCTGATCCGCTCTTACATATTTCCCATATTGCCCATTCCAAACCCCATTCCAGTCACTGGCCCTGTTGGGCCAGAAACTGGGCCATGATTTTGGTATAGTACTCATTGCCATATATTCTTGATTCGGGTTCGCATAGCCCGGCAGCGGCTCAAAGCCCCAGGGTGTTCCTTCCGGCGAATCATCAACAAGATTAACAGCGCCATCAGAGATGATATGCCTCCTGTATCCTGCTGTATCAACGACGCTGGCAGCAACCACCGGCGTAAATTCAAAAAAATATGCGTGGCCCGAGCCGATAGGATAGATCCCGGAAAAACTGCCGCCGGCATCTCCAATACCGCCAAAATTATAAAAACGGCACAGGACCCTGTTTCCGGAATGATCGCCATATTTTCGATCTATATTTGCTGTCGTTTTGGCAGGGGTTCGAAACAAGGGATTTTGATTTTTTACCGGTTTCTTGGGATAGTCTCCGGCCATCAAGGGTAAAAACAGAAAAAGAATAAAATATTTTTTCATCAGGCAACTATAAAGAAACGCTTAATCCAATTTTAATCTGTCTTGGTGCCGAATAATAGTGAGGCCTCACGAGATATTCCTCCAGTGTGTTTAGGGCTGGACCACTGTATTGTGCTGTGTAAGTCGGTAACAGCGAATAGGTGGAACGCCCTGTATCATTATAAACAGTTTCTTCATTGCGGACATCAAAAAAATTATAAATATTGATGTGTACGGATATCTGGCGCTTTCTCATAAAAATGAAATTGTAATAACTTTTCAGGTCCAGATTGGAAGAAGCCGGTTTCAGCGCATTGTTTTCAAAAGCAGTACGAACGCCAACAAATTCTGTGGTATAAGGAAATCCACTGCCATAATTAAAAACAAGACTTATACCCGACATCGCTGTCGGGTGATAGGTCATGGTGGCGTTGATGGTATGGCGCTGATCCCAGTCTAGCGGCACCAGCATCTTTTCTGGTTCTACGTTGGATTGTTCATCATAAAATGCAGCTGTTGGGTCGGATGCGTTTCCCTCAGAAACAGAATAAGTATAATCCAGGTTTCCTGAAAAATTTTGCAACGATCTTTTGGAAAGTGCAATGGTAATGCCCTGCGAGTTTGCATGGTCTTTATTCACATACATACCATATCGATCGCCGGCAATAAATGATTTATGAATCTTTGTCGCATTCAGGTTGCGGATATCTTTAAAATAGCCTGTGATCTCTATCCCCACATCCTGGCCTATTTGCTGAGAGAAGCCGATCTCATACTGGGTTGTTCTTTGGGCTTCCATATCGGCATTGCCCATGGTTGTATTCACACCTGACGCAGCCGGCACCTCAAATTCGGGATTGGTGTATATATAACTAAAATTTGGGTTCTGGAAAAAATGCCCATAGGAAAAATGCAGATATCCTTTATCTGTAATAGGAAACGCCAGGGCAAAGCGAGGGCTTATTTGAGTTTTGGGGTTAACCATTTCAAACCAGGTATCTCCATATGCGTTAGATTCTAAACGATCATTATCACTTTTTAAATTATTACTGGTCATTTCTTCATCCGATATTTCCCCATTGCCATCTGTATCAAACCATCTGTTAATTGGTTTTAGTGGTATTAAATAATTGGGGTCTTCTGTGTCGTTTACAATTTTCCACTGTGGATCGAAATAATCATATCTTAATCCAACATTGACAATTATTTCATCCGATTCGATTTTATCCTGGATATACCCGGAGATCTCAACAGGATTTCTTCCGTCATCCCCGCCTGAAGAAAATGCATCATGGGTTGGAGATACCAATGGGTTTGAATATACAGGATCAAAGTTTGTATACGCATTGTACTGGACCGTAATATCGTTCATTGTGATATTGGTTTTCCGATATTCAAATCCTGATTTGATCTGATGCTTTGAGTTGATCTGGCTGGTAATTTCAGTTTTTAGAGTATTTACGATCGATTTGCGATTGTAAATACCCATATATTGACCGCCTACATAAAAATTATTGCCAGTTGCAAAATCAAATATTTTGGGATCTACTTCATACAAATTATCACTCAATGGATCCGAGGCCCATCCATCAAATTCGTTCTGTATCTGTTTATAGTAATCGGGGTCATCACTCAAATGCCTTCGGAAGTGATTAACAGCGTTGGAAAACAATATATTGGCAAATGTAGACTGGCTTAGAGAAATATCCATCCGGAAAAGATTCCCAGTGTTGGTTTGAAACTCATGCGGTCGACCATCGGGGTTCCAACGATAGGAATGATCATAATATTGTGAATGCGTTTCGCTGTACATGCGGTTAAAGCTTAATTTAATGCGGGGTGTAAACCGCCAGCTGAGCTTGAGTTGTCCTGTTTTTTGTTCACTCCAGTCCATGGAAATCCAATCAAATTCATCAGCCCGCCTCAGGCTGTCAATTGCTTTCCTCAAGGATTCGCCGGCGATTCGACTAGAAAGTGAAGGGACATAGCCATTGCCCAGTCCTAACGAATCATCGATCTCATAATTGTTGTTTTCATCTACCCATATAAAGGAGTGAGGGTCGAAAATTCGCTGCCCTTTCAAATAACCATTATCCCTTTTAATTCGACCGGAAGCAAAAAAGGATATCCGGCCAGGAATAACAGGCCCGCTTAAACTGCCCGATAGATCCTGCACAGTAGAGGGGATAAATTTATCCAGGCGAGGAAACAGATTCAGATCTGTCGCATTCACTTCATTTTCAGGTTCAGTTTCATAACCTGGAATAATTGTAAATAACGGGCCGCCTTTTGAAAAATAGCTGCCACCATTAAGGGATAGATTTCCAGAAAAATGATTGTAATCACCATCTTTGGTTACAATATTGACAATTCCGGACATAGCCTGTCCGTATTCCGCATTAAAGGTTCCGCTGATGAATTGCAGCTCCTGAATAGCATTATTCTCAATTTCAATCGCAACACCGGCATTATACGGATCTGTAACGGTAATGCCGTCTACCATATAGGAAATTTCACCCCCCCTGCCGCCTCTTACATGAATATCGCCGCCTGTAACCACAACACCGGCCTGAAGTGCTATCACATCCTGGAATTCTTCCACGGGAAGAAGATCAACCTCTTCGCTGCTGATATTGGCTTGAGAATAGGTCACATCGGTCTGAATCATGGCTCGTTCTGCCTGAACAACCACCTCTTCCAACCCAACCGCGCTTTCTACCAGAGCTCCATTTATTGTTGTGGTTAGATCCACTTTTACTCTTACATCATTGATCACTAGAGACTGGTAGCCAATCATAGTGAATCTTATAGAATACGTTCCTGGCGGCACCTGCAAAACATAATAATTTCCATCAAGATCCGTTGCCGCACCAAGTGTTGTTCCTACAACCATCACATTTGCACCAATCAGCGGTTCATTTTTGTCTTTGTCTGTAACCCGACCGGCAAGTTTTCCTGTGGTTCCGCCAAAAACTGTCTGGACCAAGAAAACCAGACAAATAAAGACAGGCCGGTGTCTGAAAATCAATGTCATTTCCAGCAAGCTTTCGACCGAAACAAATAGGTTTTCAGGCTTATTTAACCAATACCAGTTTTTTAACAGAATGAAACAGCGGGCTTTTTAGCTCATAAAAATACATCCCTGATGGTAATGTTTTTCCTTGGTCTGAAACACCATTCCATTGTACGTGATAAGTCCCGGTTTCCAAGCTCCCTTTTAACAGTGTGGTGACTTTTTCGCCCAGTATATTATAAACCGATATGCTCACATCAGTTTTATCTGCAACATCAAAACGAATCATTGTTTCAGGGTTAAAGGGGTTTGGATAATTCTGATGAAGCGCAAACTGCAGGGGTGCAATCCCCAGTTCTTCGATGGATACTTGTACGCCGACGCCTACCTGTACGGTTATCTCAAGTTCTCCGGAAGCTACAATCACTTCGTCTGCTGCGCTAAAACCGTTATAGGGGCCATAAACACCCACAACAATATTTGCGGAATCATTTATACCGCCCATTTCATCAAGTGTGCCGCTATAAGGCGATACCGTGATCCAGGTGAAATCATCTCCTTCTTTGATAGCAATATTATCAAGGGCAACACCGTAGCCCCAATTGCCGTCGCAATCATGATATTGGAAAGCAACTTTAAAACTGCTAGCATCGCCAATATAGGGTGCCAAATTGTAAATGTAAGACTGCCAGTTCCATCCTGTATACAAGGTGGAATCAACCAGTATCCAGCTTGTGTCGTCTTCTACAGACACATGGATGAGCAAATCGTCGGAGTATAAATTATTTGTCCAGCAGGGACCATCGGTATCCGGGAAAAATATATCTGCGAGAAGAAAAACTGGATACCAACCATCAACTTGAATTTCATCAGAAACAAGCCAGGAATCGGTGGGATCAGCACCAGCGCCAAACACATCATCATTGAGAAAAGCGAATTGTCCGCCATCATCCGGGACAATAAAACTCGTATAGGTTGATGATGCGGATATTGAATCACCTATGCCCCACAAACCGAGCCAGCCATCAAGATCAGAAAAACCACTGAAGTTCCCTTCCATATTATCAACCAGTAAATCCATGGCCGCATCCACATTAGATAATTCTATGGATGTTATTTCAAAACCTGCATCCAGTGTATCATAGTTCTGGAGTATCAGTGTGTCTTGCCGATACTCCCCCATTGCCAGGGTCTCAAAATTAAAACTCGTGGGATTGGCTTGAAACGGACCCATGGGTGTCGAACATACCTCTGCGCTGGAGACCGATTCACCTTCGCTATAAGCCGCTGTGACCTGAAAACAGTATTCTGTACCATTTTCCAGTCCTGTGGCTGTATAGCTTTCCACATTTGATGTACCGATAAGAGCGCCGTCCATATAAATATTATAATTTTGGAACGTACCACAAGTATCTCCTACTTCACCATGATCACCCCATATTTTGACATCATCCACTAACCAGTTTTCCCCATAGCCCATAGAGTCATAATAACGAAAGGCAACTAATATTTCACTCCCTGCAAATTCAGATATATCTAATGTTACAAACCAGATATCTTCAGCCACATCCTCGGGGTTAGATGCGTGAATTACATTCCAGGTGGCGCCACCATCCGTGGAAACCTCTACCATATTGGAGTCGTTTGCATCCTCGGACCAAGTATATGACTCAATGTATTCAATATATGCTGTTGTGGATGTGGTCAGGTCAATCGAGCTGGTGATCAGCCGACTATCAACCGAAATCGTATCCGAACCAGTATACATTGCACGGGCGGAAAAATGATCATTTCCTCCATCTTCGCATGGGAACATTCCTGAGCCGCAATCTATTGTATCCCCGGTTGTTCCTCGAAACCATCCTCCCTGGCCATTGTCATCTACATGATCAATTACCATGGTGTTTATTGCCAAAGAACACGCTGAAAAACATTCGTCAAAAAGCAGGTTTCCATAAAATGATGTTTGATGCCAATCCAAAAGAACCTCTTCATCAAAAAAATAGGCGTCAACAAATGCCGGCGGACACAGTTCCTCTCCAAAAATTGTTGTGCACAATAAAAGAGAAACAGTTAATAGCTTTATTGGTTGCATATAATACTCCCTATCTCTTACCGGGTTTATTCCCTGTATTATTAATAATCAATTATAGTATCAAATACCATTTTATACAATTAATTAGACGAATATGAGAGAACCAATTTCTTTAGGATAAACAGCACCTTACACCGTCCTCAGATACCAATCTATTTCCAGAGGTGTGACATGCCGGTCAAATTCCTGCATCTCCTTATAGCGGGTTTGATAATATACATGGGAAAAATCAGTGCCAAGAAGCTCTTTTATTATTTTCCCATTTGAAAATGCTTTTAAGCTTTCTATCCAAGTCATGGGCAAGGATGCCGGGTGTTTTGCTATGGCATCGCCCATCGTTATTTCCGGGGGGTTAATTTTATTTTCGATCCCATTATATATCCCGGCAAGTATAGCAGCAACTACAAGATACGGATTTGCATCCGCGCCGGAAACACGGTGCTCAATCCGCTTGTCACTTTCCGGGCTCGTAGGAATGCGCAGCGCCACTGTACGGTTATCCAGGCCCCACGTAGGCGCCATGGGAACATAGAGATCTGGCTGGAACCGCCTGTAAGAATTCGCATTGGGACAAAAAATTGCCATACTTTCCGCCATGGTGTCTGCCATGCCGCCAATTGCATAATGAAGGGTTGTTGAGCCAGTTCCACTTTTGGGGTCCATAAAAATATTTTTCTTCTCTTTATTTAAAAGACTAACGTGGATATGCATGCCGCTTCCGGCCTGTTTTGCATAGGGCTTAGCCATAAAGGTGGTCTGAAGCCCCAAGTTCCAGGAAACTCCTTTGATCAGCCGCTTAAGCAAAATAGCATTATCGCACGCAGTCAGCGGATCAGGTTTATGTTTTAAATTGATCTCAAATTGACCAGGGGCGTATTCTGCCAGTGCTGTATCCGCAGGAATGCCTTGAATATATGCGCCTTTGGAAACTGTTTCTAAAAATTCTCCGTAGTCGTCCAGATCGTTCATAGCATAGACCTGAGTATTATGTTCCCGTTTACCTGTAGCAGGAGAAATGGGAGGCTGAGGGTTTTTTTGTTTATCTCTTCGCTTATCCAGAAGATAAAACTCCAGCTCAACCGCTACTACGGGGGTGAGCCTGAGTTCTTTAAACTTTGTACAAATACCGTGGAGCACCTGTCGCGGATCAGCGAAAAACGGCTGGTGATCGGCTTCATACATGGTCATGAGCAATTGTCCCATTTCTTTTTGATGCCAGGGAATATTCGCCAAGGTACCGGGGATGGGGTGGCAAATTCTGTCAGAGTCGCCCTGGGAAACCCCTAAGCCGGTTTCTTCTACTGTTACTCCGGTAATATCAAGAGCAAATACAGACGCGGGCAGGCAAATTCCATCCTTAAACACTTTTTGCAACGCACTTGGCTGCACGCGTTTACCTCGCAACACTCCATTGAGATCCGCAATGAGCAAATCAATCCCTGTTACATTGGGATTGTTTTTTAGGTACTGATTATAACCAGCTGGTTTTATCGTAGGCATTTATTCAGCCTTTAATTTAAATTTACCTGTAAAGAAGTGTGAAGACTAATAAATCGTTCAGTATTCAGCAAGCGTTCAATACAATTGACAACCTGTGAAGTACATTGAATTATAAAAGTGCCTAAATAACAATCACACCATAAACATTACGCTTATGCCCAAGCCAGTAATCGGTATTTCCACTTGTTTTGAAGAACACGGCGGTCTTTATTATTACCAGACCGCCGTTAAGTATGTACAGGCTGTGGTGAGTTCTATAGACGGCCTGCCGCTATTAATCCCTGCTATAGGCAGAAACTTACACCAGAAAAAACTTATCAAAACCATCAATGGTCTATTGCTTACAGGGGGTTACTCAAATATTGAACCCCATCAATATAACGGCCAGACTGGAAAAAAAAACACCAAGTATGATCCCCAGCGGGACGCTACTATCCTGTCATTAATTCCAGAAGCCATTAAAGCTAAAATTCCTATCCTTGCCATCTGCCGGGGCTGCCAGGAAATGAATGTAGCTTTTGGCGGCTCATTGCATCAAAATGTTCATGAGCAACCAGGATTGATGGACCACCGTGAAGATTCAACATTAGAAATTGATGACCAGTACCAATTCGCCCACTCCATCTCCCTCGTCCAAGGTGGAATTTTAGATCAAATCTCAGATGATAAAGAACCCGTGGTAAATTCTGTTCATTGGCAAGGCATCGATCAATTGGGTGAAGGGTTGGAAATTGAAGCCACAGCTCCAGATGGATTAATTGAAGCGTTTTCTGTAATAGATGCTAAAGCATTTACTCTGGCTGTTCAGTGGCATCCGGAGTGGAAGATGATGGAGATCCCATTCTATAAAAATATTTTTAAACTATTTGGGGAAGCCTGCAAAAACCACGCTGATACAAAACTAAAATAGAGAATAAAATGACAAGTTCTTATGATACAAAACAATTGCAAGAAATTGATGGGAAACACCACCTACATCCATTTACAGATCATAGAGCTCTCATGGAAAAAGGAACTCGTGTTATTACAAATGCTGACGGCGTTTATCTATGGGATTCAGACGGAAATAAAATTCTGGACGCTATGGCCGGATTATGGTGCATTAATGTAGGCTATGGACGCAAAGAGCTGGCAGACACAGCCTACGAGCAATTGCGGGAGCTTCCATACTATAACAACTTTTTTCAAACTACACATCCACCAGCCATTGAATTATCAAAAACACTTGTTGATATTTCCCCATCCCAATTCAATCATATCTTTTTCACCAATTCCGGATCAGAGGCAATCGATACAGTTGTCCGCATGGTCCGTTATTATTGGGCCCTAGAGGGGAAACCTGAAAAAACAGTCATTATCAGTCGGGAAAACGCATATCACGGTAGTACCGTTGCCGGTTCCAGCCTAGGTGGAATGAAATTGATGCATGAACAGGGTGGCACTCTAACCGACATTGAACATATAGCACAGCCTTACTGGTTTGGCAATGGTGGCAAACTGTCTCCGGATGAGTTTGGAATAAAGATAGCAAAGGATCTTGAAGCAAGGATCAAAAAAATTGGGGAGAGCCGTATAGCTGCATTTATCGGCGAGCCTGTGCAGGGAGCGGGCGGCGTTATTATTCCTCCAGAAACCTATTGGCCAGAAATTCAAAGAATTTGTGACAAATACGGTATCTTACTGATTGCGGATGAGGTGATCTGTGGTTTTGGACGGTTGGGCGAATGGTTTGGTTCTGATTATTTTTCCATTCATGCGGATC
>DKQR01000151.1:8045-10603 GCA_002471805.1 Fidelibacterota bacterium UBA7303 | reverse complement strand
CGGGGCGAACAATGGTATCCGGGGCGGTGGTATATAAAATAACCGGCGGGGGCCCAAAATCCACTTCCAGGATATTACTTTTCGATTTCAGACCCCAGTAATCTTCAACGGTAATTTGATAGAACTTTTCCGTAAGCACAAAAGGTGCCGTATAGGATGTATCCAGGCTGTTGGTGGAAAAAAATAAAATAGTATCCTGCTCCGTATTTTCCAGCCGCAGCATACTCAAGGTATAGGAAACAAAATCGGAGTCTGTATTTGTGGTCCATGAGAATTTATGCAGCCCATTCACTTCCTGGGTCGGGTTCAGGGTCACCGGCGTGGGGACAGCATCGATCAATCGATAGCCATTGCCGGTGGATGTATAATTGTAGATATCAATCACTTTCAGCCAGTAATAGTGCACCACACCTGGATTAAAATCTGTTGTAGTGTAACTGGTCACACTGGAGTCACTGATGGTGGCTATGTTTGTTTTCTGGCCGTTATAGGATTCCGAAATAAGGATCTCGTAGGCCTGAAGATCCGCTTCGGCCGAGGGTGCCCAGGTAATGGTCATTTTTGTTTGATTGTAGGAAATATTGACAATATTCTGCGCCTGGGGGGCAGAGTTGGAATTATCCACCACCAATGCTATAGGCAGAGATAGAGCTGAATTATCTGACAGATCAGTCGCAACTGCCTGCAACTGATACTCGTTATTTTCATAATGGGTGCTGTTCCATTCTACTGCATACAGTGTATCCACTCTTTCTCCCAAATATGCCAGCGTGTCATTGATTAATAATTCCACCCTGTCGATACCTTCATTATCCTTTGCGTAAGCAGTAATAATCACCATTTCACTAACCACTGACCCCGTAGCAGGGGTTAATATATATACATCAGGCGGCGTTGTATCTTTCTCTACCTTTGGTGGTTCACTGCAGTCCAACGAAATAAATACCAGCATGGGCAACAATATGGAATGTTTTTTCACACTTCAAATCTAACCAAGGTACTGTCATAAACAAAAAATAGGCTGGAAAAATACAGTCTTCCTTAGGGAAACTGTTGAATGAAATACTAAATTCCAAAATGGCATTTCTATTTATGTGGTCTATAAACCATGACGAATAATTTGTACAATTCAAAGGGAAAGTTCTTTTCAAAAATAACCTGGAAATATATTGGCTGGGCAGGTGCTGCACTGGTGATCTTTGGCTATTATCTCAATGCCAATGAACTTACATCCTCATGGCTGGTCTGGTTTACTGGGAATCTGTTTGTTGGTCTTTATTCGATCTACAAAAAGGCGTACTCTACTGCCGCTATGTCATTCATTATCATGGCTATGAATATTTACGGCTACCTGCAATGGATCTCATGACCTTTGCCCATCAGTTACCACCTGTATAACAGGCTAATGAAACCGCTTGTACCCACTGCTGATTTCCCCAAAAGAGATGATTTTATTTATCTGAATGCTGCCAACGTTGCCTTAATGTACGAGGGCTGCAGAACCGCCATCTCTGATTGGTATAACGATGTTGCATTCAATGGCAGTAACAATTTTAATGAATTAGCTGAAGCGGATGTTTTTGATTCAATTCATGATCTTGCAGCACAGTTATTTAACGTTAATCCTACTGATATTGCTGTTGGATCCAGTGCCACAGAATTACTTAGTTCCCTGGCTTGGGCCATTGCGCCTAAAAAAGGAGAAAATATTATCAGTACCGATATCGTGTTCCCCAGCACTGTATATCCCTGGCAGCGGGTTGCCAATGCTACTGGAGCTACTCTAAAACTTGCACAATGTAAAGACGATTATCTGGACCTAGATGATATAGTAAAACTTATGGATCAACAAACAGCGGTGGTTTGTATATCCCATGTAGAATACGGCAATGGACAGGTATTCGACCTGAAAAAATTATCTGATGCAGCACATGAAGCTGGTGCACTATTTATTGTTGATGCGACCCAGTCTGCCGGAGCCATACCCATTGATGGAAAAACAGGTTTTATTGATGCCCTGGTCTGTGGTGCTTACAAATGGCTTTGCGGTCCATTTGGCGCTGCTGTAATGTATATTAATCCTGAGTTACAGCATAATTTAGAACCAGGCCTTGTGGGTTTCCGCAGCCATAAACATATGTGGGACCTGGATCCCGGAAGAATTGAATATCCGGATACGGCAAAAAAATTTGAATTCAGTACTATGGCTTTTGGCTGTGCCAGAGGCCTGGAGGCTTCCATTAGCTATATATTGGATATTGGAGTAGAAACTATATGCACTCATAACCGTTTATTAACTGATCAGCTGATTGCAGGTCTTATAAAACAAAATGCCCGAATATTATCTCCAGTGAATGAAAAGGAACGATCAGCTATTGTAGCTGCAAATTTTGAAGGGTATGATTCAGCCGCTCTTGTTCAGAAATTAAAGGATCAACAGGTTTTTGTATCTCTCAGGGCGGATACAATACGATTTTCTCCCCATTTCTACAATACAAAGGAAGATATTGGAACCACGTTAGATCATATCGATCAGCTCTTAATAACAGAAAAATAGT
>DKQR01000151.1:0-7679 GCA_002471805.1 Fidelibacterota bacterium UBA7303 | reverse complement strand
AAAAATAGTTCCCTAAACCCTGCTGCACATGGCATCTTCTGTCAGGATCTAAGGTCACTGGGTCTAATAGGCAGTTTCCTGATTCTTTTTCCTGTAGCGGCAAATACCGCATTGGCAACTGCAGGGGCAATTGGCGGCAAACCTGGTTCGCCAACCCCGCCGGGCTGCTCCTTACTGTTAACAATATGGACTTCTACCTGGGGCATTTTATCTATACGTAATACTTCAAATTCATGAAAATTGCTTTGGGCCACCCCGCCCTTTTCAATGGTGATCTCTCCGTTTAGGGTCGCAGAAAGTCCATAAACAATACTGCTTTCCATCTGGGCTTCTACAATGGATGGATTTACCACTTGCCCGCAATCAACAGCACACACCACCCGATGAACTTTAATGCTTCCGTCTTTTTGAACAGAAACTTCCGCAATCTGGGCAACGTAGGATCCAAAAGATCCGTGACAGGAGACACCTTGAAAGATGTCTTCTGACAAACGGCGGCCCCATCCTGCTTTCCTGGATGCCATTTTTAGTACCCCGGCACTTCGTGGTGAATTTTCCAGCATTTTTAAACGATATTCTACCGGATCTTGATCAGCTCCAAAGGCCAGTTCATCTACAAAGCATTCGTTTGCATAGGCGTTTTGAGAATCATACACCGATCGCCACCAACCTACCGGGACATCCGTATTCGCTGATTTATACTCCACTCGAATATTTGGAATTGAATAGGCCAACTCCTTTGCCCCAGCCAATGCTATTACATCCAGTTTATCCTTGAATGGCACTGGATATTTAAACATTTGTCCAAAAAGAATGGATGGGGCCACTACTTTATGGGTCCAGGCAATTGTTTCCCCAGTTTCACTAAGACCGCCTTTCAATATATGCCGCGACGCAGGGCGGTAATAGTCATGGCGCATATCATCTTCCCTCATCCAGATAAGTTTTACGGGTCTGCCCATATGCATAGACACTTCCAGACCATCGTTTATGAAATCATTAAAGGCACGCCGCCCAAATCCGCCGCCAAGAAAAGTTACATAAATTTCAACTTTATCCATTGGCAGCCCGGTGATCTCAGCCGCTTGCTTCTTGGCCGAATGAGGGAATTGCGTGGGTGCCCATATCCGGCAGCGATGATCCTGCACATCCACAACACAGTTCATGGGTTCCATAGTGGCATGAGCCTGGAAGGGTACTTTGTATACAGCTTCTATAATATTCTCAGTCTTCTTTAGTGCTTTTCTGGCATTTCCATCATTTCTACCTACTGCACCTTTTTTTTCACTTTTTTTCTTAAAATATTTGGCAATGGATTCATTATCTAAATCTTTATTGGGACCTTTATCCCAGGTGATATCAAGAGTTTTTCGCCCCTGTAAGGCAGCCCAGGTGGATGCACCCACAACCGCTATGCCATTTTCCACTTCGAATATATCCAGAACACCAGGGACTCGTTTCGCTTTGGCATCATTCACCTTTTGCAATTTTCCGCCAAAAATAGGACAGCGAATGATAAAAGCATGAACCATATTCGGCAAATCCACATCCATAGCATACTCCGCTGTACCATTGACCTTCAGGGGTGTGTCCGTTCTGGGAATATTCCTGCCAATAATACGAAAATCCTGGGGATCTTTCAGGATAACGTTATCAGGAATTTTCAGGCCCGACGCCGTTATGGATAAATCCCCATAGCTCAGTTTTTTTCCATTGACTCGATTCAGGACAAGACCATTTTCCCCGTAGCAATCTTGTTTAGGAACAGACCATTTTCGGGCGGCTGCTTCTAAAAGCATCTCCTTAGCTACCGCACCTGCTTTCCTCAATTTTTCCCACGAAGAGCGTACCGATGCACTGCCGCCTGTTCCTTGATTGCCAAATCGATCTTTATCAACAGGAGCCTGAATAACCTGGATCTTGGACCAATCCAATTCCATTTCCTCAGCGATGATCATTGGCAGAGCTGTCCAAACACCTTGACCCATTTCTGACTCATCGACTGCTATGGTTACAATATTATCGGGACGGACCGTTATCCAGGCATTGGGACTAAAGGGTATACCAGATGCTGAGTCCGCAGCCAAAATTTTATTTTTAAACGGCAGATAAAAACCAATCGCCAGACCCGTTCCTGCAGCAGATGCGATTTTCAGAAAATCCCGTCTATTTATATCCGTTTTTTCAGCCATCTTTCGTTTCCTCTGCCGCACGAATTACTGCTTTTCGGATACGTTGATACGTACCGCAACGACATATATTCATTTTTAAGGCATTATCTATATCACCTTTGCTTGGATTGTTATTCCTGGTTAAAAAGGCCGCTGCGGTCATGATCTGGCCGGACTGGCAATACCCGCATTGGGGCACATCCTCGGCAATCCAGGCTTTTTGCACTGGATGATCAGAATTCTTAGATAATCCTTCAATGGTGGTTATCTCCTTGCCCTGGATATTTTCAACAGCGGTGATGCAGGACCTTGTTTCTTCTCCATTTATATGGACAGTACAGGCACCGCAAAGACCGCGGCCGCAGCCGTATTTTGTTCCGGTTAACTTCAGCTCGTCGCGAAGAACCCATAACAAGGGAGTATCAACATCAATATTGATCTCCCGTTTGGAACCATTAACAGATATTTTGATTCTCTTCATACAACAAACAATACATTGTCATTAATTTAATTTACTCTTTTTTTCATTAACATTAATTCCCGAAAATGGAACTAGGTTATGAGGCCCATCTAACTCCCTCGTATGCCTTAATATAATTCATATTACGACGAAAATGAGCCGATTTGATACTGATAATAATTCGTTATTTCCTTCTCATAAATAGAATTCTTGTAGTCTAAATCGAGATTTTTACTAATTATTTGGATCTTGATGATGAGACGAAAAATAGTTAAAACACTAATCGATATTGCATACTGAAACTTTGACCTTTTTCAGGCATAATTAGTTTTATTCTTGAAAGATGATTATAATATACTTCATCAAAAATATTGTCTATTTGAAATATGAATTTGTGAGTCATCTGCGATTTATGGATTGTAAAACTCCCATTTAAATCAGCAATAAAGTAACCGCTTGTCTTGGTTTCAAATTCACCTAGCCTTGTTTGGGGTAATACCTTTTTAAGTTGCATTTCTACAGAAAATGGTTTCAAATCTAATTCTGTTGAAAATAACAAATTGTCTGGCGGTACATATGCAAGTGGTTTGTTGTCTGAAATATTTTCCCCTCTAGTAACTGATAGATTACCGTGCAAATTGATTAATTTGAGTAGTTCGTACTGAAAATCGAATTCAAGGCCATAAATCCGCGATCTCAATCCTTGCATTTGATATTTATACAGCCATCCACTAGTTCCACTTCCCCACTCAATCCAATCAGCACCAGGCTCATAGCCGTCTCCCATTTTTGTGCTAATGTGATAATTAGGGCTAAAGTTATGATAACCTGTAAACCTAATATCACTTTTTTCAGTACTATGCTCCAATGATGCCTCAACACCAATTGTATTTTCCAAATCTAATTCAGGTTTCCCAATTTCATATGCGTATGTCCCCAGATGAGGTCCATCAGAGTATAAATCCTCAATACTTGGAGCTCGCCCAGTGAGCATGGTCCCTAAAGAAAGTTTCCAATTTTCCCAAGATCTATAAATACCTACTGCTCCCGCAAAAATGGGGTAGTACCGATTTACGACTTGACTATTACTTAAGTTTGATAAATAGATTAATGATGTTTCTGGTATAACTGTAAGAAATTCAGCCCTTGATGAAATTTGTAATGTAAAATCTTTTATTTCTTTCTCAAGCATCCCAAATATAGCTAAGCTTATTTCTTCTGCATCAGGTGTCCAATAGAACCCCCCTGCTTTGAAATCACGATATTGTAATAAAGACCCAACAGTTAGATGATTACCAGTAAGCTTACTTTGTAAAGAAAAAATCTTTTGATCCATGCGGACGGAAGGATCAATATTGCCTTTTTCATATTCACTGTGCATGTAGCTTATGAAACGCTGATCCATATCTAATGTTTGAAATCCCAGAAAAAAAATGTCTTTATGGTAGTTATACTTTTGTGATTTTTTATTCATTTTAATATCCACCCCATCAATATGCCCCTCATAACTTCCAGGGATACCATAATTCATGTTAATTTCTTCCAAAATGATTATTGAGCGACTGGCTCTACCAAAATAAGAGTAAGTACCCGTCACTTCATGATTAGATAATGCAGTGTTATCTAAAACTCCATTAGGAGAGTTTTGATTGCCTGCATTACGGCGTAGGATTGAAAATCTGAATTGTTGTCGAAAATCTACTGGAAAGTAGGCTACAAAATTCCCAAATAAACTTTTGTTTGATGACTCTGCACCAAGGAGTGCCGATAAACTTATTTTTTTAAACCTAGATTCAAAATTAAATTGTCTGGATACATCAATAACGCCCCCAATTGTATTGGATCCGAAAAGTAAGGCTTCTGGCCCACGGATGATTCTTATCTTATTGTAAGAAGCCATATCCATACTAATGGCATGATCAATAGAGGTGTTTGAAAGGTCTCCAGCTGTTATGCCGTTTTCTGTTAGTAAAAATCTATCCCCTGTATATCCTCGTAAAACTGGCTGAGCAGTTGCCTGCCCCATAGACCGAATAGATAAACCTGTTTCTTTATCGAGAGTCAGGGCCAAAGATGACTTTAGATTTTTATGGTATTTATCTCCAATAAAATCGATGTTGGATGCAAAACTGTGTGGCTGAAGTTCATGATGGGCATCAACAACTATCTCTTTAATTTTTATAGTATCAGTTGACATAGAAATTTTACCCAGATCATAATTATTCTTATTTAAAACTAATGACTCATTTATATCCTTAAATCCAATCATAGAAATTGTAAATGAGATTTCTCCATGGGGCAGATTTCCTAAAACAAACCGACCGTTAACCTGCGATACTGTACCGATACCAAGTTTTTTTGAATAGATATTAGCACCATGAATAGGTGTTTGGTCCTCATTACTTATAATCAAACCTGTAATATATGCTTCCTGGGACCATACCAGCCCCAGGAAGCATAACATTCTTAGATACTTTTTAATTGACAAATACAGGTACATTATTTGTTGAAGTATAATCGGCATGACCGTCATGCATTAACTGTAGCTTAAAACTAGTAGATCCAGTATTTTTTCCGATCACATGAATTTCCATCTCATGGTGATCGCCTTCACCTTCTTCAAGATCTTCAACTTCAACTAGTGCGACACTTGTATCATTTTCAGAAACGGATAATACATCTTCTTCCTCTTCTTCCTCGTGCTCTATCTCATTCCCTTCATTATCGAGAAAATGTACGGAAAGTTCAAGTGTGTCACCAACGGCAAGTGCAACAGAACCAGTTACAGCACCTTCAAACTCTCTGTAAACTACTGTTCCACTTTCATTTTCTAAAACAAACCCATCTGCATCGGTATGTTCCTCATCATGGTCGTGATCATGGTCATTGTCTTCACAACCTGATATAAATAAAACTATGCTCGTAAGTAAAAAAAATACGTGTGCTCTTAGAGAACGTAAAAATAAAAATTGCATAAAATGCTCCTTTAAAAGGATTATAATATTGTACACTGCTTTATTAGCAGTGCGATTGTAATGCTGTTATTAATTAAAGGAGAGTAGGAGGAGGGCGACTGTATAAACTGAAAGGTATAATTTTATCTTCAAAATTTTCATTTGAAGAGTAAAGTGCTGTTCGATATTCATTGGATGATAACTCAATAAATTCTTGGGCAATAAGTCTATTGGTCTTGTTTAAACACTTTTCACATTGGTGAGATATGGAATGATGTTTTTCTTCATCGCAACTAATATCACATATGCTATACCCATCATGGTTATCCTGATTATACAGATCAACGTGGAACGTCGCCGATATAAATAAAAAAGATAATCCATACACAATGAATGTTTTTAGCATTCTATTCATAATCTAAACTGCCTGATTTTATACTTATAAATCAATACTTATTATAACTGCAAAAGGATTAAAACCTCTGGCCATCGGGTTATGAGACTCACGTACTCTTTTCTATTTTAAATTGGCTGGATAAGGTTTAGTAAAACTTATCACACCTTAATATAAATAGACCTCCAGGTACCATATTTTTCTGTGATTTGTTTGTCATCCAGTATATATCGTCTGTATCCGTTAAACTTTATAGATGAATCCCAATCCAATTTTTTTAGAAGGCTGCGCTGGGTAATTGATTTTTCTGTCTTGATCAGCGCTGCAAGTTGTCTCGCTGTTGCGGATATAATTTTTTTCTGTGACTGATACTGAAAATCAATTTGCCCGCTAATATCCCGGGTGATTTCTTCAAACATGAAATTATCATGTACATAGGACAGGCCTTCTTTTACTTTTTTATTCCTGTATTCCGAATTGTCCAGATAAAATGAGATCAACTTATTTAATTGCCTGCGGTTTTTATAGATATCAGCACCAGGATTTAATTGTTTATAGGCTTGATCGTCGTAAAGGATATAAGGCAGACCGCTGAGTAACCCATCAGCAGTGGACACAGTCCAATTACCTCCTGTTTGTTTCGGTGAAACACCTACACAGCATCGCCCCAGTCCATAATAGTATTCCTGTTTGGTCTCTTTGGGAATATCCGTGATCATCCATTCAAATGGAACCCTCCGTTTTGCATAGAATGGTACCCAGACCCTGAAATCCTTTCGTTTCATCCATAATTCTTCAATAGCTGCACAAAACATTGGAAAACTTTTTTCCTGATCCGGCCGGTGATTAAAAACAACGATTCTTAAGGGGTCATGATCAAAAATGGAAGCATCCTCAGTTTTCACAGGCAGGACAGGTGTCGGGAAAACTTTGATTATTTTATTCAACTTTCTGATGACATTTACATTAAATGTTCTGCCTGCCTGTTCAATGGCCTGGTCTTTCTGAGATTGAGTGTTGATATAACAAACATCCATATCAAGGATGCCAACCATATTCATTCGAAATAAACTTGGGCATTGCATCACATTAGGATAATCCTGAAAATGGGTAAATCCAAAGAAGGATGGGTTCAGGTTGCTATGATCTGCAAGATAGGTTTGCAGATCAGTGGCCTGCTGTGGCAGATTTAAGAAAACACTATCGATGGCATAATCCTGCCATCTGACTTTTTTCAATTCCTGATAATCCACATTACCCTTGCTGGCAGGCGGAGCGGGTGTCACGATCTCAATATGTTTGGTGTTTGCAAATCTAAGCATTTTTTTCATTAAGCGGGTCTTATCTTCATATTCATCCCTATACCTGGGAACCAGGCAATACCAGTAAATATCGTCGCGAACCAGGGACATGGAGAATATCATTTTTCTTAAAAAACGCAAATAAGTATCCCCTGCGGGATCCTGGAGATTGGTAATACTTGGGTATAATAAGATTCGTTTCATTACCGCTTATTGTTTTAACCGGATATGGATCAACTTGAAGATTGAAGAGTATTGCAAAATATCGTGTTCAATGTCCACCTTCAATTATAGCCATAGGAGTCCTTCTTGAGAAACAGGATTTGTTTCTACTTAAAATCGCGTTTTTTATCTAGGCAAATTCGACAGTTGTGAGAATTGAGGTATATTTTGAAACAG
>DKQR01000178.1 GCA_002471805.1 Fidelibacterota bacterium UBA7303 | reverse complement strand
TCTCAATTAAATCTACCACATCCGTAAAGAAAAAACCCTGTTGGAGAGGCTTGTATAACACCGGGATTTCTTATAACTCAATAACCTAATGTATAGGATGCCACGGTAACTATGTTAATTGTATTAACAACACTGGTATAGCTGTAGTCAAATAAATAGTTATATCCCTCCTCATTCATAATTCCATCTGCTAACAATGAATAAATGAGTATTATCATAGCACAAAACAAGTATACCTTAATTAAGAAATAAATTATACCGGTGACAGGTTGCAATTCATTATTTTCATATTGCAAAGAGTGATACAAATTTCAAAAATGAAAAATTTATTTATGGCCGTTTTCATTTATTTATGGGGGATCCAGTTATTTTCGCAAGGTAGTGATGAAGAATTTAATGCCTATATAAACCGAGAAATATCTGAATCCAAAATAGCAGGTATGGGGATAGCCATTATTACAAATGACTCAATATTGGTAACGAAAGGCTACGGATATGCAGATATCCAAAATAAAGTACCATTTACACATAATACTATTATCAATATTGCTTCTATTAGTAAAACGTTCATCAGTATTGCGATCATGCATGCGGTTGAGAATAACTTACTTGACCTCGATAATAATGTGAATGACATCCTGCCCTTTAAACTTATGAACCCCTATTCTCCTGATCGATTCATCACGCTGCGGCACTTAATGAGCCATACATCCGGAATACAGGATGATTATACTATTTATTACGGTTCATATTGCTACGGTGACGACTCTCCTACATCACTCGGTGAATTTTTAGCTGATTATTTGTCTCCCCTCGGGGAAAATTATTCAAAGAATAATTTCACAAATACGAAACCAGGAGGAAAATTTAACTATTCTAATATTGGAGCGGGACTGGCGGGCTACATTGTAGAAATCGCCACTGGTAAACCACTGAATGTATTTACAAGAGAAATAATTTTTAAGCCATTGGACATGGAAAACACATGCTGGTTCCTATCAGAAATGGATATTACAAAACACAGCAAATTGTATGAAACCAGGAAGTTTATCAAGGGCTGGAAAGAAATACCAATATATGGGCTGACCACTTATCCTGACGGCGGCGTGAGAACTACTATCAATGATTTGTCAAATTATCTTCTTTGTATCATGAACAATGGATCATTTAAAGGTAATTCCATTATACAAAAGAGCAGTGTTTTAGAAATGCTAACGCCCGATTTTTCTGGTTCATATGCTAAGTTTTGGCAGGCAGGTAAAAGAATTGGTCATGGCGGAGGAGATCCCGGCGTGAGTACTAGAATGTATTTTGATCCGGGGAAAAAACTTGGAATAATTATATTCATTAATACCGGTTCCTATGACAACTTTGAAGAACTGGAAGATAAAGTATACGAATACGGCAGTTCGTTATTATCGCAGATTAATAATTCTAAAAAGTGATGCGGTAAAATAATATTCTTACAATGCGGTTTTAACCAAAAATATCATCCATCTCACTTAATGCAGATCCTTCATATTCTACCCTTATTTCAGCCTACGCCATGCCTGCAGGCAGGCTTGATGGTGTGAAAAAGGTAGATCTATTTTAATAATACCATCTTCTTCGTTTGCCGAAACTGTCCTGCATCTATCCTATACAAATAGATACCAGCATTAACAGGAAACCCTCTATCATTGGTGGCGTTCCAGCGCACTGACTTGTACCCTGAGGTTTGGTGACTGCTGACCAGCTTACTGACTTGTCTGCCCATCATATCAAATATACTTATATTGACAAAGGCATTTTCCGGCAAATCGTAACGAATAGTTGTGACTGGATTGAAAGGATTAGGGTAATTAGTAATGAATGAAAACCCTGATGGATGAATATTCTGATCAATCAATACCAAACTGGAATCATTTCCATCAAGATATCCAACCCCGCAAAGTATACTATCAGGAGTACTATGGTGACAGTGGTCAAAAGTGCTGCATACACCAGGTGACAGGAGACTATCAGAGTATTGCCCTGTATCATAAAGATGCCAGGCGGGAACTGACATCCAACAGGCATTACAAATATCTGTGCTGATATTCTGGTCTGAGATTTCAGGCCAGTCAAGTGTATCGCCAGGTATAAAGCAAAATCTTCCCACCAGTTCTTTACAATGATCTGCTCCTATATTACCATTACTGTCTTCGCAATCTTCACCATACCATATGGAACCCTGAACAGTTCCAGGACATGGGCCATTGCCAATAACGTCCCAAAATGCGTAATTACCGGTGGCAGCAACCGCTGTGGGACTTAAACATGGCCATGATGCAGTGACCACAAATTTCTCAGCGTACATTCCATCGTACTCCCATGGAAAATAAATTCGGTAACGTGAACCGGCTGTCTCTGCACTGCCAGTACTGGTATCAATAGTAATTGAATATAGATCTTCAGGATGACAGGGATTTGTACTTGCATCACTGCAAACATATAAACATGAATCCACAACATCTGGGCATGTTCTTGTATCCAGATTATATTGATCATCCAATTGAATTATATCTCCTGAAATAATATGAAAATTATCCCCGAACAGAAACGGTATGGAAAAAAACAAATGAATAATAAGCCGCTTGAACATATATATCTTTAAACTGTCTCCTGAAGGAATTTACCACCGTTCCCACAAACAATACTCCCCTTAGGCGGAGTCTGGTAATCCAAATTTCCTTAAGAGCCCCGGCAGCTATCCGCCCAATGCGGAATTTTCCTTTACACTGATCAGAAATTCCCAGGTTCTAAAAATAACTACAGGGAATTCAGGGACCTGAAGTATTTGGACGGCAGCAGTGGGATATATTCGTTTTTCAATTCCATTTATATTGACATCCAGCGGCATTTGAAAATTCGGTATTACATCCGCCCAGCGGTAAAACAGTTTATTGCCATCTTGAAAATACTCCAGTTTAGGCGGCCGGTGATCCAAAAAGTATTGATCGAAAAAGTACGAAAAATTCTCATCTGTCCGGGCTTCCACATGGCGTTGAAAATCAGCGGTCTTCACATGGCTGCGGGCATTCTCAACTGCGAAGGACTTTAGAATGCTCCACCATAGGCTGTCATTATCGATCACATGGCGGAGAGTATGCATGATCCAGGCGCCTTTAATGTAGGAATCCCCAAAAGACCAGTAGTTTTCATTTTCCGGTCCTACAATCGGTAGTTTATTTTTTATAAAATTTCGCCTAGCCAGCAAAAAATCTATCATCACATTGTAACCCAACTGATCTTCTATGAATACCGCTTCGCTGTAAACAGCCATCCCCTCATGGATCCACATATGTGCGGGATCGGCCGCAGTGACGCTGTTCCCCCACCATTCATGGGCGGTTTCGTGGAATAAAAGGCCATCAATAATACCGTAATATTTATTGGTCCAGGGACGGGATCCGCCCCAGTTATTCCAGGTATTACCGTAGGTTACAGCCGACTGGTGTTCCATACCAAGATAAGATACTTCCACCAGCTTGTAGCCGTCGTCCCACCATTGGTAATCCCCAAAATACTTTTCAAAGAAACGGATCACCTTCTTGGCCTGGAGAAAATGATTTCGTGCAACTTCCTCATGATAATCCAAGACATAATGATTCAGCGTTTCAATTTTTCCATTGCGGTGAAGGGTATCCTGGACCACAACATAATGGCCTAATTGCACGGATATATTGTAATTGTTGATTGGGTTCATAACTTCCCAGGTATACTCCTTTTTCCCATTCTCTGCATTTGAAACTGTACCGGTCAGCCGGCCGTTGCTGACACAAAATAATTCCGGGGGTACGGTAAATGTCATCTTTGCGCCATGATCAGGTTCATCTGCAATATGGTCTTTCAAGGGCCACCATAAACCAGCGCCATCTCCTTCGCAGGCTACCGAGATAAAGGGACGGCCCTTTAGGTCTTTTTCCCACACAAAACCTCCATCCCAGGGCGGTTTTTTTGCTACCCGGGGCTGCCCTTCATATGCAACGCGAAATTTGAAATCGCTACCGCGGTCTACCTGGGGAAATTGCACAATAACGGCATCTTCCCTACGGGTCGCAGTGAGCTGTTTCCCCAGATAATAAACACCATTTAACTGCATATCTTTTGCCAGGTCAACCTGCAGGATGGTAAAATCAGCAACAGCCGTAGCTGTGATATCCACATGCCCCTTTATATATTTTTTATCTGTATCAATATCAATATTGATATCATAATGCTGTACATCATAACAGGTCCGTTCCGGCAGTAAAGCTCCCAGTAGCCGGTTACGCTCGCTTAGTTTCGGGAAGGATTTAGGATTTTCCGGAGGTTCGCCCATAGACTGCGGACCTCTCATTGGCAGACAGCCAAACATCATGGCCACGACAGGCAGGAGAAAATTAGTTTTATTCATTTTTCTATTCTAGCGGGAAGAATCTACCCATCATCCTACAAACAAAAAAACCCCACGAGTGCAGGGCTTGATTATTACTTCAACAGCACCATTTTCTTCGTCTTCCTGAACTCTCCCGTTTGTATCACACACAAATAGATACCAGCTGATACGGGGGATCCGGCATCATTGGTAGCATTCCATTTCACTGATTTGTACCCGGCAGTTTGCTGGCTGCTGACCAGTTTACTGACTTGCCTGCCCATCATATCATAGATAGTGATATTTACCAGTTCATCTTCTGGCAGGCCGTAGCGGAGTGTTGTGACAGGGTTGAATGGGTTGGGATAATTTTGATCAAATAAATATACATTTGGTATTGATTTCTCATCATTAAATGGCAGGTTTAA
>DKQR01000069.1:490-15839 GCA_002471805.1 Fidelibacterota bacterium UBA7303 | reverse complement strand
TTCAAGATATTCAGGAATGGTATATACTTGAGACTTTAAAACAAAAGGCAGAATAAATATGACAAAGAATACCAGAATAACAGATGCAAACCATTCATAGTTGAAAACGGAAATACCAGTGCTATAGGCATCGCCAGCCAAACCGATCAAGGTTGTACTGGAAATATTTGAAGCAAATAATGACATACCGATGAACGGCCAAATCATGGAACGTCCAGCCAGGAAATAATCCTCTGCTGTATCGTGTTTTTTCCCTAGTCTGATCCCCAGCCAAACTACAAATATTACATAAACGCCAATAATCAGTGAGTCAACAGTATGTAAGCTAAAATCGGGGTTCATCTTTGTTTCTTTTTATTGAAATCACCCATAAAAATATTAAGAATTCTATACAAATAT
The DNA here is from genome assembly GCA_002471805.1 of Fidelibacterota bacterium UBA7303. Classification (GTDB taxonomy): domain Bacteria; phylum Fidelibacterota; class Marinisomatia; order Marinisomatales; family UBA1611; genus UBA2134. The sequence goes on along the minus strand of DKQR01000069.1, from coordinate 15,440 downwards.
CCCATTTTACATCTTAGTTGTTTAATTGAAATGTCAAAATTGTATCATTATTGCGCGCAGCCACAATCAGTCTGCGGTCAGAAGCATTATGTACTATCTTGAACTTGCGAACCTCCCCAGTGGCCACAAGGCCGCTCTGCTGCAGTCTTACGGGCATAAATGATCCACTACCATCGCCAAGTAATAAACTTCCGAAGCTGGCATCATACCGGCCCAAATCTGCTGGTACGCCACTGAAATTACCACCCAGGAGCAGATCTTGTGATCCATTTTGATCAAAATCATCGATTAAAATTGTATATACTGGAGAGTATTGAGCCTCCATTGGAAGAATTTCTCGAGTAAATGTTTCATCACCATTATTAAGCAATATAATTGAGGTAAATACCGCTGCTTTTTTAATTTTGGCAGCCTTTAGCTGATCCAGGTTGAAAATATCTTCAATTGATTTGCCAGCAAAATCAGCATATTTAGGAAACTTTGTTTGTAAAGAAGGAATATTTTCCACAAACTGATCCCGGGATCCTAAGGGATAATAATTTGATCCATGATAATAAGACAGTATCTGTTCCAGTTTATTATTTCCTGAAAAATCATTAATAAATAGTTGAATGGGTTTTTCTTCTGAAGCTTTCAAAAAGGAGTTCAAACCCAGATTACCAACAACAAGGTCTATCAACCCGTCTTTATTTAAGTCTTTAGCAGATACTGTATTCCACCATCCTTGCGTATTCTCCAGGCCATATTTTTCTGTGACTTCCATTAATTCACCAGCAAAGTTGTAGAATATTCGGATAGGCATCCACTCACCCACCATTACAAGGTCCTTGTAAGAATCGCTGTTTAAATCAACCCAGACCGCATCTGTAACCATACCGCAACTGGATAAAGCCGGGGCCCGTGCCAGAGTTTCATCGGTGAAGTTACCATTTCCATCATTGAGCAGCAGATAACTTTGTGGTATGGTACCATATTCCCGAGGCACGGAGCGACTACCAACAAATAAATCAATATCCCCATCCTGATCAATATCAACTGGTTTAACACAGGCGCTGTTGGCATAAATTTCCGGTAAAGCGGATACATCCTTTCTAAAATAGCCATTGCCTGATCCAAAGTACAGGCAATCCTTTAAAGGCGCCATTTTGGCAAAATATTCATTCCCACCATTAGCGACATAAAGATCGATAAACTGATCTTTATCAGCATGAAAAAAGGCAGCATCCACTCCTTCACTTCGACTATCTCGTATAAATACTGAATCAGGAACAGCAATAAAATTCCCCTCATCATTCTGTAGATAAATTCCGGCAGGCTGATGTTTTCCACCACCGAGGAATAAATCAGATAAACCATCGTTATTTATGTCCGCCGCATCACAGGCCGGCCCTTCCATAGAAATGAAATGTGGAATAAATGGTTCACGATTAAATTCCAGAAACGTGTTTTCCTGATGCTTATATTCAATTTCAATCTGATCAGAGACGTCCTGAAATAGTGTGGTATCATTCACTCTTTTCTCATATAAATAATGATTTTCTGCTTCGCCTTGATTAAGCGTAATGCTTTGATTGATGTTTACTTTTGATAATAACTGATATTCCCCTGTTGGCCATATGACCTGTAGCGAATCAATGTTATCAATATTCCCCAGACCAAAGTTCATCACAGGTTCCATTGAAGATTGAAATCCTCTTGTAAGATTTAGCTCCTGGAAAAATAATTTATTACCGGAATAAACCAGTACCTTGGCTCCAATTCCAAATGTATTAGGAGCTTTGCCCCGCAATTTTACTTTCAGATATTTATTTCCACTCGAAAGATTTTCATTGGATTTGTAAAGCAAATTTTTATAGATCGAGGCAGTAGAGTTAGTATTATTTACAACAAGATCCATTCCGCCATCATTGTTTAAATCTGCATAGGCTGCACCGCTGGAAAATCCTAGCTCATGCATACCCCAATCCTTAGCACGGTTTTTAAAGGTCAGGTCAGCCTGAGACTGTAAAATATAATTGGATAAGGGGACGGAAGGCATGCGCTCAACAATTTCAGCAAGTTTCTCAATATCTATAGGTGTAGGATTGGTTTGTGAAGTTCTAGAACCTATATCCAACTGGATTTCATTGCTCTTTATATACTCCAGATAATCCAAGTCGTTGGGCCGACGATAGATGCCATTGCTGACAAATAGATCTTTGTACCCATCATTATCCACGTCTACCAGGAGTGTCGACCAGCTCCAATCTGTGGCATGAATACCAGCCATTTGGCCAATTTCACTAAAAAGATTAAAATTGGTACTTGATTTAGCGATTGGGCGGAGTGCAAGGCCCCTGTTGAGTAGCAACATATTGCGGCGATATTGATGATAATATCCGTACCGTAATTTGATATTTTTGATATTATACGGATCAGCAAATACGGATGACTTCCGAATATCTTCCCGTTCAGGCATCATATCAGCAACCACCACATCCAACAAACCATCGTTATTAACATCTGCCAAGTCGTTGCCCATAGATGCACTGCTGATATGTCCGACCGATGATCTTAATGCTTCTGTAAACGTCCCATTACCATTGTTATAATACAAATAATCATCTTCGTGAAAATCGTTTGAGATATAGATGTCTGCATAACCATCCCAGTTGATATCGCCTACGGCTACACCCAGCCCGTAGCCAAGTATACTTTCATAAATCCCGGATTCCTCGGTGGCATCTATAAAATAACCGTTTTCATTTCTGTACAATTTATCACCAGCTTGGTAATCTTTTTTATTTCGCAATTCAATATCGCCATAGGTGCCTTTGGAATGGATAGAGTGATTCAATAGATACATATCCAGGTCATTGTCAAGATCATAGTCAAAAAAAGCTGCCTGTCTGGATAATCCTTTAAAATCAAGACCAAAATCAGCAGCGCTCTCTGTAAACGTCTGATTCCCATTATTGATAAATAACAGGTTAGGACTTTCTTTATCCAAATAATTGGATTGGCAAACATAGATGTCCAGGAATCCATCCCCATTCACATCTGCCATTGTTGCTCCAGTGGTCCAGCCTCGAATACCACCAACAACACCTGCCGTTTTGGTAATTTCTTCAAATTGAAAATCACCTTTGTTCAGATACAGGTGATTGGAAACCATGTTTGCAGTAAAAAAAATATCAGGGAGTCCATCATTGTTGATATCTCCGACTGCTACACCCCCACCATCGTAGAAATAGAGATAGTTGATGCTGTTGAATAATTCCTCCTCTTCAAGAGCATTTTCAAAAGTAATTCCTGTTTCCTTCGATGGAAGTTTCTGAAATAAATATTGGTCGACACTGGATTTACCGCAGCCATATACCAGCATAATAACAACTGATAAGGTAACATACGGACAGGTACGGTGGTATTTATTACAGTTCATTCATTTATTTATTTGATTTACGAAGGGATTGTTTAAACGATTCAGTGGTTACAATTCTGGTGTTATAGCGTTTTCTATAGGCAGCATGGTCCTCATCATCAGGGTAACCATCCTGCTCCGCTCCAACTGGATAAGATACCATACCATGAAATGGCAGCGGTGTCACTGTCTGCCCACGGGCTGTATTCAAATCGCCGTCTTTCAACCAACCGTCATTGTAAAACATAAAATCCCGACTCCAGCCAGATTGTACGTTCGGCAACGTAGATGCATCAAACTGAAGTGTTATTTCGTCACCCGAATTCATAATGACATATTTACTGTCAGATTCAAGCAAAAGTGGCAAAACATCACCATATTTGGTATAATCACCAGTAAGGTCACGCCACTTCTGTCCAGTAGTTACAGAATAATAATCTGGAATATGGGGGCTGCTGAAATTCCTACGGTTAATTTGGGAAAAACCACGATAGTGCAGGTCCGCCGAAGCTGGTTTTAAAGATATTGTCTGTATCGGGTGTCCTGAACCACTATTGGATATAAATATATGATCCCAGTAAATCTGCATATTAGTACGGATGCGAAGACGGTAATCATCGGAAATGAATTTATCCGTCAGGTCTAATACCATAGTTTTATTCTTCCCTTTTGGAAAACCCATGCTCTCTACCACTGTGGTCCAGTTCTCATTTGTATCCGGGACCTGCAGGTAGGGGAATATTGATCGATGTTTGCTGGATTGTGAGATATTCACATTGATACTGGCATCCGTAGGAAACAACCATCCCTGAAGAAATAGAAAAAGTGAGTCGGCACCACTTAAATCATCAAAAACCAGTATAAGGTCGTGGAGTTCGGTCACACCTTGGTACATATCTGGGACCAGATTGGAAATATATTCTTTATCCTGGCCAATTATTTTATCCAGTACATCATTGCCTTGTCCATCTTCCGCGGCAACGGGTAACTGCCTATCTTTAAAATTATAAATACGAAACGGCGGGAATGGCGGTGGAATAAACGTTTCATTAATGAATACGTTCACATTCTCCGGATGATCTACAACAAGTAATTCTATTTTATCCAGATATGGTGTCTCCCACAATTCTGTTGTGAACTGTAATAAATATCCACCATCTTTTAATTCCAGGCTGTTCCCGGGAACCCTGATATATTCGTCAGTTGAATTGGGGAACGCGTACAAAGGTTCACCAGCCATGATCCCTAGCGGCATACCAAGTGCGCTGGGCCAGAGTACGTCTGTAACAAAATCATATTCAGAGCCATTCCAGGCAAATAAATAGGGGCAGGATCCTTTCAAAAATTGGGTTTCCACAATGGTCTGGTTTCGTTCCGGCTTGAAGCGGTTCTGCGGTACACCATTGCTCCACAAGATACGTACAACGTCGGCACCGTCCCGATTGCCTAAACCGAAATGTGCTGTGGGTTGGTCCATGTAACGTACTTGATATAAGTCTCCTGCCTTGACTTCTACCTTGGCGCCAATCCCAAAATAATTATTTTTACTGCTGCCGGTGCGCAAACCAGCCAAACGAATATTTAAAAAATTATTTATATTGCCACCATCGTTGCGCAGCAATTGAATTTGACCGCGGCTGGCGGCCAAGATAATATCATCATCGCCATCGTTGTCATAATCAGCAGCCTCTATCTGGTCAATAGAGCCCAGATCACTAGGAAGCAAAGATGAGGCATCCAGAAACGATCCAGAACCATTATTATATAATAACCGCAAACCTGTTTCTTGCTCCAGTTCATCATCCGTGCCTCCTGCAATCAACAAGTCTAAAAACCCATCATTGTCAGCATCAACAAAGGCAGCATCACGTCCATAAATTTTCCGGATACCTTTTATGACATCGTTCCATAGGGAATCTAATTCAAAAGTTCCATCGCCAAGATTATAGTACAAAACATGGTCATTGCCAGCCAGATCGGTTATAAACAAATCTACAGATCCATCATTATTATAATCCCCGGCAGCCACAGCGCCAGGCGTACTGCTGGTGATCAATCCTGTATTTTGCGTGATATCGCGAAAGTAACCTTGACGTAAATTATCATAATATCTATTGTCCCCATCTTGATTCAATACAAACAGATCTACATCACCATCATCATCAAAATCCCCGTATATAACATTTCTGCTGGGAACACCAGATTCGCTGATACCAGCCTCTCCCGCCGTCTCAATAAAAGTACCGTCTGAATTGTTGCGGTATAGCTGGTTCTTGGAATCAGTGGCTAGGAATAAATCCAGATCGCCCTCCAGATCCAGGTCAACAAATACCGCCGCCGTACAGTTTGCATCACTGCCAATTCCAGTAGTTGTCCTCAGGATAAATGTATCTTCTCCTGAATTTTGGTATAACCTGTTTTCCTGGGCATTGGTCACAAATAAATCCAGATATCCATCATTGTCATAATCTGCAAATATCGCAGAAAAATCCCTGGATGCATGGGCAATTCCTACCTTATCTTCCTGATTGGAAAAAATTCCCTGATTATTACTGAACAAATATTGACGGCTGGTATTTTCATCTGCAGACCAATAAGATACAAACAGATCATGGTCGCCATCTGAGTCGTAGTCACCCAGGGCCATTATTAACGGTGCATATTCATCATCTAGGTCAGGAGATTCATCCGTTGAAATAACATTGAATCCACTTGATTCTGTAACATTTTTGTAGGTTAGCGCACCTGGAATTTGAACTGTTTTATCCCTTGCGGGTAGCTGTGTACCAAGAAAGCGATAAACAGGTGCTCCAGCCACGGGACCGTTTGTTCCTCTTAATTCTTTGATTCCAGCCTGGTAGATGGATGTGGGTTTCATCAGATTGTGCAGCATAATGACAGGAGTAAAGGCTTTATTGGCCTCTCCATTCCGTATCAGTTCCAGGGTTTTTTGGAATAGCTCAAGGGAACCATCCGGAAGTCTCGGCAAGGTCTGTTGGATTATCTCCATCTGCTGCAATGCATCACCAGGCATCTCACTGTGTAACAATAATTCAATCAGCCGCAGACTGGCAGCAACATTCCCTGGTAGGGCGTTCACAACCTGAGTCAAATAGTCTGCTGCCCTCTCCCGGATCTGCAAATCCTGCATCTTGGTGTAATATAATGCCAGCTGATACAGTGTCCGAATGTGATCAGGGTGTTTCTTGAGAGTATTTTCAAGTGTACTTACGGCCTGCGGTTCTCTATTGGTTAATTCATGTACTTTGGCCAACAGAAGACGAATATCGGGATCATCCGGAGCCAGTTTCAAAGCCTTCTGGAGCCATTCTTCAGATTGATCAAGTTCGCCGCTCATGCGCATATAGGTCAGTCCAAGGTTAGCATAACCCAGGGGTTCTTTAGGTGCGATCTCGACCAGCATGATAAATTCATTGGCTGCTTCAGAATATCTTTCTTCTTCCATATATGCCAAACCCAAGTTGCGATATGACACCATCTGCTTGTATCTATCCTGATTCACTTTTTCCTTATGTTCACAACCATTGGTTAATAATAAGGCTAAAAATAATATTGGAATAATCCTGTTCAAATGAGACCTGTTCTTAAAAAAAGATAATTGAATTTAACGAACATCTTTACTGTACACTTGGATCTTGTCATTGTTCTTTAGAATAATAATCGCTGATTGCTGTTCACCATAGGGAATAGATATCATATCCCGTACCTGTCCCGTCAAATACAGACCGCTTTCAGCTAAAGAAACAGGTACAAATTCGAATTCACTATCGCCATAAAGAAGTGTACCATAACTGGCATCGTATCGACCAAACTTCTGGCTTATACCATGGAAATTACCGCCCAATAAAAGATCTTTATTGCCATCATTATTGTAATCGTCAGATTCAATAGCATATACTGGTGAATACTGAGCTTCATCAGGCAATGCCTCCACTGTGAATATTCCTTTTTCACTGCCGTAAAATACAGAAGTCGCAAAAGTGAAAACATTTTTCTCCACAGCGTTATCCAGTTGTACCTTGGTGAAAATCTGATCAATATCTTTTCCAGCGTAATCGGCATGGGTTGGGTATTTTTCTTTCATACCAACTAACTGGCTAATTAGGTCTGACCTGAGCATCATAGGGTATAATTTTTCATTCTGATAGTAACACAGTACAGGTTCTATGAGACCATCCTTATCAAAATCAGAGATATAGATGGTAGCCGGCTGCAGAAGAGATGCCTGCAATTTTGTATTGTACCCTAGATTACCAGCTACCAGATCGATGATGCCATCTTTATTTATATCTCCTGAAAAAACACAATTCCACCAACCGTTTGTTTTATCCAAACCCGCCTGGTTTGTGGCATTTTTCAAATACGAATCATTATTCTTAAAAATAGTGATAGGCATCCATTCTCCTACAACAACCAGATCGAGATCTTGATCATTATCAATATCCAGCCACTCAGCATCAGTTACCATGCCCAGTGCTGACAAATCAGATATGTATTCATTAGAAACATTTACAAAATAACCCTGGCCATCGTTCTTAAGTAAATAACTCTCAGGGGTCTGCCCATACATCCAGGGAATGCTACGGGTCCCGACGAACAGATCCAAATCTCCGTCACCATCAAAATCTCCAACACGCACACAGGAGCTGCTGGCATAAATGCTGGGTATTCTTTTTTTTACAAAAGAAAAGTTGCCTTGTCCATCGTTCATATAAATCCGGTCCAAAAGAGCAGGAGATTGATTGGAATATTCATTTCCGCCGCTTACCACATAAAGGTCCAGATCTCCGTCTCCTTCCATATCAAAGAATACTGCATCCACATCTTCAGAAATTTTATGCTGGTCAAATACTTGCTCATTGGTAGTGGTAAACTTTCCATCTGTTGTTTGAATAAATAATTTACCAGGTGATTCTTTAGCCCCTCCCAAATAGAAATCTATTTTCTTATCCCCATTCACATCTCCGCTGGCCATCCGGGGACCTTCTGTGGAAAGTTTATGCGGTATGAGCGGTTCTCGCTGGAAATCGATGAACTCATTTTCCTCATGAGTATATACCAGAGGAAATTCATGTGTTATTTCACGAAAAACCGGTACAGGCGGATCTGGTATTGATAATGGGATCGAATAACTCTCCTCCTGATATAATGCAATCAATGTATCTACTGGAATATTAATTAATTTACTCTGATTATTATCAGGCCAATGCACAATCAGGGAATCTATACGCTTGGTTTTTCCTAGGCCAAAAGTGAGCATGTAATCATGTGAAGCCTGAAAAGATCTCATAGGCATTTGTTCTAAAACAAATAACTGTTTATCAGCACAGAAAAGACTAATTCTTGCACCAATGGCAAAACTGTTAAATCCTTTACCAGTCAATTTCACCTGCAGATAGTGATTACTTGCCAAAGAATCAGCTTCATTTCGGTAAATAAAAGCCGGCTGATTCACATTGTTGATTACCAGGTCGTTATCACCGTCTCCATCTAGGTCCCCATAGGCGAGGCTACTGGAAAAACTGGGTTCTTCCAGTCCCCACTGCACCGTCCTATTTGTAAAGGTTAAATCCCTATCATTATGAAAGAAAAAATTGGACAGGGGTGTAGAAGGCATTTTCTCAATCAGGTCCGGAAAATCAATTTTTTCCCCCTTAATAATTTTACGGATATTATCTTCCCTCATAAGATAATCCATATAATCCTGATTGGTAACATCCCGGAATATCCCATTCGACATAAACAGATCCTTATAACCATCATTATCCAGGTCAACAATATCCACACCCCAGGTCCAATCGGTCTTGGCCACCCCGGAAAACAAGGCTACGTCACTGAATAACATCTGGTTTTCTAATCCCAGTACCCTGCCTCGGTTTATATGCAATGCATTCTGCGGCACCTGATGATAGTACCCCCAGTTTACTTTTTTTTCAATAAAGGCATATGTTTCGAAGGCAAAGGTAGTTTTCAAGCGATAATCATCCTCCGGCAGCATATCGGTAGTGAAAATATCCATGTAACCATCGTTATTGATATCAGCAATATCTGATCCCATGGATGAAAGGCTGGTATGGGCAAGCATCTGCTCCAGGTTTTCTTTAAAAGTGCCGTCGCCATTGTTGATATAGAGATAGTCCCGCTCAAAAAAGTCGTTGGCCACATATATATCTAGCCAGCCATCATTATTTATATCACTGATTGTAAGACCAAGGCCAAAACCTATCACACTTCCATATATACCCGCTTGTATACTTACGTCATGGAATTGTCCATTGTTATTTTGATAAAGGTAATCACCACCAAATTGATCCCGTTCGTGGCGTAGGTTATTTGCCAGATCAAAAGTACTTAAGGCTCGGAAGGCGTTATTCATTACATATAAATCCAGGTCGCCATCCCGGTCATAATCAAAGAAAGCCGCATGAATGGAAAAACCCCTATTGTCAATTCCATAATCAGCGGCTGCTTCACGAAATGTCGGTATCCCGTTTTCTGCAGCTCCCTGGTTGATAAACAATTCATTGGTACGATCATCTCCTTTGATGTTTCCAGAATTACAAACATAGATATCCAGCAATTGATCACCATTAATATCAACCATGGCAACACCCGTGGACCATTTACGGCTGCCGCTTACTCCTGTTTTTTTCGTAACGTCTTTGAACCGGAAACCGCCCTCATTAAAAAATAATTTGTTTGATTGTTGATTGGACGAAAAATATATATCCGGCAATCCGTCATTGTTTACATCGCCTATTGCTACTCCGCCACCATTGTAATAATTGCGGTACTTAAATACGTTGAATTTCGTTTCATTCACCAGGGTGTTTTCAAAATCAATTCCAGTGAATTCCTTAGGCATCATTGTAAACATGTTGTTTACTTCTACAGTTGGTATTTTTTGCGTACAGGAGAAAAATATTATAATCATAATCCATTTTGAATAAGGAATGATTTTAGAAGCATCCATAAATGAGAATACCCTCAACTGCCTAATTAGAATTAAATAAAAAAAGAGCGGCAGAAATTAATTCCGCCGCTCTAGATTACCTAATCACTCACAGAAGATCATGTAACAAATCAGATTTCCACCCGTGAGTTGTATGTCTTGGGTTTATAATGTATAGGTAATTTCAATTCATAAAGATATAATGACTCTCCAGTTATTAATAACCAGGGTTCTGCACCAGATTTGGATTTGCATCCAACTGGCTTTGCGGAACTGGAAAGAGTACTCTATGGGCTCCATCACTGGCATCCTTATGAGTCCAGGCCTCCAGAAACTTACCGTGCCGGATCAAATCCTGTCGACGGTAGCTTTCCCAGAGCAGTTCATGACCGCGCTCCGCCAGAATCGCATCTGCGTCAATACTGGCCAGGGCATCAAGCCCGGCCCGGGTCCGTACCTGGTTCAGCTCTGTTAGGCCGCCTCCACTCAAATTAAAATCTGCTTCTGCTTTCATAAGCAACACGTGGGAGTAACGGAAAACAGCGTAATCTGCACCTGAAAACCAGCCAGTCATAGCAGGATCGATAGGCCACTTGAGCATCCGGGGTCCAGCAGATTCATTGGCATCAATAAGCGGAAATTCCACCGTAAAGGCTAAGGGATTGCCCTGACGGTCAAACGCCGAATCACCTGCAGCAGGGCCAGCCAATACATAAGCTTGCCCCACCAGAATCTGGTCTAAACGAGCATCTCCTTCCTCATAGCTGTTGTAAAAGTCAGTCAGAACAGAGAAACCATTCCAGGGACTGGCAGGGATATTATTATAATGGAGGGTTGCCATGTGTCGGAAAGAAGTAACCCCATCAAGAGGTAAATGACCAAGAGTAAGAATATATTCTGTATTTGCAGCGCCTTCATTTGCAAAAGAAAAGACATCAGCAACGGTTGATAACAATTGATACTGCCCGGAATTGATCACAGCATCACAGGCGGCCTTACATTCCGTCCACTTTGCCGTACCCGTGTACACCTCTGCATTGAGGTACAGCGTAGCCAGCAGTGTATTGGCAGCTCCTTTGGTTACTCGGCCATGGCCCGCAGACCCATGGTTCTCTTCAAGGTCTGGCAGAGCAGCGTTAATTTCACCAACAATCCAGTCAAATACTTCTGCTCTGGCAGTCCTGGATGGTGGATTATCTGGATCATTTTCCGATGACGTGACTAAGGGTACATCGCCATATAAATCGATAAGCCACCAGTAGTATAGAGCTCTAAGTATTTTTGTTTCTCCCACATAAGTTTTTACCAGATCGGTCTGTTCTGCCATGGCCAAAGCGTCCAGGGTGGAATTAGCCTTTGCTATGGCTCCAAACGTATTTCCCCAGCCGCCACCAACAAAGCCAAGGGTCGCATCCCAGCTGTGCAGCTGGAGTGCACGCCAGGTACCGCCATCATCCCAGTCCCCACCGCGGGTGGGTACTACAATGGCATCGGATGAAACATCCTGCAAAAACATGTAGTCACCCCACTGCGTCTGATTAAGGCCATTATAAACAGGGACTACCGCCGCAGTTAATTCAGCTTCTGTTTTATAGAAGTTACCTGGGGTAACCAGGTCAAAGGGTGTTTCTTCCAGGTCTGTACAACTCCAGGTGAAGAGTACTGTTATTAGCAGAGGAACTGAGAAACGAATTATTCTATAATGATTCAACATGTCCATATCTCCTTTATAGTCCGACGTTTATACCAAAAGTGAAGGTCTTGGCTCTGGGATAGTTGGTATAATCAATCCCTTCAGCCAATCCAGATACGGTACTTACTTCTGGATCAAAACCTGTATAATCTGTCAGTGTAAGCAAGTTATCAGCACTCACGTACAACCGCAAGTTCTTAAACTGCCCAGCCTTCAATGTATATCCAACTGTTACATTCTGCAGGCGGGTAAAAGACCCGTCTTCAATGAATTTATCTGTAAGGGCCACTGCCGCTTCCGCACCAAGTCCGGCACTTACGTCATCCGCTGTTTCAGCAAACAGATTAATATTGTTGAAAGGATTTGAAGGACGCTGGTATTCCAGGCGGGTGTTATTCAAGATCTCATTGCCCTGCACTGACCAGATATAGAAACTAAAATCTATATTGCCAAAATTAATTTGGTTGGTCATACCGAATGTAAAATCCGGATGAGGAGAGCCTAAAAGCAGCCTACCATCATCCAGGGGACCACCCGTAGATGATAATATTTCCTGCCCGCTTGCGTCATAACCTTCTAATTTATAACCAAAGAAGGATGCAAATGGTTCACCAGGCATGATAATCGCCGATTGAACTCCACTTAGTCCAGCACCGCCAACCTGGCCAGTTACAATATATTCAACATCTTTGCCAAGACTGACTACATTGTTTTTATTAGTCGAGAAATTAAAACTGGTATTCCAGCTCATGTCTTTGGTAGACATATTCACGGAATTGAGGAAAATTTCCAGTCCCGAGTTCTCGACACTGCCAACATTATCCAGCTTAGTGGTCACCACTGCTGGCTGTGGGACATTTACCTCAACCAGCATATCTTCTGTAGTCTTGGTGTAGAAATCCACTGTACCGTTAACCTTGCTACCCATCACAGCAAAATCCACGCCCAAATTCATATCACTGGTTGTTTCCCATTTTAAATTTGGATTAGGCAACTGGTTCGCAGCAACACCTGCCAGCATGCTGCCACCAATAACTGCATTAGCACCGGAACCCAGGGTAACCAGCGACCGGTAATTTCCAATCTCCTGGTTTCCAGTCACACCGTAGCTCGCCCTTACTTTTATATCATCCATTACGCGATAGCCAATAGAAGCAGATGGGAAAACACCCCATTTGTTGTCTTCGCCAAATCGGGTTGATCCTTCCCGGCGGAGAGTAGCCATAACATTAAGCTTGCCGCCCATGTTGTATGCGAGACGGCCAAAGAAAGAGATTAAACGATTTTCATTCTTAAACGAGAAAGGCGCAGTTGAGAAATCCGTTGCACCACCAAGATTGTTGTAGAGCCAGGCATCAGTAACAAATCCTTTTGTAGTGGCTCCAAACCCGCTATTGGTAAACTCCTGGTATTCATATCCTGCCAGGGCATTAAGACTTGAACTGCCCATTTCCATATTATAATTCAGGGTTGTGTTAAAATGGTCACTCTTTCTTTGATTATTCTGCACAGAAGCCTGTCCACCAATTGAAGCGGCATAGGGCAGCGAATTAGGTTCATAGATATTGCGGTTGTAAGATTCCCGGTCCAGACCCAGGGTTGCCTTAGCCCTTAAACCGGATAGTACTTCATACTCCGCAGTGGCACTGGTCAAAACACGCAGGTTCTCGCCAACATCGGAAATTTCATTGAGCAAGGCAACGGGATTCCGAATGGTCGTGGTTGCATACTCGTAATAGGATCCATCTGCGTTTTTCACCGGCAAAGTAGGATTAAATTTCAAAACATTGGTAAATACACCGCCAAAATAACCCGCCTGCTGGTTATATGGAGTATTGTTGCGATTGTTGAAGCTGGGGCTGATCTTGAGACTCAGTTTAAGCTTATTGTCCAGCATCACGTGGCGTACATTTAAACGAGAAGATATACGCTGGCGCTCAGAATTTAAAAGGATTCCCTGTTGGTCCAGATAACTGATGGAGGCCCGGTACTGTGTTTGCTGAGTACCGGCACCGAATGAAACATTATGGCTCGTGGAAACAGCAGATCGCAAAATCTCGTCCTGCCAGTCCGTACTGACTCCACCATCTTCAATGGTTGCACCAATACTGCTTGCATAGCTTTTGTATTCAGCCGCATCCATGAGGTCCAGTTTTTTGGAAATGCTGGAAGTACTGGTAGAACCGCTGTAATTCAAAGAAAGATCACCAGGGCGCCCTTCCTTGGTAGTAATTAGGATCACACCATTTCCGCCCCGTGCTCCATAAATAGCAGAAGAAGATGCATCCTTTAAAATATCAATGGAAGCAATATCATCAGGATTCAACATCCCGAGGGGATTATCCATAGTTCCATCAGCCCCTGCACCAGCACCGGTTATAAAACCACCAGGGAGGCCCGAAGAATTATTGATAGGTACACCATCCACAACAATGATAGGATTATTGCTTGCATTAACAGACGTTCCGCCACGAATACGAATTCGCGGTTCGCTGCCAATATCACCGTTATTGGCGGTGACAACTACGCCTGGGACCCGGGCCTGGAGCATGGATTGCAGATCGGCGTTGGTACCTTTGGTAAAACTATCTTCATTTAACGAGGAGATCGCACCGGTCACATCCTTACGGGATTGTGTACCGTATCCAATAACCACCAGTTCTTCACCAGCGATCACTCCAGCTTCCAGTGCAAAGTTGACTGTTGGAGCTGCTGTCGTACTTGCGCTCGTATAGCCAATCATCGAGGCAGTTAATGTTGCACCATCAGGTACATCAGCAATCGAAAAATTACCATTGGCATCTGCGGCTGCTCCAAGGTTAGTTCCTTCAACAACTACATTTGCGCCAGCTAAAGCATTGCCAGTAGCAGCATCAGATACTGT
>DKQR01000069.1:0-200 GCA_002471805.1 Fidelibacterota bacterium UBA7303 | reverse complement strand
GCCAGTAGCAGCATCAGATACTGTGCCAGAAACGTTTACGGCAAACAATGAAATGGGAAGGAGAAAAGGTGCTAGGAAGACTATAAATGTACTTTTACTTCTCATATTTCTAGGCTCCTTGTTGGATGATTTTGGAAGAATATTATTAATTCTAAGTATAGTGACTCAAAATTGAGTTAATATATAAACCTAGTATACTA
>DKQR01000100.1:6301-13210 GCA_002471805.1 Fidelibacterota bacterium UBA7303 | reverse complement strand
ACTTCTTTGCTGGTATTGGGAGCTTTATATCTCACCGGACGGGTATTTTTCACCGAGCACGGCATGGGCAAAGCATATGTACGTGCAGTGGAGGTGAAATCATCGGAAACGGATCCGGAAATCAGCTGGACAAAGTATGAAAACGCAACCCAGCGCAGCTATCATGAAGCAGTGATAAAAGATCCAGACCAGGCTGTGTATCAATTCAGTTTGTCCCGGACGCTTGGTACCTGGGTGGCGGCTTTGTTCACATTATTTATCTTGTCTTTTCTATACAAGGATAATCCTTTATATAAGATTGCGGAGTCTGTTGTCGTTGGCGTCTCCGCCGCCTATTGGATGGTGGTTGCTTTCTGGACCACCATTGTGCCGAACCTTTTAGGAAAATTGTCCCCGGACTGGATCAAAAGCTGGGCCATGCCCGGCCTGAATACGGAAGCAGAATTTATTTACCTTGTACCTTTGACTATGGGTGTCATGCTGCTTTGGAGACTGGCGCCGAAAGGCTCCTGGATCAGCCGCTGGCCGCTGGCATTCATCATTGGAACAACGGCGGGCATTCGCCTGATTGGATTCCTCCATGCGGATTTCCTGGGTCAGATTAGAAATACAATTATTCCTCTGGTCGTCAGTTCACCTGAAACGGGATTCTCTTTCTGGGATTCCGTTAAAAATATCATTATCATCATCGGTGTACTGTCGGCAATCGTTTATTTCTTCTTCTCCATAGAACATAAGGGTTTTGTAGGAAAAACGGCTAAACTTGGAATTTGGTTTTTGATGATCACTTTCGGGGCAGCATTCGGTTATACGGTCATGGGCCGGATTGCTCTCCTGGCAATTCGTGTTGAATTTTTATTAAACGACTGGCTGTGGCTGATTGATCCGAGCCATGCCCGGGTCTTGATGTAATTGCTGCCTGTCAAAGGGTATTATTGACGGGCGAAACCTTATAAAATCTGAAATAAATTCCGTAAGTTCACCCCCCTTTTTTCTAACACATAACTCCAGAATATAATGATGAATATATTGAGTAAACTGGGCATACGTACTAACAATTTTGGTGCCTGTTCAGGCCCCGGGAAATGGCACAAAACCACTGGCGGAGGAGAAATCGCTTCAATGAATCCTGCCACTGGGGAGACCATTGCTTCTATTTACCTCTGTTCCGCCGAAGATTACGAAACTGTTGTTCGTGATTCCCTGACTGCATTTCAGGAATGGCGAAAAGTGCCCGCCCCTGAACGAGGCCAACTTGTTCGAAAGATGGGCGACGCACTCCGGGACAATCAAGATGCCCTGGGCAGTCTTGTGGCTCTTGAAATGGGGAAGATCAAGCAGGAGGGCGATGGTGAAGTCCAGGAAATGGTTGATATCGCTGATTTTGCAGTTGGCCAATCCAGGATGCTCTACGGAAAAACAATGCACTCAGAGCGCGTGGAACACCGTATGTATGAACAATGGCATCCTCTGGGAATAGTTGGTGTAATCAGCGCCTTCAATTTTCCTGTTGCTGTCTGGAGCTGGAATGCATTTATCGCCGCCATCTGCGGCAATACAACCATCTGGAAACCCTCATCCACCACCCCGCTCTGTACAATTGCTGTGCAGAACATTTGTAATGAAGTCTTATCTTCAGTGGACGCACCCCATATTTTCAGTACTGTGATCGGGCCTGGTTCCACGATTGGCGAAACCCTGATTAACGATCCTCGTGTCCGTCTCGTTTCCTTTACGGGTTCCACAAAAATGGGCCGACATGTGAGTGAAGCAGTGTCCAGACGATTCGGGAAAACCATTCTGGAATTGGGCGGTAACAATTGCATCATAGTTGATGAAACAGCAGACATGGATATGGTGATCCCAGCCATTGCCTTTGGTGCTGTGGGTACCGCCGGGCAGCGCTGCACCAGTACACGGCGCGTTATTGTTCATGAATCACGTTATGGTGATTTGCAGAAACGCCTGGTCCATGCCTACAACCAGGTGCGTATTGGTAATCCCCTGGAAGATGGAAATCTCATGGGACCTCTTGTCAATGAAAAAGCAGTAAATAGTTTTGAAAACGCCATTTCCAGGGCCAAAGAGTCCGGTGGGGAAGTTCTATGCGGCGCCGAAGTACTGCAAGGCCCGGGATACTATGTGAAACCAACAATTATAAAAGTGAAAAATGACTGGGATATTGTCCAGGAGGAAACATTTGCGCCAATTCTTTACCTGATCACCTACAAAGACCTTGATGAAGCTATTGCAATGCACAATGATGTCCCCCAGGGTCTGTCATCAGCCATGTTCACAATGAATGTGCGACACGCAGAAACATTCCTGTCGTCCACAGGCAGCGACTGCGGGATTGCCAATATTAATATTGGTACATCAGGTGCGGAGATCGGCGGCGCCTTTGGTGGCGAAAAAGAGACAGGCGGCGGTCGGGAGTCAGGATCTGATTCCTGGAAACAATATATGCGCCGGCAAACCAATACCATCAACTGGAGTACCGAAATGCCACTTGCTCAGGGTATTAAATTTAATCTTTAAATAATATAAGGTAGAGAATGAAAATAATTGACTACAACAATGCAAAAGAAACCATTGGAAGCAGGATGCTCGCTGATGGAATGGATCTGATAATTGATCTGGATAAAAGCCATGGTTCTTGGCTGGTAGATGGTCGGAATGGTCGCGAATATCTTGATCTTTTTTCCATGTTTGCTTCCATGCCCGTCGGCTACAATCATCCCTACATTCTAAAAAACCATGATCGTTTATTGCGTTCCGTGATAAATAAACCAACAAATTCAGATATTTATACAATGGAAATGGCTGAATTTGTTGAGACCATGGGGAAGATAGCACAACCTGATTATTTACCCCATTCATTTTATGTTGAAGGCGGAGCCCTAGGTGTAGAAAATGCCTTAAAAACAGCCTTTGACTGGAAAGTTCAGAAAAATATGTCTAAGGGTATCAAAGGAAAAGGTAATCAAATTATTCATCTTTCAGAATGTTTTCATGGAAGAACCGGATATACGCTCTCCCTTACTGATTCTCCGGATAAACGAAAAACAAAATATTTTCCAAAGTTTAATTGGCCCAGAGTTATTAATCCCAAAATTCAATTTCCAATGAATGCAGAAAACCTGGAGAATGTCATATCTCTTGAGGAGCAGAGTATTCGCCAGGTTAAGGATGCAATCTATAATAACCAGAATGACATTGCTGCACTCATCGTTGAACCAATCCAGGGAGAAGGTGGTGATAATCATTTTCGCGGTGAATACTTACAAACCCTGAGGGAACTGGCTCTGGAGAATGAATTCTTGCTCATTTTCGATGAGGTCCAGACAGGAATTGGCATTACTGGTAAAATGTGGGCTCACCAGAATTTTGATGAGGCAATACCCGATATAATTGCTTTTGGTAAAAAAACCCAATGCTGTGGGATATTTTGCGGCACCCGGATTGATGAGGTGGAGGACAATGTTTTCAATATTTCCAGTCGTCTCAATTCTACCTGGGGAGGGAACCTGGCTGACATGGTACGTTTCACATTGTATTTAGAAATTATAGAAAATGAAGGTCTGGTTGAAAAAGCAGCCGAATCTGGGGCATATTTACTCAAGCACTTGGAAAATCTCCAAAATGATTATTACCCTTTGGTGAGTAACGCCCGTGGACGGGGTCTATTTTGTGCATTTGACCTGCCTGATGGTGATGTCCGGGACTCTGTAGTGAATAATATCATGGATGAAGGCGCTGTTATCCTTGGCTCCGGGGTAAGGTCAATCCGGTTTCGACCGCACCTCAATATTAGCCGGAATGAAATTGATCAGGGAATATCCATGATCAAAAATTCTCTGGACCGTTGTTGAGGTGACCGCAGAAACCGGTACCCTGTATATTGTATCAACACCTATCGGCAACCTTGGTGATTTCACTTTTCGAGCCGTTGAAACTTTAAAGTTGGTTTCCCTCGTTGCTGCTGAAGACACCCGCCATTCGAAAAAACTCTTTTCCCATTATAAAATTCAAACACCATTGATCAGCTATTATGAACATAATAAATTTACTCGTATTCCAATTATTATTGATCATTTGCTCAATGGAAATGACCTTGCATTGATCTCCGATGCAGGTACTCCTGGAATATCTGACCCTGCGTATAAATTGATCCGGGAAGCAATCAAAGAAGAAATTACCATTGAGTCTATTCCAGGAGCATCCGCTTCCCTGGCGGCATTGATTTCCTCTGGCCTCCCGACAGATCGATTCATATTTGAAGGTTTCCTTCCGCCAAAAAAAGGGCGCAAGGCCCGCATTTCACGGGTCAGGGGCGAGCAGGCTACATTGATATATTATGAGAGTCCAAAACGGCTCCAGCGTACATTAAAGGACCTTTTAGATGGACTGGGTGATCGCCCTGCTGTCGTTTCACGTGAGCTCACAAAACTTCACGAAGAGATAAAACGAGGAACTCTTTCAGAACTATTGTCGTATTTTAAGACTAGGTCGCTGCGCGGAGAATGCGTGATCCTTATTGGTAAAAACGATCAGAATGTCTACTTCTAATAAACCATTATTTATTTCATTTGAAGGTATCGACGGCTGTGGTAAATCCACACAGGTTAAGATCCTGCTGGAACGTCTGGATCAGGCGGGAATTGATTCAACATTGGTGCGGGAGCCCGGTGGGACTCATATTTCTGAAGAAATAAGGGAAGTACTGTTAACAAATCGCGATGACACCATGGCGGACCGCACAGAAACCCTGCTCATGACAGCCAGCAGGGCACAATTGACCCATGATATAATTATCCCATCCCAGGAAAAAGGAAAATTTGTCATCGCCGACCGGTTTGCGGATTCAACCCTGGCCTATCAGGGAGGCGGCCGCGGCTTAAACCTGGACTGGCTTATCAAACTAAACGAATTCGCAACTTTCGGCGTCCGACCGGATCTTACTTTTTTCATTGATGTCACCGCAGTGGTGGGTGCCCGACGCCGGTCAACGGTACATCCTGACCGCTTAGAAAATGTCGGTCATGATTTTCAAGAAAAGGTTCGTAATCAATATTTAAAACTGGTAAAATTATTTCCGGATAGGTTCATCACCTTAGATGGTATGGAATCACCAGATGTGATTCATACTCGCATATGGTCAGAGATAAACAAACGAATGAATAAAAATGAAAAGTAAAAATTATATTTTATTCCCCATACTTTTTGGATTATGGTTCATATTTGTTGGAGCGTCAAAACCCGATCTGTATAAAAAAGTAAAGAAGAATCAGGCTTTGATCAATGATGTTTACCGGCACCTGATTACCAATTATGTCGACGATATTGATCTTGACGCTTTTACGAAAATGAGCATTGACAATATGCTCATGGACCTGGACCCGTATACGGTTTTCCTGGAAAATGAAGAACGGAGCGGCATAGAGATGCTCACCAAGGGCAAATATGGCGGCGTTGGCATACAAATTGGTAGACGGGACAATATGTTAACAGTGATATCACCCATGGAAAACTCTCCCGCAAAACGCGCTGGTATCCTTGCCGGTGATCGGGTAATAAAAATTGATGGAAATGAAACAATAGATATGACCATGGATGCTGCGGCAAAATTGATTCGCGGGGAAAAAGGGACACATGTTATACTTACCATTGAGAGATTCGGTGAAAATGGATGGATCGATTATTCATTAATTCGTGAAGATATCAAAGTGAAAGATGTCTCCTATTTCGGAATGCTGGATGACCAGACGGGCTATATCCGTTTAACGCGCTTTTCGAAGAATTCTACTAAAGAAGTAAAAAAAGCAGTCAAAGTATTACTGGATGAAAATATGGCTGGCCTTATCATTGATCTGAGAGATAATCCTGGCGGGCTGCTGAATTCGGCGGTGGATATACTGGATATGTTCATTGATCAGGGTGAAACCCTAGTTTGGACAGCAGGGAAAACTCGAAGGTCTCATCGTAAATACAAAAGTAAATCCGTTCCCGTTATTCCCAATGAAATCAATGTTGCAGTGCTCATCAATCAGGGCAGCGCTTCCGCAAGTGAAATTGTTTCCGGTGTGATTCAGGATCTGGACCGCGGTGTAGTGATCGGTAGACCATCCTTCGGTAAGGGTCTTGTACAGACTGTCTACAAAATCGACCGGGAAAGAAGCCTGAAAATTACCACCGCCAAATATTATATCCCCAGCGGCAGACTGATACAGAAACCCGGCTATCTGCCGGAAGATATTTTGGCCGATACATCGGGCCAGGATACGCTGTTCGAAACCAGCGGCGGCCGAACTGTAACCGGCGGCGGCGGCATTTCTCCTGATTATCATGTGACCCTGGATCCTTCCGGTCCAATATTGTCTGCCTGTTACCGGGGGGGTGTTTTCTTTTCCTTTGTGCAAAAAAATAAACATTTCTATGATACATTTGATAATGTGGAATCTGATTCTAGTTTAATATCCAAATTCGAGGAATATATATACAGCAGTAATATGGATATTATGATGAAAGGCGAGTCAAATTATCTGAATATGAGAGAATCTCTGCTGGCACTGGATTCCAGCGATATATCCATACAGGGTGCGGTAGATATCCTGGACCAATACTTCGAACAGGTTGCTGTCACCCAATTCGAACGGGAAGAAAAAGAGATCACACATCGACTGCTGGTTGAATTTGCAGATTACTATTACGGTCTTGAAGGCCGGCTGAAACGGTCCGCGAGGAAAGATAAAGATATTTTGAAAGCAATTTCGATTTTGAATGATCCTCTGGCATACAGGGATGTATTCCTGCCGCAATGATGTATCGCGAAATAACGGTTTAAAACATTATTTTTCTATTTGTATTTTTGCCGGCTTTTTTGGGGGCGATTAGCTCAGTTGGTTAGAG
>DKQR01000100.1:0-6005 GCA_002471805.1 Fidelibacterota bacterium UBA7303 | reverse complement strand
TAGCTCAGTTGGTTAGAGCGCTACGTTGACATCGTAGAGGTCGGCGGTTCGACTCCGTCATCGCCCACAGCTACATACATATGCCTGATATTAATATAACACTACCCGATTCTTCTGTAAAAACGATGCCGGCAGGTTCTACGCCGCAGCAAGTTGCAGATCAGATTGGCCCTGGGCTTGCCCGTGCTGTGGTCGTGGCCAGAGTAGATAGTAAACTCGTTGATCTAAATACACCATTGAATTATGATTGTTCACTTGAATTATTCAAGGGAGATTCTACAGTAGGACACGATACTCTGCTTCATTCCACCGCCCATTTAATGGCCCAGGCGGTAAAGGAATTGTATCCAGATGTGAAGATTACCATTGGACCAACGATCGAAAATGGTTTTTATTATGATTTTGACCTGGAACAAACATTTTCCGATGATGACCTGGCCCGCATTGAATTAAAAATGAAAGACTTGGCCAAAGCGGATCAAGAGATCAACCGTGAGGAAATTTCTACGCAGGAGGCCATTGAATTATTTCGTGATCTGGGTGAAACATACAAAGTGGAAATCATTGAGGATATCGATCCTAAAGAGACAATAACCACATATACCCAAACCAATTTTACGGATCTTTGCCGTGGTCCGCATGTTTCCCGTACCGGAAAAATAAAATATTTTAAATTACTTTCCACTTCCGGTGCATACTGGCGCGGGGATGAAAGCAATAAGATGCTGCAGCGTATCTACGGTACTGTATTCGCCAGTAAGGAGGCCTTAAAAACACATATTCATAACCTGGAAGAGGCAAAAAAACGTGATCATCGTAAACTGGGTAAAGAACTGGAATTATTTACCTTTGACGATGAAATTGGACCCGGGTTGCCCCTATGGCTGCCCCATGGTACAGTGATCATTGATGAATTAGAACAGCTTGCGAAAGAAACAGAAAGGCGTGCAGGGTATCAACAGGTACGTACACCGCATCTGACCAAGGGCAAGTTATATGAAAAGAGCGGACATCTGGATCATTATCGTGATTCCATGTATCCAGCCATGGATGTAGACGGACTCGATTACTATGTAAAACCAATGAATTGTCCACATCACCATAAAATATTCGCTTCTTCTCCACGCAGTTATCGTGACATGCCGATTCGCCTTTCTGAGTACGGTACTTGTTATCGATATGAAAAATCCGGGCAGTTGTTTGGCCTGATGAGGGTCAGGAGCCTGCAGATGAATGATGCCCATATTTACTGTACCAGGGAACAATTCAAGGATGAGTTTCTGGATGTATGCCAGATGTATATATATTATTTTAAAATATTCGGTATTGATAAATACACCATGCGCTTAAGCCTCCATGACAAAGAAGGTTTGGGGAAAAAATATATCAATGAGCCTGAATTATGGCTTAAGACGGAACAGTGGGTTCGTGAAGCGTTACAGGAAGGCAACATTGATTTTGTAGAAGTACCGGGAGAAGCAGCTTTTTATGGACCGAAAATTGATGTGCAGGTTTGGAGTGCCATTGGCAAAGAATTTACTCTGGCTACGAACCAGGTAGATTTTGCAGTTCCAGAGAAATTTAATCTACAATACAAAAAGGAAGATGGTCAAAACAAGACACCTCTCTGTATTCATCGAGCTCCGTTGGGCACACATGAACGATTTATTGGGTTTCTGATTGAACATTTTGGCGGTAATTTTCCGCTTTGGCTAACCCCGATTCAGGTTGCAGTTCTTCCAGTGTCTGACAAGGTACTAGATTATGCCGGAAAAATATCGCACACTTTACAAGATGCGAATATTAGAGTAAAATTGAATACTCGTGCCGATAAAATAGGTGCAAAGATCCGCCAGGCTGAGCTCGAGAAGATCAATGTCATGTTGATTATCGGGGAAAAAGAAGAAGTAAATGCGACCGTATCGGTCAGGCGCCGTTTCGAAGGCGACCTGGGGCAAATGGCCCTGAGTGAACTGATTGCGGATTTAACAACAGAAATAAATACCAGGAGGATTGCTCATAGCGAAAAAGCAGAAGCAGCGACTGAATGACGAAATAACTGCTGATGAAATTAGGTTGATTTCGGAAAAAGGAGAACAACTGGGAATTGTCTCTCTTGAAGCTGCATTAGAACAAACCCGAGAATCAGGCCTGGATCTAATTGAAATTGCTCCAAGTGGTCGACCGCCGGTATGCAAGATGGTTGATTATGGAAAGCTGAAGTATGAGAAGAAAAAGAAACAGCAGCAGAGCAAGAAAAAACAGCATGTAATAAAAATAAAAGAGATCCGGCTCAGACCTCGTATCGAAGAGCATGATCTCATGACCAAGTTAAACCAAGGCAGAAAATTTTTAAGCAATGGAGCAAAACTGAAAGTGACCTTGATGTTTCGTGGTCGTGAGTTGTCAAGGATCGACCTTGGCCGTAATGTAATGGAACGAGTCCTGGAAGAATTGGAAGATATAGCGGAAGTGGAAAAGGATATCCCCTTGGAAGGAAGACGCATGTCAGTTATTCTAAATGCCATATAGGAGATTTGAATGCCAAAAATGAGAACGCGACGCGGAGCCGCCAAACGGTTTAAACTGTCGGGGTCCGGCCGCATTAAACGCAACAAAGCAAACCATAGACATATGCTCATACGTCGCTCGAACAAAGCAAAACGTAAAATGAGACAAGCGGGGCTGGTTAGTTCTGCGGATCGGAAGCTTGTGAAAGCCATGTTGGGCGTCTAAACAATGGAGACGTAAAAAATGCCTAGAGCAAATAGTTCCGTACCACGGCACCGCCGTCATCGGAAGATCGTCAAGCAGGCCAAAGGCTACTATGGTGCCCGGAGCCGCAATTTTAAAGCTGCGAAAGATGCAGTAATCAAAGCCGGTATTTATGCATACAGGGACAGGCGGCAGCGAAAGCGCCAGTTTCGTCGGTTATGGATTACGCGGATTAATGCAGCCTGCCGGCTCAATGGAACTACCTATTCCGCTTTTATCAATGGCTTGAAAACCAAAGGCATTGACCTGGATCGAAAAATACTCGCTGATCTGGCGGTCAATGATCAAAAGGCTTTTGCCGATCTGGTAAGCTCAGTCTAAGGCTGAGATGCCTTTAAAAGAACAAATCGAATCGGTCAGGAACCAATTCCTGGCCGATATCGAATCTTTCCCGCAAGCCCCACCACTTATAGATCAACTCAAAAGCAAATACCTGGGCAGAAAGGGCCTTGTAGCCCAATTATTTTCTAAAATGAGCCAGGTTAAGTCCGAGGACCGGCCCAGGATGGGACAGGAACTGAACAGCCTGAAAATTGAGCTCACCCGTCAATTTGAAAATAAAGTTGCTTCTATCCTTGCACCGGGTAAAAGATCCCCGGATGAAGCTATAGACCTTACTCTTCCAGGAAAAGCACCGCGGCTGGGTTCTGTACATATCCTGGAACAGACATTGTCTGATATGAAGGAAATTTTCAAATCCATCGGCTTTCATGTGGCCTACGGCCCTGAAGTGGATGATGATTATCATAACTTTTCTGCGCTAAATATCCCGGAGCACCATCCAGCCCGCGATATGCAGGATACGTTTTTTGTTGATGCCAAAACCGTACTTCGAACACATACATCTAACGTACAGATCCACCTGATGGAGAATGAAGATCCGCCCATCCGGTATATTGTGCCAGGCCGGGTTTACCGGAATGAAGCTATCAGTTACAAAAGCTACTGCCTGTTCCATCAGGTGGAAGGCATATATATTAATAAACGGGTTTCCTTTGGCGAATTGAAAGGCTGTCTGGAATATTTTGTTCGCCATATGTTTGGTGCAGAAAGGGGTATGCGGTTTCGTCCAAGTTATTTTCCTTTTACTGAACCCAGTGCAGAAGTGGACATCTGGGATGAAGAACGGCAGGAGTGGCTGGAGATCCTTGGCTGCGGAATGGTGGATCCCAATGTATTGGATAACGTGGGTTACGATTCCAAAATCTGGCATGGTTATGCGTTCGGTATGGGTGTAGAACGCATTGCCATGTTGAAATACAATATCAACGATATCCGGCTGTTCTACAATGGCGATATCCGTTTCCTGGAGCAGTTCGCATGATTATATCCCTTGACTGGCTGAAGGAATTCGTCGATATCAATGAATCATCACAGGAATTAGCGGATCTCCTTACCAATCTTGGATTGGAAGCAGAAGTTGCCGGTATTCCCGAATCATTGAGTGAAATTGTTATCGGTAAAGTTGAAACGTCGGAAAAACACCCCAATGCGGACCGCTTGAAACTTTGTACGGTTAATGATGGAACTGCTATTCATCAGGTTGTTTGCGGTGCACCAAATGTAGATAAGGGACAGACCATCGTATTTGCGAAATTAGGTGCAATACTTCCCGGGAATTTCAAGATCAAAAAAGTAAAAATTCGCGGTGTGGAATCCTGCGGGATGATCTGCTCCGAGCGGGAATTACAGCTCTCGGATGAACATGAAGGGATTATGGTGTTACCCGATGATCTGGTTGCCGGTCAGAATTTCATGGAGGCCTATGGCCATAAATTTCTATCCGTTGAATTAGATCTTACACCCAATCGTCCGGATGCCTTATCTCACCAGGGCGTCGCCAGGGATATTGCCGCAATAACAGGACGAGAATTCAACCCGCTCCAAGTTAAACCTGTAAAACCGGTCGGGAATGCAGCTCTGACCATTTCCATGGAAGATCCAGCGGATTGTCCACGATATATTGGCGGAATCGTTAAGAATTTAAAGGTCGGCCCCAGCCCGGACTGGATGGTGGAACGACTGAAAGCGGTAGGGCAGAGGAGCATCAATAACCTGGTGGATATTTCAAACTACGTTCTGCTGGAAATGGGCCATCCAACTCACATTTTTGATTACGATAAACTGGATCGCAAAGAGATCCTAGTCCGGCGGGCAATAAAAGGAGAAAAGATCATTTCCCTTGATGAAGCAGAACATGAGCTGAAAGAAACTCAATTGCTCATCACGGATGGTAAATCGCCGATTGCACTGGCCGGTGTTATGGGCGGTCTCAGTTCCGCCGTGACAGAGCAGACCACAACCGTCCTAGTTGAAAGTGCATACTTCAATCCCATTACCATCCGGAAAAGCGCAAAGAGTCTCCAAATGAACACCGATGCCTCTAAGCGGTTCGAACGCGGGGCAGACCCGGAGGGTGCAGAAAAAGGGTTCTGGCATGTTGTGGAGCTTCTTCAGAAACTGGCGGATGGCGAATTGGTGTCTGAAATGGTGGACGAATACCCCCTTGCGGTCACCCAATCCAGCCTGACTCTCAGAAGATCAGAGCTGGACCTTGTATTGGGCCATCATGTCGATCAGGAAGAAGTTGATCGATTGTTGGATGCATTGGAAATTGAATCGAATTGGGACGGCAAGGATGAGTGGAATTGCAAACCACCTCTGTTTCGCCCTGATATTGATCGAGAAATAGATATAATTGAAGAAATTGCCCGTATAGTGGGTTATGATACCCTGCCAACGGATGAGAATATTTATGGTGTTTTCCGATACGCTGAACCTGATCCTGAAAAACATATAGAATCTATTCGAACTACGCTTGCCGGCATGGGTTTTCACCAGGTTTATTCTAATTCTCTGCAGAATGAAACAGAGTCAGGTCTAGCCCATAAGAATGCCGTTGAATTAATGAATCCCTTAAGCCGGGAGATGGGATATTTACGAACCTCGCTGCTTCCGGGTCTCATGAGAGCTGCTGATTTCAATGTTAAAAATGGAAACTGCAATTTCCGACTTTTTGAATTGGCCCATACTCACGAACAGGAATCTGAGGGATTTGAGGGAATCAAGGAATACAAGCATTTGGCCGGGGTCATTTATGGTATGGCAGATGAATCATCAATCCATCATGGTGAAATAGCCTGGGAGGATCTATTTTCTCTTAAAGGTTATTTATCCGGGCTATTCCAGGATAAATATGGGATACAGTTTGAACTTCAGCCCGGGGTCCA
>DKQR01000194.1 GCA_002471805.1 Fidelibacterota bacterium UBA7303 | reverse complement strand
AAGAAACATAAACGATTTAGATCGGGTATTTTTTGCACCGACTATATAAATCCAAGGAGAAATAAAATTAATGTTATGGACTACCTGATTTTCGGAATGTACATGCCTTTTGTACTATCCATAGGTGCATATTATTTTTCCAAAAATAAAACGGATTGATGCGGAAGGACAGTTCTTGACTTATTCTGAGTTATTACGATACAGATACAATAATTGGGATTCGACTCCATGATCTATGGTATTGCCATGCCCGCTTTAATTTTTATTACAATATCCTCATTGTTGCCCGATAATAATCCTGAGTCAATGGTTTAATACAAATTGTCTGAAATTCAAAATTCCCAAGACACGGTAGAGCGCTTTCACGGTGCATTAATTCAGCATGGCTCCTTCAATGACCGCATTTATTTAATGAAGATAAATGATGCGGATCCCGATGAATTGGTTTCTTCATTACTAGAAAAAGCCCAAACCAATGGTTACACAAAAGTGCTGGCCAAAGTACCGCGAAGCAACAGTAATGCTTTTCTAAATGCTGGATATCGTAAAGAAGCAGAAATTCCAGGGTTTTATGCAGGAAAGGAAGATGCGCTCTTTCTTTGTTATTACCTATCAAAGAACCGAATCCTGGAACGCAATTCAGCTGAAATTGAAAAGATATACAAGTTATCTAAACAAAAACAGGTGGCTAGGGAATCTGTTATTACACAGCCGCTGGATGTCAAACTCACAATGCAAAATATGTCAAAAGATGATGTTCATAGAATGGCTGAATTATACAGTTGTATTTTTCCCTCCTACCCTTTCCCCATTGTTGATTCGAACTATTTATTAGAAACAATGGAATCCCACGTGGATTATTTTGGAATAGAAACCGGCAGTAAACTCGTAGCGTTATCGTCTTTAGAAAAAGATATCAAAAATAAAAACGCAGAAATGACCGATTTTGCCACACTCCCAGAATGGCAAAGCCGTGGTGTAGCGAAACATTTACTGGTCCATATGGAAGAGCAGGCAAAGCCTAAAGGCATCTTAACAGCATATACGATCGCAAGGGCCGAATCGCCGGGGATGAATATTGTCTTTACCAAAAATGCTTACCGGTATGGGGGGCGACTGACCAATAACACCAATATTTCCGGTCATATTGAAAGTATGAATATTTGGTATAAGTCTTTATAGTTCGGTTATCCCACACCAGTTTTGAATAAAACGGGCATATACTTTTGTAATATTCTTTAACGAATCCAAATCCACGTACTCATCAAATGCGTGGATGCGTTCACCGGAAGGGCCATAGACCAAAGCTGGTGTATTTTGATAAATCCCAAAAAACCTGGAATCTGTTGCCGCTGTAACTGCGATTCGTTTTAACGGTGAATTAAAAATACCTTCATGGGCGCTAGCCAATTCATTTTCTGCATCCGTATTTTCAGGTAAAGTGTATCCTTCCCCATAAAATCCATGATATACCAAAACCGGCTTTGCCTTTTTTACAAGAGCATTTTCCTGAATAAGATTTTGCAGTGTTTTCTCAATCTGCCTAGACCGCTCAGATAATGAATCACCGGGATAGATAGCTATGCGCAGATTCAAAACTGCCCAGGCCGGTACACTGGATGTCCAGTCACCGCCATGGAATTCACCAACATTTAAATTAATTGGATGCTGGTGCTGTGCAAAATCGGGGTAATTCATTTTTTCACTATTCCATTGTTTTTCCATCTCCCGGTAGCCGGCAATCACGGGCAGCATGGCTTCAACGGCGTTCACACCTTTTGTGGCACGTTCCGCATGGACAGGTTTTCCAGACAGTTTGATCTGAAACCAAATAACGCCCACCTGGGCTGTTACCAATGCCTCATCAAAGGGTTCACCAATTAAAGCCGCATCTGCTTTATAGCCGGCAGCCACACAGGCAAGAGCACCGTTTCCAGTACATTCTTCTTCCACCACCGATTGCAGGTACACCGGTGCATTCGGTTTATATCCGGCTTCTTTTATGGCTTTTAAGGCAAATACTTTTGCCGTTAATCCACCTTTCATATCATTGGTGCCGCGGCCAAATAATTTATTATCTCTCACTTCCGGTTTGTATGGATGGCTGGTCCAGCCTGATAAAGGCCCTTCCGGCACTACGTCAATATGACCATTCAAAATTAAAGACCGGCCCTTTCCATCTGTATTTCCATAATTCCCGATCACATTCACCATATTTTTATAATCAACAAGTACGGGTGAAAACCCCGGTAAATGTTTTATCTGATCCAGATCGATTTTGAGTTCATCAATTCGGGCACCATCCGAAGCCATCTTATTTTTCATGATCTTTTGAGCTCGTTCTTCATTCCCGCGGGTAGATTCAGCTGCTACCAATCGGATTAAGAATTCAACTTGTTTATCAAATAGCGATTCTACGCGCTGTTCCAGATCCACATTGGACATGTTTAAAACTCCTTATAATCATTGGCGATAGAAAATGTGTCGCTCGTTGTTTTTTCAATTTCAGCCATGGTTAATCCGGATGCCACTTCAATGAGTTCAAGACCGTTTTCAGATACATTGAATACTGCTTTTTCTGTGATAATCATATTAACACAATTTCGGGTTGTTAAAGGAAATGTGCATTTTGGAAGAATCTTAGCAATGCCTTTTTTATCTGTTTGTTTCATCAAAATAATAATTTTTTTTGCACAACTCGCAATTTCTAGCCCGCCGCCCATACCGGGCTTTCTTCCACCGGGGACATGCCAATTAGCTAAATCTCCTGTGGATGAAACCTGGAACGCGCCTAAAAATGAAATATCTACCTTACCGCGTCTTACATACCCAAACGATTCGGCAGAATCCACAAACGACCCACCTGGGATCACGCTTACGTAGCTGCCACCGGCATCCATACAGTCAGGGTTGGATTTATCATAAGTTAAAATATTCCCCACACCTAATATGCCATTTTCGGAATGAATATAGGGGCGATTCTTTTCGGAAATAAAATTAGGGACCATTTGGGGAAGACCAATGCCCAAATTAATCACCATTTCATTATTTACCTCACGGCTGGCTCGTTTCAGGATTTTTGTATTATCTGCGGATAGCATTATACTCTCTTGTAAAATTGGTAATTTGAGAAACATAATCCACCGAAATGCCCGACGCATGAACATCTTCTGGATTGATTCCCCCAGCGTCTACAACTTTTTTTGCTTCCACTAATGTGATATCTGCCGCCATAGCCATGAGTGGCGCAAAATTGATGCCAGCCGTATTGTAACGCATATTCCCGAATGTGTCCGCAATTTCTGCACGGATGATCGCAAAATCAGCGCCTAACGCTTTTTCAAAAATATATTTTTCACCGTCCACTTCAACAGTGGGTTTCCCTTTACCGTAATCAATATCCAAACCAATGGTACTCAAGAATCCTGCTACCCCAACACCGGCACAGCGAATCCGTTCCGCCATGATGCCCTGCGGTATCAATTCCACATCCATCTCTCCGCTTTCAGCCAATTTCATTACCATGGTATTCAATCCAATATGGGTGGCATATAATTTTTTTACCTGACCGGTTTTCACCAGTTTATAAAGACCCACTCCGTCCTCATTGGCATCATTTTTAATAATAGTAAGGTCCTGCTGTCCCTGGCTGATCAATTCATCAATCAATGAGAATGGTGTCCCGGAAGAGCCAAAACCGCTTACCATCACAGATGCACCGTTTGGTATTCCAGCAACTGCAGATGCTATATCACATCGTTTATCTTTCATCGGCTTTTAATAATCTTATTATATGATTCAAAAGTCTGGGTTAACAAGTTTAGTAATTTGTCCGACTCTTCCCGTGTAATAATCAAGGGCGGTGTTACCAGGACATGATCGCCGGCAATCCCATTGAGACTTTTTTTGGGATATACAATTAATCCTAAATCAAATGCCACTTTTGTTACAGCTTCACCAACTTGCCACGAATTCGGGAACGGTTGTTTCGTATCTTTGTCAGCAAACTCAACTGCCATGAGAAGTCCTCTGCCTCGGACATCGCCGATCCATTGATAGTTTTCAGCTAATGCTTTTATTTTTTGCAATAAATATTCGCCCTGGTTTTTAGAGTTTTCCACCAGTTTCTCTTCATCAATTGTTTCTAAAACTGCTCGACCCACAGCACAGCCGAAAGGATTACCCGCATATGTAAAACCGTGCATAAATCCACCGTTATCCAGCACCGGCTGGACATATTTATTTTTCGCCGCAATGGCTCCAATGGGGTAGTAACCGGCACCAAGCCCCTTGGCTAAACAAATCACATCCGTATCGATATTCCAATGATTATAGCCAAACATCTTTCCCGTCCTGCCAATGCCTGTTAATACTTCATCCAAAATAATTGGCACGTTGTATTGTTTACAGATTTTTTGAACTCTGGGGAAATACACATCATGGGGAACCTCTGCACCGGTACTGGCGCCACCGATGGGTTCTGCGACAAACCCGGCAACATTTTTCACACCAATTTCCAATATAGCATCCTCAATTTCATTGGCACAAACAAGAGCATATTCTTCATTTGTCATTTCATCTGGTATTCGGTATTGAGTTGGTGACTTGACTTTAGGATAGAGTTGAATCAGTGGTGAAAAAGGTTCATTCAAAGGTTGATAGGCCGTAAGTGCCAACGCCCCCAATGTTGATCCATGATAGGATGGAATCCTGCTGATAAAAACAGACCTGGTCTCATCCCCATTTACAAAATGATATTGTCGGATCAATTTCATGGCAGATTCCACCGCTTCCGAACCGCTGGATACAAAAAAGACACGATCCAATATATTGTTTGTTCTCTCAACGATTGAATTGGCCAGATCTATAGCCGGCTGATTTTCAAATTGGGTCCGGTAGGAAAATTGCAATTCAGAGACTTGGTTTTTGATAGCTTCAATAAGTTTTGGATGGGAATGACCCAATTGACATACAATGGCACCACTGGCTGCATCCATATAGGATTTACCATCATCCGCAGTAATATAGATCCCCTTGGCACTTTCAGCCATGGGTTTATTTTCTTCGGTGATATAGAAAATGGGGTTAGGTTTCATCCTAATTATTCTTCCTTAATCGGATTGAATTTTCAAAGGAATATTGCGTGGTGCAATTTAATTTGTCCTTGTTACAACATTAGATTCATGATTGGATTATGTTGTTCTTACATCACAGGAAGAGAAAAGTAATCTGCTGAAAACACCATGAATACGATAAATATTTCATCACAATATTTTAATTGGCAATACTAATGGAATTTTCACCTATTATTTACATCGGGGTTACCTTTTATCTGCTGGGCATGCTTGCAGTTGGACTTTTTTCCAGTAAAAAAATATCGGGGACGGAGGATTTCCTTTTAGCAGGAAGACGTTTACCCCTTTGGCTTTGTACAGCTGCATTATCGGCAACCTTTTTTGGAGGCGGCACCATATTGGGTGCTGGCGGCGCGGCCTATGGAAAGGGATTCATTGGTGTCATTGCCGACCCATTTGGTGCTGCGTTATGCTTATTCCTGGCTGGTTTATTTTTCATTCGCATTATGCGACGGATGAGACTCACTACCGTCGTTGATTTTTTCGAAATTCGATTTGGCAAACCCGCTGGCTTGATTGCAGCAGTTATTATGCTGTCTGTCTATATTGGTTGGACAGGTTCACTCCTGGTTTCACTTGGATTTATACTGCATACTATCACCGGGATTTCGGCAAATACTGCCATTATAATTGGCACCATAATCGTTTTTATTTATACCATGGCAGGCGGCATGTGGGCTGTTTCGCTTACAGACTTTTTTCAAATGATCATTGTCATGACCGGCCTGGCAGTGATCACGCCCATTGTTATTTCCGAAGTGGGCGGGTTTTCTGTTTTGATATCAAGACTTCCTGAAGGCAGTTTCCGCATGACACCAGAAACTGGAGATTCTATTGACTGGCTCAATTATATCCGGGCCTGGATGGTCATCGGCCTGGGGAATCTTGCAGGACAGGATTTGTTACAAAGATCTCTTTCAGCAAAGAGTGAAAAGGTGGCTCAAAATTCTGCTTATTTGTCTACCATTATCTATTTGAGTTTTGGATTATTACCTGTTTTGATCGGAATGGCTGGTAGTCTATTGATCCCCGGGTTGGACAACCCGGAATTGGTCGTTCCAAAATTAGCTTTAAATTATTTACCGCCTGTTCTTGCTTCAGTTTTTATCAGTGCTTTATTAGCAGCAGTGATGAGCAGTGCTGATAGTTCAATCCTGGCTTGTTCCTCTGTCCTCGGAAAAAACTTACTCCCCATGGTTATGAAATCTGTCCCAGATAACATTATTCTTAAATGGGCCCGGCTTTCTGTACCGATTTTTGCAATATTTTCTATGATAGTTGCCTTATTTGTTGGAGAGGTTTATACTTTGCTGCTCGACTCATTCAGCATTTTACTGGTTGGACTTTTTGTTCCCTTAACCGCTGGAATATGGTGGCCGAAAGCAAATACTCCAGCCGCCTTAACTGCAATGATTCTCGGCTCTCTAGCCTGGATCGTTTTTAAATTCATTACACCCGGGGTTCCATCAGATATGGTAGGATTGGCATTTAGTATCAGCGCTATGATATTGGTGACCTTATTTACAAAAGATAAGGAAGTTGCGAACCCTCTGAAGGATGTGGATGGAAATATTCTTCCTTATGTCGATCGTTTAGGAATCTTATTTTCTTTTAATAAAAAATAATGCTTTCCGGAAAAGATCTAATTGCAGGGACTGGATTTCCCCGTTTCACCCCCGTCATTATTTCATCTTTTCTTTTATGTTTTCAAGTTCAGTAACCGCTTTACCATCACCCAGAAAATAGGATTGCTGCCATATCTCCGCTGCTGATAAATAATCTTTTCTTGATTCATAGAGCAAGGCTAACTGTCGGCGAATATTATTGTCGGAGGGCTTCAATGACAATTTTTTTTTCAATTTCTTCTCTGTTTTCTCAAAATCCGAAACAACCTTGAATTTTTTTAACACAGTCTCAGCTTTATCATTTAAATCCAGTTTTGTATAGATCTGACCCAGTGCATAAAGGGCCTCTGTATGTGTTGAATCAATACGTACCGCATTTTCCAGGGAAATCCTTGCCTGTTCAAATTGCTTCAGATGCCGATGGGACTGCCCCAGATGAAAGTAGATATCGCTGTTGGAAGAATCCTTTTCTGAGGCTTTGGTTAAATATAGTTTTGCCTTGGCAGGATTATTTTTCCCCAAGTGCACCAACCCGAGAAAATGATTTATTCCGCTTTGATGGGATTGTTTTTCCGATGCTGTTTCAAGAACAGATTTGGCATCATCAAGCCTGCCCAGATAATAAAGGACTACGCCCTGTTTATAATAACCTTTCCAGTCCTCCAAACTGTAGGAAGATGCAATCTTGTAATCTTGCAGGGCCGCTTCATACCGTTCGGCGGTTTTATGGATATCACCTTTGGCAATCCAGACAGCCGCTAAAGACCGGTCATAATGCAATGCAGAATCCAGCACTGCCATTGCCATGGCCTCATTGTGGAGGCTGGCGTATATCCGGCTCAGTGAAATATAATAAATATAAACAGCGTGATTACGCTGAATGGCCTGCTTTATGTGATTAATTGCGGGTCCGTAATTTCTCATTCCGAAATAAGCCAGCCCCAGATCATGATGAACAGAATGTAAATTAGGTCTGTTCACCAGAATACGCAGATATTGATCCTTGGCGGTATCAAATTCTCCGGATAAGTAAAATGCTTTCCCTAGCCAGTATTGCCCGCGCATGTTATCCGGATCAAGATATACGGCTGTTTTGAGCCATTGCACTGCAGAAGTGCTATTGCCCTGCCTTAAGTAAATGTCCCCCAAATTTCTGCACGCCAGGGCATACTGTGGGTCCAATTCGAATGCTTTTTCAAAATGAAAGATCGCTTGATCCAGTTTCTGCTGTTCTTTTAGTACCGATGCAAGGTTATTGTGTGCCCGTGCATTTCCTGGATCTAGGCGAGTCGCTCTCCCATAGGAAATCTCTGCTTCAGGAAACTGCTGATGGTAATACTGGATATTGCCAATACTGATCCAGGTATCCAGCTGCTGCGGGTTAATGGCTAAACTTTTTTTATAGTTCTCAATGGCCGTCATGGGGTCCCCGGTCCGGTGCTGCCCTTCAGCAAGTCCATTCAGAACAGCTGGATTTTCCGGGTATGATTGCAGGATGCCGGAAAAGAACTTAACTGCGTCATGGTACCGGCCGTTTTGCAGAAAATCCTGACCCTCAGTCAGATCCTGGCCTCGCAAAAGCGCCAGCAGAATTAATAATGTATAGCGGATATACTCCCTCCTTCTTTGATCCGATAATAACGGTTGATTTGCAAATTTGTAAAATTGTCGGTTGTCCCGCTGGGCCAGTAAATACTGGCTTTATCAACACTAACATAATGATTCAACCCAAATAAAAGCCTCTTATCATTGGCTGCCAGATAACTACCCGCAGTAGTTACGAATTTTACCTGATTCATTTCATCTGTTTTGATTACAAGGCGAGTGCCGATGGCATCGTAATTAGATTTAACCCCTATCAAAAAAAAACCGATCCAGTTCCCATTTGGGGTT
>DKQR01000171.1 GCA_002471805.1 Fidelibacterota bacterium UBA7303 | reverse complement strand
ACTGGTTGCTGTTTTTATTTTTTCCGCCGAACTGGATAGAGGTTGTACGGCCATCAAAAGAAATCTGTTTTTTCAGGTTTTGATAAAAGGATCGACGGGTGCCGCTGGATCTGGAACTGATAAGATTAATGAAATCACCATGGTCAAAGCCAAGGGCATAATAATTGCTGAATTGCAGTTTTTCATTCATCACCATGGAAGAACGAACATCACTAATAATGCGCATGCCCTGCACATGAGGGCCAATCACGTCCTGGTTTAGGACATCCATATCCAGCCAGTTTTCATTACCAATGATGACTGTCTCTAAATTGTACAATGGAACCTGTGTGCCCACATAGGTGAGTTCGCCAGCACGTAGAGGCAGATATAACGCCTGGATAGTTTTTAAAAATATTTTGGCCGAGTCCCGTTTACTCATGATTTCGGCCCCATCCTCATCTGGTAAATCAAAAAAATCATCCACATCCACGTCAAATAGTCCTTCCAGGCTGTCAATAGCCATATCCATCACATTTTCTGAGGTTTTTTTCCCCGGTACCAGGGCCCAGGCTGTACGCCGGATGGATTTAAACTGCCGCGCTATATTTTCCGGTTTTTCATGATACCATTCCAGGGCAACAGGTTCGATGCCCAACTGGTTTAATTCGCTGATAAAATATTTAGTCATCTGCAAAGAATGTCCATCTCCAGGTGATAATATGGCAATCTGCTCCAGATCCATTTCCTGCACCAGTAACTGGGCGGTCCGCTGGGCAATGGTTCTGTCTGTGGGAGAAAGAAAAAAAACATTATCAGCCAGGTCAGCCAAACCGGTCAATTCAGTTTTTGGAATCAATATCGGGAGCGACGACGTGGTTCCAGAAGCAATGAGTATCTGAGAATCCGCAAAAGGGCCTAATATGCCGGTTATTCTGCGGTTCAAAGCGATTTTTCTAAGGATCTCAAATGCTTTTACATTGCTGCTTTCTGTATCAAATACAATAAAGCGGACTGCAATCTGATCCAGATTCTCATCTAAAAATTCCGAAAGGCCTACCAGATACGACACACTTTTACCCGCATCGGTACCCGTAATGGGCAAAACAACAGCAATCGTACTCTGATTAAAAAATTTTCTATTCACGGCCTGCGATAAAGACTCGAAAAAAGCCTGGAATCCCTGGGGAAACTCACTGGACATTCTACCACTCAGTACCAGCTCCAAATCATAGCGGTTACCGTTTTTCCATGCTGCGTATGCTCTGGTCAGATTCAGAATAGCCCGGTTTGGTTTGTCTTGTTCCTGGAAAAGCAACCCTTCCAGCCGATGGGGATCTATATCATTGGCAATGCAATTCAGGAGGCGTTCATCGATTTCTTGCAATCGGATCGAATCTACAGCCAGAGTACGGATACGGAGATAACGCTCAAATGCAGATGTAACCTGTCCCTGCACAAGCAATATATCACCCATAAGAATCTGGGCATGGTTTTCATAAGGACTGTCAGGATAACTGGTTAAGTATGATTTACAAGTCCGAAATGCCTGTTTCCACTCACCCTGGTGGTATTGCGATTTGGCCAGCATGAGCTGAGCTGCGGGGTCTGCGTAATCTTTGTCCTGAGTCAGGATGGCATGGAAATAATCTTCTGCAAGTCCAAAACGGGCTTGATTGTATTGTTCCAGGGCCTGTTGGAAATGCACCCGGTATCCCAAGGAATCCAGGGTAATATTTGCGTCCAGAGACTGACAAATAAGCGGTAGAAAGACAGCCAGAACTTGTTGAAAAGAGCGCAAAGGCAATTCCTTTTGTTGTTTATGCCTCGTCCCAGATTTTATCCAGTAATCTTCCCTCCAGCTCTAGTGTATAACCTCTTTCTGAAAGCAGATCAGATTGAAGTATACCATGCTTTTCACCAACAGCAATTATTTTTTTCACCAGGGACTGTTCATCTTTACATTTGGTTATTCTGTAAAACGATGTTATGAATTTCCCATTATCCGCATCCGTAATGTTTTCATGGTTCGCCTTCAATTCTTTGGTTTTTAGGAAAGCTGATAAAAAATTCTCTTCATAATTATCAGCCCATTTTTTGACCCCGGACATTTCTTTCAGTGTGCCGTTATCATTTAGAATGGTGATCAATTCATTCACAGCATACACCCAGGCATAGTCCACCAGAAAATCCCGGCATGTTTTGAGCTGGAAATTGGAATACTCTGCCTGAACCCAGTTTTCTTCAGCCAGGACATATACAATCTTTTTCATGATCATTTTTTGCTTTGCAATATTTCTAAAATTTTCTTTATCAATGATCAGGTCTGAGATATGTTCTCTAAACTGCTTATTGTTAAACTTTTTTGACATCAATTTTTCCTAAGCATTTATCATTTATGTTACCACACTAAACGGGTAAAATACATAATCAATTCCTGAAACTCCACAATAAAACCCCATTACACTATAAAAATTAACTGTTTAAACAGAAAATGGTTTCAAATTCGATTAACCGTGATTTCCTACCGGGTTAATAGTATAAAAATCTATATACGGTTTTCGCCACCAAAAAGTCCTGGCTTGAATCCCGGCCCGTGTCAATCAGGAATTTTACGGCTTCGGCCAGATTATTAAGGTCATCGTAAAAATAATATGTTCGAAACAATTTATCATTCATTTCCACAAGCTTGCCATCTCCGCCATAGGTAAAATTATTTTTTATTTCCCTATATTCACCCGTATCACGGACAAATTCCACATTGGTTTCAACTTCCTTTTTGCCATTTGGACCATAAAAGTATTTTACTGATTTTAATTTCACTCCGTCCTGTCCGTAGCGGCTATGCTCAACCAATTTTCCGGACAGGTCGTAATCGTTGAGCTCTTTGCCAACAATATTTCCGCCGGGTTCCTGGACAATTTGTTCAATTACATTGCCCTTTTCATTGTACCGCAGGATTTTTTTTTCAATCAGGTAATGCTGATCATTGTAAATCAGTATTTTTACTGTCTGGCCTTGTTCGTTTGTTTCGTATTCGTATTTCCGGTAGGTGCGGCTTTCCAAAAAGCCCCTGGGGTTGTAATAACTGTATGATACTTCTACCCTGGCACCACTGGTATCATAATGAACGACCTGGCTGGATAACAGCACCATTATGCTTTGTCCCGCAGTTTCTCCGGCTATATATTCATTGATTTCCCGGGACATGATCCCTTTTAAAGGAATTTGTCGTACAGTGTCAGCCGTTTTATCCGCTTCCAGTTCTTCCAGTTCCAGGTTTTCCCGGAAACTGTTCCGCTCGGACCATTCCAACCATTCGCCCTGTTTCCTGCCATCCTTGATCATTCCCAAGGGAATGCTGAGGTCATTGTCCTTCTGATACACAAAACCGCTGACTTTTTCCTTACTGAAATTCTTGTAGAAGAGACCGTCCACTTCTACAATATCCTTAATGTTGTGTTTTTCCGTCTGGGAAAAGGCCAGTGAGAAAAGCAAAATGATCATCAGCCAGGTTTGTTTCATTTTATAAAGTCTGGATATCAATGTATTATAGGTTCACTCTTCAATGAGCAGGCCTTTTTCAAAGATTCTCTCCCGGATTTTATGGCCCTTTTCATCCCAGGTGTAGCTGATACCGCTGCCATCATAAAATTTTCCTGTTTCCAGACGCTGGCCGCTCTTGTACCAGCGTTTGGACAATCCATCCAATTGTCCATTGCGGTAGTGCTGTTCGGACTTTTTCTGCCCATTATTATACCATTCCGTGATCCGTCC
Organism: Fidelibacterota bacterium UBA7303; assembly: GCA_002471805.1. Taxonomy (GTDB): domain Bacteria; phylum Fidelibacterota; class Marinisomatia; order Marinisomatales; family UBA1611; genus UBA2134. The sequence continues at coordinate 3,105 of DKQR01000171.1, read as the reverse complement.
ATTTTTCACACTGACATTGCTCAGAGCGTCTGCAATAAAATTTCCCTGGTAGCGCAGTTCTCCTTTTTCATTCCAATGGTGAACCAGACCATGGATTAGATCACTCACATAGGTTTTTTCGCTTTCTTTATTGCCATTCTCATACCATGTGGTCCATGATCCGTTCTTTTTCCCTTTCTTAAAGCTGTGCTCCAGTTTTTTCTGGCCGCTGCGGTACCATTCCGTTACCATTTTCACCTCACCAGCTTTATCGAATGTTTTTGAGCGGAATTTATTGCCATTACCATGGAAATCCACTTCCTTGACCTTGTGATGGCTGTTTTCTGTGATCTCCAAATACACCACCCGGTCCAGGACACCCTGTTCACTGCGTATCACCTCCTGAATGATATCCTGCCCCCACACAGCCAAAATCGGGATGAAAAATAAACTATATAAATACTGCCGTTTCATTGTCTGTAAGTATGTTTCCAGAAATTAAGAATTATTTCAGCAAAACCCCAGAGCAGCAGATTATTGCCTTATACTTAAGGTACTAGGGGGTTAGAAACCTGAAAGCACAGATTGTGCTAATATTACTGAAACTCCAACCCTTATGATTGCTTATATAAAAATTTTACATTGAACTATTTTTTATCAACTTTCCATTCCGGTAGTTTCTCTCATATTCTATACTGCCATCCTCATTCCAAGCTGTCCATTTTCCGTGGGGCACGCCCTTTTTCCATTTCTTTTCACTGGCTTTCTTTCCATCTAAATACCATTCTGTATCCAATCCGTATTTTTTCCCGTTCTGATAGGTTACTTTCATCTTTTCTTTATTATTATCGTACCAGGTAATAAACAAACCTGCCTCTTTTCCATTCTCAAATGTACCTTCTGATTTTTTATTTCCATTGGAGTACCATTCACTTTGCAGGCCATGTTTTTTATTACTTTTGTAGCTTCTCAGTGATTTCGACTTCCCATCTTCGAAATATTCCCACTCTGTTTTATCCAATATTTTTCCACTTCCAAAGTTTGCTTCAAATGTTTTATTTCCATCTTCATTCCAAATTGTTAATAAACCATCTTCCTTTCCTGCTTTATAGGTACCCTCAGATGCTTTTTTCCCATTCTTGTACCATTCAATATTTAATCCATCTTTTTTTCCATTTTTATAGAACCTTTCGGATTTGTTCTGCCCGTTCTTGTAATATTGCCATGAATGAACTTCATTTAACTCACCGTTTTTGTATGTATTTTCTGAATTTTTCTTTCCATTTTCATACCAGGTAGTATGCAGGCCATCTTGTTTTCCATCCTTATAACTTCCTTCCTGCATGATCTGTTTATTCTCATACCAAGAAGTCCATTTCCCAACCCACAGATCATCCTGATATTTGCCTTCTAGTTTCTTATGACCATTTGCGTGCCAATCCGTGAACAATCCATCCTTTTTCCCATTCTTGTAAGTACCTCTAAACATACTGCCATCATTTTCATACCAAACATTCCAGGACCCATGTTTTAACCCATCCTTATAGTTTTCTTCCTCATATTTCTGACCATTCTCATACCATTCTGTGTGCAAGCCCTGTTTTATCCCTTCTGTAAAGTTCCTTTCTGTCTTTTTCTGCTTATTGGGGTGATATTCCCACAATTGATTATTAATTAATTGTCCGTCTACATATGTGCCTTCTGATTTTTTCAGCCCGTTTTCATACCAGGTCGTGAACAGTCCATATTCCTTTCCTTCCTCATAGTTCCCCTTTGATTTCTTCGCGCCGCTGTCGTAACGATGAATGATTTCGCCATTCCATATTTGCCCATTTCTTGTTTCCTTTTGGATATTTCCATCCTGGGCATAGTAGATAATGATATCCTCATTGATTCCAGTTGTATATAATTCTCCGGTAGAATAATATTGAAACGTTTTCTTGTACAGAAGCTGGCTTGAAGAAAATAATTTTTCTTCAATTAACTCTCCTCTTGAATCCCACATATGCCATAACCCATCTTCTCTATCAGCGGAATACAGGCCCCTTGACTGTGGTTTCCCATCTTCATGCCAACTGATGTATACGCCATTCCGTTCACCATCCTTATATAATTGTTCTGATTTTTTCGTCCCATTTTCATACCAGGTAGTAAATAATCCATTTTTCTTCCCATCCGTGTAAATCACCTCTGTTTTTTTATTTTCATTCTCAAAATATTCCCATTCGGTATTTTCCAGCAATTTTCCATCACTATATGCACTATCAGATTTCTGAAGGCCATTCTCGTACCATACAGTAAGCAACCCGGTTAATTTCCCCGCTTTATAAACTCCTTCTGTTTTCTTTTGCCCATTTTGATACCACGATATATATTCACCAGATTTTTGGTTATTTTTATAGGACTCAATAAACTTTTTTACACCGGTATCATAAAACCCTTGACGGGCAGTAAGTTCTTCATTGATGTCTTTACCTTCGAAACTGAGAACCAATTTTTTCAATCCATTGTCATGCCTTTCAATAACAATTTCATGTATTTCAGGCTTTTGCGCATAAGAGATAGACCAAAAAAACAAGATTAGGATTTTGACTAAAGAATTTTTCAAAATGGATGGTTCCTTTGTATTATTTTGGAATATAGTATGAGATATTATTAAACTATTTAGAAACTATAACTACGGCACCACTACTCAATTACAAATTTTTAATGCTTATCAATATTTCAATTTCAGTCGCCAATCACATACACCTTTATCACAATTGAAAAGAAAAGCAGTTGCACGATCAGATGGTCTTTCATTTATTCTTCTTTTTTCTTCAATTTCTCTGTTAACTCATTCACCTTCGACAATTTTTCCCATTTATCCCCTTCAACCATACTCAATATCATATTTTTAATGAAATCTTTGTATTCAGGATCTCTGCCTGCACACAGTTTATCGATCAACTGTTCTAATTCTTTTTCTTTCTTTGTCATTAAAGTATCTTGTAGTTACAATTTACGTACAATCACTCTATAAAATACAAAACCCCCACGATGGGGTTGATATAAAAAGGCTCTACGAATGGAACCAACTGTTGAAATATGGGATGAGGGAAGGAAGGAGTGGGTTATAAGTAAGAG
>DKQR01000023.1:7088-16523 GCA_002471805.1 Fidelibacterota bacterium UBA7303 | reverse complement strand
TACTCCACCGTCACTGACTTTGCAAGATTCCTCGGCATATCTACATCACAGCCGCGTAAAACAGCTAAATGATAAGCGAGCAACTGCAATGGAATCGTGGCCAAAATGGGAAATGTACGGGGATGAGAAACAGAAATTTCAATCACATGGTCAGACAAGACCTCCAAATCTGATGTGATTCTATCCGTAACCGTAATGATTTTTCCTTTCCGCGCTTTGACTTCCTGGATATTGGATAAAACTTTCTCAAATGTCTGATCATGGGGCGCTAAAAAGACCACGGGCATTTTTTCATCAATGAGGGCGATTGGACCATGTTTCATTTCTGCTGCAGGATAACCTTCTGCATGAATGTATGAGATTTCCTTTAATTTCAGAGCACCTTCCAGTGCCACCGGGAAATTAGCACCCCGCCCCAGGTATAAATAATTATCGGCGTCAACAGTTTCTTTTGCTACTTTTCGGATATGATCGGATGTATTCAGAATATCCCGGACCCGATCCCCCAGATCATGAAGAGCATGGGTCAATTCTATGCCGTCCTGCTTGGAATATCCATTCTTCCGTCCCAGATACAAAGCCAGCATATAGAGTACAGATAACTGTGCAGTAAACGCTTTTGTAGAGGCAACACCAATTTCCGGTCCTGCATGCGTATAAATCCCGCAATCTGTCTCCCGGGAAATGGAACTTCCCACAACATTACAGATCCCAAACGTGAGACACCCTCTTTCTTTTGCTTTTTGAATGGCCGCCAGGGTATCGGCTGTTTCCCCTGACTGGGTTATTGCGATCACGACCGATCTGCTGTCAATCACAAGATCGCGATATCGAAATTCTGACGCGTATTCCACATGGACAGGAATACCGGCAAATTCTTCTAAAATATATTTTCCAACCAAACCGGCATGCCAGGATGTACCACAGGCAGTAATATAAAAATGTCGAGCCCGTTCAATCCGCAGTAATTGGTCTTGAATTCCACCTAAGTGAACCGTTCCTTCGTCCAAAATGAGACGGCCGCGCATTGTATCAACAATGGTTTGTTCTTGTTCATATATTTCTTTAAGCATATAATGGGGAAAATTCCCTTTTTCAATTTCTTCCAGGGTAAAATCAATCCGCGAAATTTCCTTCTCAACCATCTGATTATTTTCCAACTTTTTGATCTCGTACCCATCGTCTCCAATCGTTAAGCATTCTCCCTCTTCCAGATAAATCACATTCCGTGTATGCTCCACCAAAGGAGATGCATCACTGGCAAGGAAATATTCTCCATCACCAACCCCGAGTACGAGGGGACTTCCCATCCGAGCGGCGATCATCTGGTTCGGTTCATCTGAACACATAACAACAATCCCATAAGTGCCAATCACTTTTTGCAGCGCAGAAACAACTGCTTGCTCGAATGTTGTTTTTTCTTCATGATAAATGGTTGAAATCAATTGAACCAGGATTTCTGTATCTGTCTGGGTCCTGAATTCAACGCCCTTCTGTTCCAGCAATTTTTTCAAGACAACATAATTTTCAATGATTCCATTATGGATCAAGGTGAATTTTCCAGTATGATCGGTGTGCGGGTGTGCATTCAGGTCAGAGGGTTCACCATGGGTTGCCCACCGTGTATGGCCAATTCCAACAGTTCCGGATATTGCAGAATCATTGACAAGGGCTTCCAGATCTCTCACTTTTCCGGCCTTTTTAGTCACCGTGAACGATCCGTTTTCCATAATGGCAATTCCTGCAGAATCATAGCCACGGTATTCCAGTCGTTTCAAACCCTTGATGAGCAGTGGAACAGCATTATTGTTTCCAAAATAGCCTATGATACCGCACATAATCTTAGAGAATGGTTAAGGATTTACGATTAATAAATGAATTTGCTATGTTTTTCATAATCTTCTTTTATTGTAATAATAGCATTTCCCAATCAGCAGGATAAATGCTTTTCACTGAAAATAAACACCATCAAAATACGAAACAACTCATTATTCCCATTCAATGGTCCCCGGGGGTTTGGAGGTAATATCGTATACAACCCGATTGATACCCCGAACAGAATTCACAATGCGATTGGAGATTTTGGTCAACGTTTCCGGCGGCATGCGATACCAGTCTGCTGTCATACCATCGGTACTGGTTACAGCACGAATGCCAAGGAGGTTCTCGTAGGTGCGCTGGTCGCCCATGACACCTACCGTTTGCACGGGGATCAACACAGAGAAGGCCTGCCAAATCTCATTGTATAAATTATCCTCGTGCAAGATGTCCATATAGATCTGGTCTGCCTCCTGCAGAATTTGTATTCGCTCTTTTGTCACTTCGCCAATGATTCGCACACCCAATCCCGGGCCCGGGAAAGGGTGTCGTTCGATCAACGATTCGGGTAATTCTAATTCCCGACCGACATTGCGAACTTCGTCCTTGAATAATTCGTTCAACGGTTCCACCAATTCAAATTCCATATCTTCCGGAAGTCCGCCTACGTTATGGTGGCTTTTTATAACGTGTGCCGTCCGGCCCTTGCTTACGCCGCTTTCAATCACGTCCGGGTATAATGTTCCCTGGGCCAAAAATGACATCTCTCCCATTTCCCCGGCAATCCGATCGAATGAATAAATGAATTGGTTACCAATTATTTTTCTTTTTTTCTCGGGATCCGTCACTCCTTCCAATTTGGATAAAAACAATTCCGATTCGTCATAAGCATAAATATTGACACCCAATCCATCGCTGAGAGCCTTAACGCATTGTTTCGCTTCATCTTTGCGCATGAGACCATGGTCAATCAATACGGCAGTAGATCGGTCTCCAATGGCTTTATGAAGCAATGCCGCCACAACGGATGAATCCACACCGCCGCTGACCCCCGCAAGAACCTTTCCGTCACCGACCTGTTTTCGAATCAACTCTACCTTTTCCTGGATAAAGTTGCCTGCTGTCCATGTGGATGCGCAGTCTGCGATTTTAAAAAGAAAATTCCGCAGAATGGTTTCTCCTCCTTCTGTATGCGCCACTTCCGGGTGAAATTGGGTGGCAACCCGTGATTGATCTTCATTCGCCATGGCCGCGATAATACCGTTGGAAGAATGGGCAAGAATATGCCAGTTGTCCGGAAGTTTTGTCACGCGGTCCATGTGGCTCATCCAAACTTGGGAACTTCCTGAAACTTCCGAAAATAATCCGGTAGAATCATCAACTTCGATCTTAGCAAATCCATATTCGCCCTGGCCCGCGGATTCCACAGAACCTCCGGCATGATGAGCCAGGAGCTGCAAACCGTAACAAATTCCCAGAATGGGCAGTTCTGTGTCTAGGACCGAAGGATTGAATCCCGGTACTTCATCCCCATACACACTGGATGGCCCCCCGGAAAGAATCAGTGCTGCTGGTTTCCGGTCTAAAATATTTTCCAGGGAAGTTTCAGATGGCAGGATTTCAGAAAACACTTTCTGTTCCCGGACCCGGCGGGCGATCAGCTGGGTGTATTGGGAACCAAAATCCAGAATGACCACACCGTTTTTATAATAATCATCCACCGTCAATTATTTCTTCCAGTTTCGTAAAATACGATTCATTGGTCATCTGAAAATGAATCGGGGTAATGCTCACATACCCGTCACAGACTGCCTTGCTGTCGTAGTAAAGCTCCTGATCATCATCAACAATTTTGCCCTTCATCCAATAATAGGTTCTACCCCGGGGATCCTTACGCTGGTCAAAGTCATCCTGAAAATACTGGTTCCCCTGGCGCGTAACCTTGATACCCTTAATTTCTTCTGGTGGGCAATAAGGCACATTTACATTCAAAAGCGTACCACTGGGTAAAGTATTGTTGGTTAAATAATGAACAACCTTGATCGCTGTCTCTTTGGCTCCGCGAAATTCGTCAGAATTGAAGGAGTTTATGCTGATCGCCACTGAGGGGATACCCAGCATGGTCCCTTCTGTGGCCGCAGATACGGTTCCGGAATAAATGATATTGTTGCCCAGATTTGCTCCCCGGTTAATGCCGGAAATCAGAACATCGGGTTTCTTATCCATTAGAGACCTGATAGCAATTTTGGCACAATCAGCAGGAGTTCCCGAAACAGCAAAACCTTCGAATCCGCCTGTTCTATGAATCCCTTCAACACGCAACGGATCCGAGAGCGTGATAGCATGACCAACAGCACTTTGCTCTGTATCCGGGGCAACCACCGTCGTTTGTCCCACTTCCTGCATGGCTTCCCACAGGGCATAGATGCCCGGGGCAAATATGCCGTCATCATTTGTGATCAGTATTTTGGGTTTACTCAAGAAAGCAACTCGATCAGCAGGGCTAATTTCATCTTCATCTCACTGCGATGCACAATGTAATCGATGAATCCCTTTTCCAGTAGAAATTCAGACCGCTGGAATCCTTCTGGCAGATCCTGCCCAATAGTTTGTTTTATCACCCTCGGGCCGGCAAATCCGATCAGAGCACCAGGCTCTGCCAGGATCACATCTCCCAGCATGCCGTAACTGGCCGTAACCCCGCCTGTAGTGGGATCTGTCAGGATAGGGATGTATAACCCTCCTTCTTTAGAGAATTTGGCCAGCCGGGTACTGGTCTTGGCCAATTGCATCAGGGAAATAGCCCCCTCCTGCATTCGGGCCCCGCCGGAGGCACAGATCATGATCAGCGGTATTTTCTTTTCCCCGGCATGCTGAATGGCCCGGGATACAGCTTCCCCAACGACCGAGCCCATACTTCCACCAATGAAATTAAAATTCATGATACCCAGGATGATATCCCTGCCGTCCATCTGCCCTTCAAAAATCTTGATGGCATCTTTCTCTCCCGTCCTGATATGGGCAGCCGTGATCTGGTCACTGTATTTCTTAACCGCCTTGAATTGAAGAAAGTCTTGAGGCGCCAGATCTGCAAACAGCCGGTTTTCTGTGCCTTTATCCAGTAACAACTCTATGTAAATGGTATCAGCCACACGAAAATGATGCTGACAGTGATGGCAGACAGAGAGATTCTTTTCCATCTCCGGTCTATACAGTACCTCACCGCAAGAAGGACATTTATCCCAGAGACCGTCAGGAACAGATTTCTTTTCTCTGTCCTTAACTTTTTTATCCCTACGCTGAAACCAGGACATAGTTAATATTTTATTTTCTTCATGATTACAGCATTTTTCCCATCACCGTAATAATTTTTTCGGATCGCGATTTGCTGAAACCCCGCTTTTTGGTAAAGATTGATGGCGGGGAAATTACCTTCTTTTACTTCTAAAAATACGGATGTTTTGGGCGGAATATTCTTTAAAAAATGTTTAAGCAGTTTCCACCCACAACCTTTGGATCTAAATGGGGTATCAACCACTAGGTTCAGCAGGTGCACTTCGCAGCCGTTGTACCTGGCCATGGCATACCCCATGGTTCTATCCTCATCAACTATAACCCATGTTTTGCGGTCTGATCTGAGTTTCAATTCTTCAGCCAGCGTGGCGGTGGACCAGGGATCTTTTGTAAAGACCCTTTTTTCTATACTTTTTATCTGCTGTAAATCAGTTGATCGACCTGGGCGAATGGTCATTTGCCAATACCGACCTTAAAAGGGGCAATATAATCCGGCTCTAATTCATATGGCTTCTCAATAACAAACTGATCATATTTTTTACTGCCCAGAAGACCAACCCACCTGGAAGATGGAGCAGTGGTTGTGGCATTCAGATCCGTGGAGATTAATTCATGACATTGCCATTGGAATATGGTTGCACATTCATCCAAATCATCCAACAGATCTTCCAGGTCGTTTACCACCGGTTTGGAAGCGGCAATCGGCAATTCATCCTGCCAGGAAAAACACTGAGAAAAGATACGCCTGCCATGAGAAAGCACCAGGCCCAGGGTCGGTTGATGCTTTGCAAGGCCAAAAGCCATGGCTTCTATTGTGGGCACCGCAAGGATAGGCAGGTTGTGGGCAAAAGCAAACCCTTTGGCAAAACCCAGGCCTATTCTAAGACCCGTGAAGGAACCGGGACCGATACTAACCGCCACAGCATCAATCATTTTCATTTCCTGACCGGAATCATAAATGACAGATTCCACAAAGGAAGGTATAATTTCTGCATGTCTCCTTGGCATTTCTTCCTCCCTGAACGCCAGACAGTCCTGCCCCTTGATCATGGCTGCACCGCAGATCGTGGATGATGTTTCCAGAGCCAGTATCAGGTGATCACTCATCCAAATACCAGCCTTTCACCGTTATTGTCCTGGTATCCGGTTCAGCCTTTGAACGGCGAAATTTGATAATGATTGTTTCTTTCGGCAAAACTTCGGATATGATATCCGCCCATTCGATTAAAGTCACCGCATGCTCAGGTGCCAGGTATCTTTCGCCGCCAATGTTGAAAAAATCATCAGCATGCTGCAGCCGGTAACAATCAACGTGATGCAGGTTATGGGGGAAGCCAGCATATTCAGAAACAAGTTTGAACGTAGGTGACCCCACATGTTCCCTGATGCCAAGCCCACTCGCAAAACCCTGTGCAAAGGTGGTCTTTCCAGAACCGAGGTTTCCCAAAAGAGCAATTACGTGGCCTGCAGGGACAGAATCCGCCAATTCAGCTGCAAATTCCTGGGTCTCTGTAACGGATCGGCAATTCCGAACCATACCGTTAACGAGCCTTCATTACAGCTACCGGCACCATCATTTCTTCCATACTGATACCGCCATGCTGGAATGAATTCTTGAATTTCGATAAGAATTTATGCACCTGGTTTGGATAGACGAAAAAGACATCGTCCCTGGCAATCAGATAGGTGGGCTGCGGCCCAAATGCAGGCAGTCGGTATTGTGCAGGATCATGGATGATCAGAGCATTGCGATCCTTGGTATTCAGGTTACGGCCATATTTATATCTTACTCCGGTAGATGCTTCTCTGTCGGCCGCCACCATCACATCTTTCTGAACCCGGATACTGCCGTGGTCACTGGTAACAATGACTGTAAAATCACTTTCACTTAATTTTTTCAGGACCTGCAGTAGCCAGGAGTGTTCCAGCCATGATTTTACAGCTGCCCTGTACCCTGTTTCATCCTGGACTATTTCTTTCAATACATCGGTCTGGGAACTGCGGTGGGCCAGCATATCCACAAAGTTCACTACCAGAGCAAGCATGTCTCTCTGCAGAAAATCCGGAATACGGTTCTGAAATTTCTTTCCTTCCTCCACTGCCCAGATCTTATGGTAATGCATGGATTTATCTCCCAGGCCCAGGCGCTTAAGCTGGTCCTCCAAAAACTGTGGTTCCAATAAGTTCAGGCTGGAGGTATGTTCTACCATCAAGCGTGCTTGTTCCGGGTATTTTTTTACCATTTCATCAGGAAACAGGCCGCAGAAAATGGCATTCCTGGAATAGGGCGTCGCAGTGGGCAATAGAGAGAGTTTGTAACTTACATTAACGTTAAACATCGACTCAAAAATAGGCATCAAAGATTGGAACTGGTCATGGCGCATGCAATCCACCACAATAAGGCAAACTTTTTCATTTTGCTCCAGGCATGGTTTTACAAATTGAGTGACCACATCCGGTGACATAGCAGGGCGTTTTTCAGAACGAATCCAGTCTCGGTAATGTGATTCAACGAAAAAAGAAAATTCACGATTACAGGTTTTAATTTGTTCACCGAGAATCGTGCCCAGTCCGGTATCTTTAAATTCATCAAATTTGATCTGCCAATCCACCAGGCGGTTGTAAAGGTCCCACCAATCCCGCATATCCATGGTTTCCTCCAGCCGGAATTCTATTTTCTGAAATTCCTGAAGATATTCGCTGGTGGCTTTCTCCTCGCCTAGTTTTACCTTTTCCAATACCTGCTTGCAGGCCATGAAGATCTGGCTGGGATTTACTGGTTTGATTAAGAATTGTTCAACCTGTCCAGTGATGGCCTCATCCATGAGCCACTCGTCCTCTGTTTTGGTGATCATGATCACTGGCAGATACGAATTGATTTTTTTAATCTCCATCAGGGTTTCAAGGCCGTCCATCCCAGGCATGGACTGATCGAGTAAAACCAGTGCAAAGGAATTCTTTTGCACCAGGGCGACTGCATCGTTCCCATTTGCGGCCGGCGTAAGGTTATAGCCTTTTTCCTCTAAATAAAGGATATGAGGCTTCAAATGATGGATTTCATCATCAACCCATAGTATATGTCCGCGTGAATGTTCCATGTCAGTTTTCTTAAGCTACGGTAGGTCCAACTTTAACAATATATTTCCAGAATTGTTTTATTTTGTTGTCATTGTCCAGACACCATCCCAGTTTTTCTCAGGAGGATTTTCCTTAAACAATTCACAGCGATGGATGAAAATTGCGGAAGGTGTTGTATTCCTGGATGTAAAATGGTCTTCCATGGTTTCTGTTTGGGTAAACTGATGGAGAGCTGCATCCCATTTCTGCTGAAAATATAAATCCATGCCTTTTTCGAATTCTTTGATCAGGTCCAGGGACTTTTTTTCAATGGTTGCCTTTCTATCTACCAGTTCGTAAACCTTCACCGGAACATTCTTACCCTTCACTCGGGTAAAATCCACAAATCGGAAAATATAGTCATCTTTCGCATTCTCGTAAATTCCATGTCCGACAAAATTATAAATGCCATATTGCTTCGCTGAAGATTCCAAACGGGCTGCCAGGTTTACCGTATCACCCATCATCGTATAATTCATGCGCATATCGGAACCCATATTACCCGTAACCATGTTCCCGCAATTGAGACCGATCCTGTGCCGCATGGAGTAAACAATATCGGGCCAGTCCCCTTCTGCCTTCCACTTTTCACGCAGGTTATCCAGCTCTTCCTGCATGACCAGGGCCGCTTCACATGCTTTTTTCTCCTGGTTTTCCACCGGCGCCGGAGCCCCGTAAAAAGCAACAATGGCATCACCAATATATTTATCCAGGGTACCCTCATTATCTAAGATCACCTTCGACATGACAGTTAAATATTCATTCATCAGTGCTACCATGCGTTCCGGTTCCAAAACTTCCGAAAATGTGGAAAAGTTTTGAATATCAGAAAAGAATGCTGTGTGGTAGCCCATAACACCCCCAAGTTTCGGGGCTTGTTTTTCCTCATACATTTTATCCAGAACTTCCGGTGCAATATAGGTACCAAATGTTTCCCGCAGAAATTTTTTATCCTTCTGCTCATGAAGGAATTGAAAGATCATATTGCTGGCATAGGTAAAAATGATACCAGCCAGGGGAGCGACAATTGGCATTACATAGGTTTCCCCGGGTTGGGGCAAAGTAACCTGCAGTTTAGTGTACAGGGAATCATGTAATCCTGCAGGCAATATACTGGACAGGGAGGCTTTTATTATCCACCATAGGTCGTTTGCAAACAATCCACAGGCAACGCCAAAATATAAAACACATTCGCTCAGGATCACC
>DKQR01000023.1:0-6699 GCA_002471805.1 Fidelibacterota bacterium UBA7303 | reverse complement strand
AGGGTTATCAGTAGAAAATGTTCCAGGGGATAAAAAGATCCATCTGCCAGGATCCGGGTGATCTTCCCCCCAAAAACAACCAAATAATTTTTATGAAGTATGGTTTGAATGGCATTGGCATGGGTTTCCATCCCCGGTGTCAGCTGGCTCAGGCCCATATAATTGTAAAAAGGTGTGGATTTTACATCGTGGAGAACCTCCACATTTACCCCAAAGATCACAATTTTATTATAGAATGGGGACTGGGTGACGTCGAAATCATCACCCAAGCCCATGAGTGCCATCATTTCTGCCCTTTCAGACTCATCTTTCATTGCCAAGATCCATTCCGGAATCTCTCCCGGTAGGAACTGACTCATCCAATCCATGTCTTCCGCAAGCTCAAATTCTTTTGTATCCAGAACCTGAGCCAGGGAGAACCGGGGAAATGTTCCCCAGGGTTTAATATCCTGATCGCCCGGCATCATATACCCGGACGGCGGGCCGTAATAATTAACCAGGAAATTATTTGTTTTTCCATAAGATTTAACCATCAAAGGACCAAATTCCCATTCATTGTCTGCTGCATGAAACTCCGGAACAGTCTCATCAGGGATATTTAATAATTCTTTCACACACTTCATCCCCAGGGAAAGATAGGCTCTTCCCGGTTCATGGTCCATATACCCAGCGATACTGTACTCCCTGGAAAAGCCATCAATATCCAGCATATCATTGATGAGCCCTGTGGTCGGGTTCGCTTCCATAAGTTCCGGAACCGGATAGGCGATATACTGCGGGGGGATGCGGGAAGACTCGCGCACCATTTTTACATCCATCACCACTTTTGTACCATTGGCCTGGGCTTTTTTGATCGATTCCGCGAGAACTATATCTCCGTGACCGGGCAGATACTGGCGAAAATCATCTGGCAGATTATTGCTTACGCTGCGTAAATATTCTGAGCGGGCATCCGGCGAATCAAACTGGATATCAAACGCAATAACCCTGGCACCCGCCTTTGTGAGATTATCTACAGCGACAGCCCAGATATCGCCCCTTGGATATGGCCAGGGAACTTTCTTTTCCTGAAGCAGGCGCCAGGATTCATCATCTACTTCCACCAATACCACATCCGTACCCAAGTTAATGATTGTGGAATCGCTGGCCCGCCAGCCGGTCAAAGGTCCCCGAACGGAATGAAAACGATAGTCATAGGTTTTTAATTCCAAAAAATCAAATATACCCACCCAATGGAGAATGGAGGTAACAACAATGGCACCGGCGGTCAACAACAGATCGACCGTATGTTCTTTTAGGAATTTTATAATGGTTTCCATTAGAAGCGGTAACCCAGAGTCATATAAAAGCCCGAATTGTTGATACTTAAATTCTCACCGGTATCATCAATTTTACCATTGTTGTCATTATCCAGGCCATCGCTGTCGTTGCCTTTTGCATAATTCATTCGTATGGACCCATTGGCGCTTAGGGTCAAGTTTTTGATAATATCCAGGTCAGCACCAAATTTTCCGCCGTAAAGCATAATAGCTGTATTATCTTTTTCACCGTTGGTCATATAATCCAGGCCACCTTTAAATCGTAATTTGCTCTGCCAGTTGGGAGTGATGCGGTCAAACCAGGGAAATGTAAAAAGCCTGAACTGCATTTCATACTGAGCGGTCATGGTCATGGACATCCAGGAACTCTCGTTTTTGTAGGCAATATTATTTTCTCCCATTACAGGCATATAAAGTTTCGTCATATTGGAAGAGAAAGCAGTGCTCAGGGATTCAGCAAACCTTGTGGAAACGACGGCAGAATAGGATTTCGTGTCCGATTTTTGAAACAGGTAATCTATTTTCCGGTCTTCTGCAAGATTATCAGTATAGGTAATCGAATTCACATTAAAGGCAATGGTACTTGCAGAAGATGATCCTGAACTGGGAATATTGACAGATGCCATGGTATTCAATGCCTGGGAATCCTCCCGGTTATCAGCAAGAACATTGCCATAACTATCTGTGACCAGGCTGTCAATGCCATTACCCTGGTTGATGGATTGCAGATTAAAAATTAGTGACACTGCTCCGGGTCCTGGAACCAGCGTGGTATTGAGCATCAGGGTTTTAGTCTGAAGAGGATTGACTACTGTTTCAGTCAGATTATTATCTTTATATTTATAGCCCACTGCAACCATCAGTCTGCGACCCAATGCAGATACACGATCATTAAAAATAAATTCTCGTACATTATTAGTTAGATATGGATTTCCCATACTCTTGTATTCAGGTCCTATCTGACGGTATTCTATCAATAAATTATTGAATGAATAGCTACCTTTAACGCGCAGGTTAAATGCGGATGATGGCATATTGATGATCGCCCTGAGCTTGTTTTCTTGAAAAGCAATTGGATCCAGGGGCACCAGGGGTACCATATACAAGGGGTTTATAGTAATAATATTTTCATAATTCGCAGGTTCAGGGAAATCTTTGATGGGTATATTCATAAGTGAATCATTATCCAGGGAGTCCAAAAGCACATCTGCCTCTTCCAGAGATAAAGCACCGTCCCAGATATTGGTATTAGTCCAACTCATATTCCAGGCCATTTGAAACAGCAGCTTTCGGTTATCAAGAGCTTTTTCAAAGTCGAACCCAAACACTATATTTTCCAAAGGTGTACCATCATTCCAGTTTTTTTCTGGTATGATGAACGAATTTCCTAGTGCTGTTGCCAGCTGGCTGAATTCTGAAAACGAATAATCTCCCGCAGGAATTGAACCCAGGGTTGAGTCCACAGCAAATGTACTTGTACCGGGCACACTTCTCTTGATCTTACTAAAATCATCTTTGACCCTCAAAAAATGGATACCCGCCTTTAGTGATTTAAACGCATTTAATGATAATCTGGCTGCCAAGACACCCCGGGGAAAAGTATAGCCCGTCCTGGTTAAACTATAGATGGTTGTCACTAAGCTGCCCGAAGAATCAATTTTCGTATCATTTTCAATGATTTTTAAAGCACCGTCTATCTTATTCTGATATTGAACTCCACGGTTCAATTCGCCATTTACGTATTGTACCTCGAAATAAGGCAGGTCAATATTTATGTGCTGTCCCCGGACACGTTTCCCATCTAATAAATAAGGTGACAGGGCGGGATAAATATCCCCATACTCCAGTTTGAGGTAGTCAGCCACCTGAAGGGTTAATGCCTCGCGGTTCAATGGCTGCATGTAAGGGGATTCACGGCTGGATCTTCGAATTGAATAACGGGCTTTTACCCAACTGAGTTCAGCATCAAACTTGGCATTATACTCATTTTCAGCCAGGGTGATGCCCGAAGCGGTATTGATTGAGTTTTTACCATTCAAGGAACCTTTGTACTTGAATGCTTCTGTCATATTGACCATGCCTTTGTTCACATTAAAGGACCATTCAACTGGAGTTACATCCAGGCCAAAGGATGTTTTGAAATAAATACGTACCGTATGCAGGCCAGGATTTAATTCTTGTTCAGGAACAAGGGATAGAACATCGCCTGCAATTATGGTGACTGCAGTAACATCCTTACCATCCAGCAATACCTGATAATTTCCTTGATCTATGGTGGGAGCATTAAACAGGGATAATGAAATAACGACTTCATTTGGGCGATTTAGCGAACCAACTTCCGGCGACAATATCAATATATCCACATCTACAAAATCACCAGTATCCGTTTCTTTCTTCTTTTTTGTCTTTATCTCCGTATCCCCACGAACAGAGAATTGCAATGGATTTGCAAATGGATTTTCATCAAATGGAATCCCTATCTGGCCACTATCCATTTTCTGTAAAACAGCCGCATATTCCAATCCCGGTTCTACAACACGGAAACCGGGTATGATTCCTACCCATGATCCAGCATTGTATTCCATCGGTATTTCCTGATAGCTGATTTCACCCTGTTCACGGAAAAAAAGCATGCCCGATACAACAGGGTCATCCTGGATCAACAGGATAACAACTTCCACATCTTCACCACTTTTTACACCCGTGGGCGGGATATGCAGGTAAGATTCCGTGGATTGCGGGAATGATTTTGGACCAAGGAATATAGCTAAAACAATGACAAGGGTCGGATAAATACGACTCGACATAGGCTCAATTTTATTGGATTTAAAGTAGAAGGGAAAAGGTTATTGATATTCAATAACCAGGACTTTCTGGGTACCGTCGGGTCCTTCAAGGTAAATACGGACCTGTGACGGACCTTCCTGGGCAGCACTGGGATCGGAAGGAACAGAATTTGGATCTGTTTCTGCAGCTGCAACCTGGCCATCTGGGGTTGAGGATCCGGTCATACCCACAGTCACATCCACTTCCTGCCCTGTCTCTGAATTGACCAGGCCAATAATTCCCTCGAGTCCAATTACCTGGTCGCCGGTCGTGGGATTCGAAAGCAGCCAGAAATCGGTTCCTTTAACAGAAGCAACAGATGTTGGGGTCTGGATCACAAAATCCGTATTCTGTTTTTTTACCGTAGCCCGGATCGTACCCCCATCCATATTGATTTTTTTTGAAATGCTGGCTGCAGTTCTCTGGCCGGTAATGACCACTTCAGAATCTTCCTTGAGTTTTAGGGTGGATTTATCGTCGATAAAAATCACCGCAGCAAAACCAGTGCGCCCTGTACGTATTTTATCACCATCATCAAGAATCGTACCTGGCTTCAGATCAATAAACTTTTTTTTTCCCACTTTCATCAGCTCTACTTCCCCTTTGACCTTGGTAGCAACAGCAATTTTATCTGCAAAAGAAAGGGAACAAAATAAAATGAACGGTATAATGAATCTGAAAACTTTCATCATTCCACCGTAATGCCCTGAATGACATAATTCTGGCTCAGTATCTGATTTAACAGATAGTTGACCCCCGCTTCATCCACATTCACACCATTGATCTCCAGTTGCCCCGTGGGCACAAAGCCCTGCAATTCATTGCCCTGCCCAAACAAGGCATTGAACTGGTCATCGCCGAGCGCCTGCTGAAGAGCCATAAGCAATGCGTTTGTAGCGGAGCCGGTGGTTTCCACCTGTCCAGAAACACCGATCTTGAAACTGTAAATGGAAGATATCATATCCTGTTCACCTGCTGTTGTGGGCGTCGTCTTCCTTACCTGCCACACGTAGACTTTACTCTCTTCCAGCGGATAAGCCCCGCTGAAGGGATACTGAAAACTGTTCACATTATCAATTTGGTACCAGGATTCCGATTGGTCAAAAGGCAGTACCCGCTGGTCCTCGATAGCATCTTCCGGCGAACTATGGGTGCCCTGGACGAATTCTGCGACCCGGATAAAGGTATTAAAGCCACTTCCTGATTGGGAAAACCATTGAAAAATCGGAAAGGTGGTGTAGACCAGGGTATTCGATGTGTCTGCCAATGCCCCTCCGGGAGATTCAAGACTGATTGATACCGGTGACTGCACAATGATCGTTTTTGAATCCGAAGCCAGTTCCGCTTCTGTTTCGCCGGAAAGAACTTGTACTTCAAACGTATATTGCCCGGCTGCAATACGACCACTGGCCAGAATGCTCTGCAGGATGGCATCAGCCTGCATCGGATCCAGGCTTTCAATAACCCGGCCAGAGAGTATAATCGCATTGGGCGGTGAATCCATATCATAAATTTGGGCTGTTTCTGCTGATAAGTCCCTGTTGTCAAGTATCAGCGGCGCCTGCAGATCAAAGGGATCGGTCAGTAATTCGATAATGGTTGCTGGAGCTGTAATGCCTAACTGCGGTGAAACCATTGAAGCACGAAACCGAACCCGGATTGAAACAGGATATTGACTCGCTGACAATTCATAACGAAAGATCTGCACATTGGTAGCACCGGTACCGATATCAAAACTGCTGATATAATAGGTAGCATATTCAAAAATTTCACCAGAAAGGGTTACATCCTGAGCTGAAATAGTTCTTAACCCCGTGAGGAGCGTAAAAACCAGAATAAATGATTTATAAAATTTCATATGTTAATCATGTATTGCTTATTCAATTTACCCCAAGTTTTCCGACGGATACAAAGTATAATATTTTATAGAGCCTTATCTTAAGCTTAAGATTAACCCATAATAAAAAAGCCCTTAACATTTTGGTTAAGGGCTTTAAAAAGTATCCGGCAACGTCCTACTCTCCCACGCTGGTCTCCCGCGCAGTACCATCGGCGCAGTGGGGCTTAACTGCCGAGTTCGGGATGGGATCGGGTGTTTCCCCCACGCTATTATCACCGGAAAATTTTGGAAATTGGGCCAAGAACATCATCAAGAATGATAATTTGGTAAAGCCATTCGGCTAATTAGTACTACTCGGCTGAATGCATTGCTGCACTTACACCTGTAGCCTATCAACGTTGTAGTCTTCAACGAGCCTTATTACCATAGAGGTAGAGAAATCTAATCTTAGGGTGGGTTTCGCGCTTATATGCTTTCAGCGCTTATCCTGTCCGAACATAGCTACCCAGCACTGCCCCTGACGGGACAACTGGTACACCAGAGGTTCGTCCACTTCGGTCCTCTCGTACTAGAAGCAGATCCCTTCAAATTTCTTTCGCCCACAGCGGATAGAGACCGAACTGTCTCACGACGTTCTGAACCCAGCTAACGTACCACTTTAATTGGCGAACAGCCAAACCCTTGGGACCTGCTCCAGCCCCAGGATGTGATGAG
>DKQR01000007.1 GCA_002471805.1 Fidelibacterota bacterium UBA7303 | reverse complement strand
CGTATCAAATTGAACCACTTTATTTTTTTTTGCCAAGGATTTTACCAAATGGCTGCCCAAAAAGCCTGAGGAACCGAGTACCAATATTTTTTTATTTTTCATTAAATTTTATTTCAATTTTAATCTTCCAAGGTAATGTCACTACCTACAGAATTTGTTCTTTTTATTTCTTTAGTCATAGCTTTTTTAAGTACAAACCACTTTGTTTATCAGTTTCTGAGCCATGGATAAAATTTGATACCGTAAACCCAATTTCATTTACCAATTTAAACAAATAATTCCTGTTATATCGAACGACATGGAGCGGGCCCGAATACTGTTCAAACAGGTAATCAACCGGGTTTATGCTCACATCAGATACATCTTCTTCAATAAAAGCAGTAAAGAAGACCCGGCCGCCGCGTACTAGAATACGGAAAAAATCCTTTAAGTAGACACGCATGTCTTCCACCGTCATATGAGAGAAAACAGAAAAAAGGTAGATAATGTCCACACTTTCAGAATCGAGGGGAAACTGAAAACCATCCTTAAGCTCCACTCCTTTCCTATTATAACGTGCATTGATAATATTTAAGTGCTGAAAACGGTAGTTCGGATTATTGCGCTCGATGAAACGCTCACACCATTTGATTGACTGCTTATGCACGTCCACGCCGACGTAGCTATCCAAGTCAAAAACCTGGAGCATACCAATAGGTAAGCGACCGAAACCGCAACCAACATCGAGGACCCGGCTTTGCGGGGTGCACCCCAACAATGTTTTCAGTCGCTTGGCCTCGTTTACAGCCGAATCCAGAAAATAGGCATTGTCCCGGAATTCAGGTCCACACCAGCGACGGTGCGGTGGGGGCAGCACAACATCATTGTACTGTACCGAGCTGGTGGCGGGCAAACGGTTTTTCAACTGGTGGATGAAGGCTTTCAGCATAGGTAGTGCTATTGTTTTGCTCTTAAATTAAATAACCGTATTTAAAACAATACATAGATGAAAGGTGCCAGAGCAGATCCTTCGGTTAGAACCAACAATGTACCAAATAAAACAAAAAAGATTATAATCGGCACCAGCCACCATTTTTTACGGTATTTAAGAAATTCCCAGATCTCTAAGAAAATGGAAAGCTTAGACATATAATTATTGCTCCTTTTTTAGGTTTTTCAAAACAAGCGGTAAAACATAGTCTGCCACAACACGATGCCCTTCTTCATTAAAATGACCGTCAATTTTACCATACATGGTGTATCCATGATTAAACTGTTTTTGCATAAAAAATAAAGGGTCATGCAATTCAATGCGATTCTCTTGAAAGTATTCTGCCAGTAATTCATTGGGTTGTTTTAAATCTACTGAATCCAGGGGTATATCAAAGTTTTCTATATGTTCATAGAAAATTTTAGTATTACACTGATAAACGCTTGGTAATAAAATAAAAACAACGGGGACATTCAGACGTTGAAATTCGTCATGAATATTTTTACATATACCGGACGTTATCCCCCACCTGGCAGAAGATTGTTCACTTAATAAAAATATATCCGGAAAATATGCTGCAGTTAGACCAAATTTAGCGAGAATGGATTGAAATCTGTGTTTCAGAAAAATAAATAAATGTGATCTAACTTCAAGAAAATCATTTATCGGATATAAAACAGAATTAATAAAAGAAGACCAACTTAAATCTTCAGGAATACTAAAACTGTGTTGGGGTGAAACTTGTTCAAAGTTGTATGAAGTATTTACTGATGTTACAATGTCATTAGACACATACAAAAAAACTAAACACATATCCAATTTGAGTCTGTTTTCTTTTAATACTTTTTTTGCTTCCAACAAATAATGATTCGGATCCCATCCCCCTACAGCTGAATTATAAAAATCAACATTTAGGGTATATTGGGACTGTAAATCTTGTTTTAATAATTGAGGGATAGTTTTTTCATTTTCCACCTGCAAGGCCGCTAAAAAAGAGTCGCCAAGGATCAAAACGTTAAGAGGATTTCCCGTATTTTTTATTTTGTTGTCAGTTGCATTTATTCTATAACCATATTCATCTGTACGGAAATGCACCAATCCTGCGCCCGCATGATTTACCACTGTATTTGTATTTTCAAGATACCTCCATCCAAAAGTACTATCTGGTTGGTATACATCCGGGGGAGCGTAGATTAACTGCTGAGGAAGAAACAACCTCACAATGGTTTCTGCAATTACGGTGCAGAAAAGCAGAGAAGCAAATAAAAGAAGAAAATTTTTAGTACTGTTTTTCATAGTCTTTCAAAACACGTTTCTCAGTTTTTCTATCATTCCAATAGGAGTTATTTAATTTATCCACCCTGAGACTGAGGAACTGTTTCCCAAATAATCTTAAAGTTAGTCCAATCGTTGTAAATATAATATAAAAGAGCAAACTTAATATTATACGTGTCATTATCCATCCAAGGATGGTGGCGAAAATCATCCATATCCAATAAATGGGTTTTAGAATAAAAGGGATCATTATTCCAAGAATACAGAAGGTTATACCAAAAGTAAGTAATATTTGAAATGATTCTTTTTCCTTCCAGAATAAAAACCCGGCAATGATCAATAATATTACGCCGATGGTAATCCCAAACTTCCGTAAATCACTTTTTTCACTTTTTATATTTTTTATTTCTTCTAGCATACCTTAATCCAGTTCAAATTCACTCCGCCAGTCAGAATCTCCTACAATTGTTTTTTGATCCTTTTTATCCAACAAATAATTCCCCATTATTAAGTAATCCATTTCCGTCCGCATGAAACAAAGATATGCATCTTTCGGTGTACATACAATAGGCTCTCCACGAACATTGAACGATGTATTAACAATAACGGGACAGTCGTATTTATCATTGAACTTTGTAAGCATCTTATGGTAGCGGGGGTTAGTTATTCCATTCACTGACTGAATCCTAGCGGAATAATCCACGTGTGTGATTGCCGGTATTTCAGAACGAACTACATTTAGCTTTTCAAGACCGAAATAAGAATTTTGTTTTTTTGACATTGCTACCTGTCTATCTTTTTGAACATTGGCAACCAACAGCATATAGGGGCTTTCCCGATCAATCTCAAAATAATCAGAAATATTTTCTGCTCTGACTGATGGTGCGAAAGGTCTAAAACTTTCTCTATATTTGATTTTTAGGTTCATCGTTTTTTGCATTTCAGATGATCTGGCATCACCAATGATTGTTCTGGAACCCAACGCTCTTGGTCCGAATTCCATCCGTCCCTGAAACCAGCCTATTACCTTTTCATCGGCAATCAGATCCGCTATTTTATCAGGTAATTCTTCATCCGTCAGAGTTTGATAAGAATAGTCATTCTTTTTAAGAAATGATTCAATACTGCCGTTACTGAAATTCGGTCCGAGATAGGCACCTTTCATAAAATCATTTTTATTATCCGCATTTCTAATATTTCCCAAAAACTGGTACCATGTGAGCAATGCACATCCGATAGCACCTCCGGCATCTCCAGCTGCAGGCTGTATCCAGATATTATCAAATAAGCCAGATCGTAATAGTTTTCCATTGGCAACACAATTCAATGCAACACCGCCGGCAAGACAAAGATACTTCATTCCTGTTTCTTTTCTTACGTGCTTTGCCATTTTTAGTACAATTTCTTCAGTTACTTCCTGAACTGAACGCGCCAGGTCCATTTCTTTTTGAGTGAGTTCACTTTCAGGTTTCCGCGGCGGACCTCCAAAAAGTTGGTGAAATTTTGCACTGGTCATGGTCAAGCCAGCACAATAATTAAAATAATCCATATTCATCTTAAAAGAACCGTCTTCTTTCACATCAATCAAATGCTCATAAATCAAATCTTTGTATTTTGCTTCACCATAAGGCGCTAATCCCATCACTTTATATTCACCGGAATTAACCCTAAAACCAGTGTAATAAGTAAACGCAGAATAAAGCAATCCAAGTGAATGAGGAAATTGAATGTCTGCCAGCAACTCAATCTGGTTATCTTTGCCAAACCCAAAACTGGATGTTGGCCATTCGCCAACACCGTCCATCGTAATAAATGCAGCTTCCTGAAATGGAGAAGGGAAGAATGCTGATGCAGCATGGGATTCATGATGTTCTGGAAAAATAATTTTACCGGAATAATTCAGTTCATCTTTGATTATTTCTTTGATCCAGATCTTTTTCTTAATCCATAACGGCATTGCCTTTAAAAATGAGCCTATCCCAAAAGGTGCATAAGCCAAATAGGTTTCCAAAATCCGTTCGAATTTCAGAAATGGTTTGTCATAAAAAGCGACATAATCCAGTTCCGTACCATCTATGCCAGCTTCTCTCAAACAATACTGAATTGCATTGGATGGAAATGTATGATCATGTTTTTTTCTGGTAAACCGTTCTTCTTGAGCCGCCGCCACAATTATGCCATTCTTTATAAGGCAAGCTGCGCTATCATGATAAAATGCTGATATACCCAGAATATACATTTACCAAAAGTTATAATATTTGTTTAGGAAGGTAATTTTTAAAAGGATTCAATCAAGGTATTCTGTTTCAGAATTATCCGAAATTTCATGTGTTCGTTTCGTTCCCATGAATTCCGGCATAATTTCCTGCTCTTTTGAGGTAACCCCAACACCTTTAAACACCAATAAAATTGTAATCAGAATTATTTTTATATCTAAAAAAAAGGAATGATCATTTACATATTGAACATCAAATTCAAAGCGTTCTTCCCATGACAATTGATTGCGCCCCTTAATTTGTGCTAATCCAGTTATGCCAGGTTTGACCTGGAAGCGCTTTTTTTGAAAGGCGTTGAATCGGGAAAAATATTTTTGGGGTAATGGCCGGGGACCAACCAAACTCATGTCTCCCTTGATAACATTGATTAATACGGGAAATTCATCAATACTCGTTCGTCTTAAGAATTTTCCCCATTTGGTCAGGCGGGTAATATCGTGAGAAGCGCTGATTGATTGCCCGGTGGCCATGGTTCTAAACTTCACCATTGTGAAGGGAGCGCCATTTATGCCCAAGCGCTCATGAAAAAACAAAATCGGGTATCCTTGAAATAAAAGGCTTAGTACCATAATAATCAATAAAATTGGCGATAAAATGATAATACCCACTAAGGTGAACAAAGTATCAAAAAATCGTTTCATTGGTATCTTGGTCTTCTAATCTCCTGAATATTGGGCCAGTCCAATCAATAAACTGCCCAACCCGATTTTACCCGCAAATGAGTAAAAAGATTTTTGAAATAAATTATAATCCCGAACTTGGCCCCATATTCCATCTGTATTTCCACAATCAATGACCATTTTTGAATATAAATCAAATTGCCTAAATAAATGTTTGATTGTTTGTTTTCTATAGGCACGTAAATGCATGGGAGGTTGAATAAAACCGTAATCAAAAGACAGTTTTGAGGATATCCGCCGCAATCGGGCCGTCAATGAATTTTGGTTTGGCAACTCCAAGTGAATGATGCCCCCAGGCTTGAGACGGGACACAATGGATCGCATGAAAGCCAGTGGATCTTCAACATGTTCAATCACCTGATGGGCCATAATTACATCATACGTTTTTTCCACTAATTCCAGGGGTTTATCAGAAATTGGAATATTATTTTTTTCGCCAAAATCTTTCCAATAAGAATTTATTTCAATTCCATCCCATTGAATAGATTCTTGTTTATAGGGCTTATAGAATACACCGGGTCCGCATCCAATTTCCAGAATATTTTGGCATTTTCTTTTGAGGATTGATTCATAAATATTGATTCTTCTTCTAGCGTATTGCGTTGCCAATTCATTTGTTTTATGGAAAGCATTGGCCATCATTTCAATTCCTTCCAAATGGACAGGAGAAGAATTGCCTCCAGATTCTTTTTCAACCATTTGGCTGCAATAATCCAACCCGCATTGATTGCAGTGAATCACGGGGTACTCTCCCCAAGAAAACTTATTCAATGCATCTGAGCCCGAACATACAGGACAGGATTGCTCAAAATTATTCATAATAATTTAAAAACTGAAATATAGATTTATTGAAAAATACATATTTTTTCACATCCCGGCTAGCAAACACTAAAGTTATGCCTGACAAGCATCTTACTTCTTCCACTGTTTTTTACCCCATCTCAATCTTCCCCGTTAAGGGGAAGAGGTTGAAGGGACAGGAAGGACAAAAATCATACAATTTTTTCTCTTTTTTCGACATACTACGGAATTTTACTAAGGTCTTAAGAATAATAGGCGCGATCAATTACTTTTTCGAATTTTCTATAATTTGTGTTTATATCAAACCGAGCCGCCAATTTTCTAGATGCCAATCCCATTTGATTAAGCATACTGTCATTTGTTATTACTTCGTTTAATTTTTTAGCCGCTTTAATGGGATCATTCTTAGTGATTTCAAATCCCGCCCCGCTTTGCTTTAATAATTCTGCCTGCCACCCCCCGTAATTGATCATAATTGGTTTTCCTGCTGCCAGGCCGTCGAAGAATTTATTAGCAGAATTATATTCCATCTCCGGTAAATCTATAAAAAAGGAGGTTGTTATGGCGGCGGCAGATAAAAGGTTCGGTACTTTATCTTTTGGCAAATAATCGATAATGAAGAGTGATTTGTTTAATAGATCAAACTGTTTTGACTGCTTTTCCATTTTTTCTTTTTCATACCCATCCCCAGCCAATATGAACCGAACATTTGAGTTTATTTTTTTCATCTCCCGGGCAATCTCAATTAGGTAAGTTACACCATTAATTCGGCCGAAGGCCCCTGTGTATACTATAAGCGGATTATTTGAAATACCGGAAAAATTGCTTCGGAAGTCCAACCCCGCTTTTTCCGAAACCTGAAATTTATCCAAATCGCTTAAATTGGTTACCACAGATAATTTATGCTCCGGAATCATACCTTTCAATTCAGATTGCATTCCTGTTGATAATACAATGACCTGTTCAGAGTTTTCATAGGTTTTTCTTTCAAGGAACTTGGCAACTTTAATTAAAATTGATGACCTAAGAGCGCCAATGGCAATAGGCAACTGGGGCCAAAGGTCTCGAACTTCAAAAACTATTTTTTTCCCTTTTAATCGTTTAAACCAAAGTGCAGGGATGGCCACGGTCAGTGGGGTGCTACTGGCAATAATTAGATCAAATTTCAATTTTCCACCTAATACCAAAACAAACCAAAGATATCCAAAATAAGAATAAACGCGGGCAATAAAATTCATTTTATTGGCATAATTAAAGGGGGCCCAGTAAACATTAATTCCTGACTCTTTAGAAAATGACACTTTAGACTTTCCCTGCCAATTGGAGGTTACCATGTAAACTGTGTCTCCCTTAGAAACCAATCGTTTTGCAAATTCATAGGATCGGGTAGACCCGGGCATAGATGGTGTATTAAAATATTGATGTAAATATAAAATTTTCATGTTTTTATATAATTAGATACAACATACTTATGGGATAAACGTGCTTGTTCAAATAAAACCCGGTTTTTTATCTGTTGTGTATTTGAGTGTTCATGGTGAATTATTTCTAATTCCGGATAATAGGTTATAGGGCAATTTAATCGCTTAGCAATTTCAGCAACAGTTAACTCTTCTCCATATAAAGAAAAATTATCATCTAACCATCCTCCTACTTCAAAGAATCGACGGGAAAAAAGAATGGCTGACCCATGAACTGCATAAACTGTTGTTGGGTTTTTTGGAATTGGAGTTGGTGCCTCAGGAAAAATTTTTCTTATAAACTGTTTAACACTCATTAATATTTTCGAACCGGTAAACGACATAAAAAAAAGATTCCAAAACAAGTGTTCTTTCCATCCCATCTGTTTAAACATAAACGGGTTAAGTAATTGGCGGGATATATTTCTTATCTGGGGGCCAATTACAGGAAATTGGTTGTAATCAATTGTCTTTAATTTGTTAAAGAATTCAGGATCCGGAAAAGAAATATCGTTATTACATACCATAATCCAGTCTGGATAATCACCATGAATCTCAACTAATTTAGAGATTAGCTTTTTCGCCGCCGGCCAGTAATAATAATTAGTTGAATAAGGAAAAATATCTATAGTTAATCCTGGTGATTTTTCCATTTGGCGAAGTTTTTTTAAACTTTTTTCTGAACTGGAATTATCAGCTATAGCGATATGAATATCAGGGGGAAAATCACAGGTTTTTAAGGATTCAACCAGAGCCAACGATGGCGCAGGATCCTTGTAATTAACGGTTATAAGCCAAAATCGCATGTCGGGCAGGTAAAAAAACGATGAATGCAAATACCCATGAAATTATAATACTATTATAATGAAAAATGCTGATCACGGGTGAATATAAGGTGAAGGCATAAAACATGGACAAAGGAACCATGGCCAAGAGACTGCCGTACCGTACGCGGAGAAATGCCAATTGGATCAAAAAACCTAATATAAAGGCGACCACAACGGATCCCAGCAATGAAAAATCGAGTATCAGTCCCCGCAATGCACTATAAATATTGGTGGTGATCCCCGGGGCGATAAAGTGGGCGTCATAAAACCCCAAGGGTCTTTCAATAATGTCCGCTAAATTGGATGGTCCGGCAAAGGTAGTCAGGCCCAAGGTGGGCAAAACGGAATCTAAATGACTAACCCACTGGGTAAAGGAAGCCAGGTACCCGAAAAAGTAGGCGCGGATCCGTGTGAGTAAAAGTTCTACTATGAAAGGATCCATTCCCTGCCTTAACCACTGAATAACAATATAAAAAACGGTGAAAACGGCTACAGCTATACTCCCAGATATGATAACTTTCAAATAGCTTATTTTTACAGTTTCATTTTGGTTGGTAATTAAACCTGAAAAAAAGGCAGAAAAGTACAGAACGAGAGTCAAGAGTATGTTGGATCGCGTACCTTGAACCATCCCAAAAATGATAGCGACGATGATTGGTAAAACGGATAAAAACTTTTTTCCCCCTGCAGGAGTCAAGCTACGGAGAAAGCCACCCAGCAAGGAGGCAGGATATATGCAATACAGGCTATAGCGAACATAAAGGGGGTATGCTGCACCACTACCGCTATAGCGGTCAACGGAAATGAGGTTAGGAATGGACAACAACGCTGCGGTATTAAATTTCAAGCCATAATTTGAAAACGCATAAAAAATTAATAACACCAAACCTACCAAAGTTACCAGCAAAAATAAATTATACGAAAGAAACAGCAAACGTAAGTTTGCATTTTTCCCGATTGCTGAAAGTGATAAAAATTTAGTTACTGCGGGCTGGGGAATAATCACCGAACCGGCAGCACATGCCATGGCTAAAAGGACGATGTACCACAAGCCAAAGGCATCCGCATTAAAGTCAGGGGCAAATACCAAGGGCACGAAAACAAAAAAGGACCACAACAAGGGAAAAAAGGCGCCGGGCGAAAGCCAACTGCGGGTGAGAGCACGGGCCGTAATTGCCGTTAATACCATTACAGTGAGGGGGGCAATGGCGGAAATCATTAATACTTTTTCCTAATTAGTGTATAAGTAGAAAAACCCGCAGTAAGAGTAAAGTAACTCAGGGCAGACAGCATTGCGGTATAGGCAGTGGCGATTACGCCGAAGCTAGGAAGAAATATGGTGTTCCCTATAACATTGATCCCGAGAGAAAAGGCCATGAAGACCACCATTAGTAGGGTGCGCTCCTTCAATTCCAGCATTTTATGTGTCAGAAAAGATACCTGCCAAAGAAAACCCGTAATCAAAAGAGGAATCAACAAAGGCCGGAAGCGAGCTGAAATTTCCGGGACTGCAAATTGAATCCCCATAAAGAGCATACCTTCAAAAGTGAGGGCTGGAATGATGACCAGGGCAAAGATCCCCAGCTGTGATATAAGGCCCACCTTAAGCAATGAAATTGCCTGCGCATGTTTGGCATTATTCCACAGGGACATAATCCTCGGGTGAAGGGCCATGGTAAGGGGAAACAGGGCCAGTGAAAAAAAACGTGTGAGGAGCTCCTGGAGTCCTGCATAGGCGCCCAGTTCTAAAGGAGATAAATATCGATCAATAAAAAAGCGATCCAAAAAAGGCAATGCCAATCCGGCGGCAAACCAGACCGAAATCGGAAAACCAAAACGTAACCATTTGGTTAACAGGCCTTCTAGCTTTAGAGTGCTGAGCATAGAGTGCACAGTTAAAACCCAGCGGCGGATATTGTGAAATATGACCCAACCACTAACGGCCAGAAAGGAAAAGGTCACCCCAATTAGAAGTGATGTACCGGTGCGGCTAAAAATCTTGATTAAAACCACCGGAATTAGGAGGGCGAGACCAGCCTGAACTGCTGTAAGCAAGATCACTCTCTGGGGTTGAATCCTGGCCTGGAAATGAGTTTTGATTAGATTGAAACAGGCCATAGACCAAATGCACAACAAGATTATTCCCAAAACTACCGGCTGAACCGGACTAACAATAATAATCAATAATGAAACAGCTACTACCACCAAGCTGGCGAGGCTAAAGGCGCCAAGCACCGCCGGTTGAAAACCAGGGGCTTTCCTGTCCTTTGAGTGATACCGAAGCAGGGCATGATTCAGCCAACCATAACAAAGAGCGGCAGTAAGGTTACATTGTGCTAGAAGGAAACTGTATTCTCCAAAAGCCTCAGCCCCCAACAGACGGATAAAAAGAACGACTGCTATCAGGCCGGAAACCCCAGGAATAATTTTTGATAGCCCATAAAGAAAGGCTTCCCTGAAAAGCGTCGTGGCAGAGGCACCTGATTTCAACGCTGATAACTCAGTGATTTAGTTATTAGGGCGACGACCAAAATACCTAGAAAATATTTGGGTGACCAGACTGCTTAAGTCGGATCCGGTTCGAGGAGATTTTCCTTGAAATAAATAATGAACAAGCCCAGAAACACACCAAAAAACAGGCTCATACCAATACCAAGGGCTCGGCGGGGCCGGGTCAGTTTTACAGGGAGCGTGGGTCCGTCAATGAGCTGCACCATCTGGGCCTGCTCCACTTCATCGATCTTGGCCTTCTCGTACTGGGTTTTCAGGGTGATATAGAGGCTACTATGCAAATCGACCTCACGCTGCAGTATCTGATCTTTGATCTGGAGTGAAGGTGAAATAAGCTTGCGGTTGGTTTCCTGAAAGAATTCCAGTTCCTTTTGTTTATGGTCTAATTCATTTGATACTTCGGTTAGGCGCTCATCAATGAAGGCGCGTTTCTTACTTATCCGATTCGTGCGCAAGCGGCGCAGGGACTGGCTCGATTTTTCAATCACCACCCGAGCCACCTCCATGGCCAGCTGCGGCTCAAAAGCTCCCACTTCCAGCGTGACGGAGGGTGACAGGCGGTCTTTGGTGACCTGAATCCATTTTTTCAGGGCGTTGGTGGCTCGTACGGTCTTTTGAGGCTCAGAATATGCATCCAAGCGGTTCTCTGCCACTAAAATTTCCTTGAGTGCGCGGTTACCATATTTGCGGGTCTTGAATGGCTGGTCCAGAATCCCTGAAAGCAACGCTTCACTCTGCACAATTTCGGGGTAGACTTCACCCCAAGGCAGGGTATTGCTCAGGTTTAAAGGTATGTTCAGGCCCAACTGGGTGGCCATCCCTGTAAATCCGGTGGTGTTGGAACCGTCTTCAGAAATAGGCAGGACTTTTGCAATTGAAGAGTATACCGGATCAGCAATGAAAAAGAAATAGAAGGCCAAAATAAATGTTGTTATAATCGGCGTCCCCAACGCAATGTGCAGATTTTGGGACAGGGCCTGTTTCAGCGCAGTGGGTGAAAATTTCCACGGTTTCAGCGGAAGGTACAGCTCAGGGGATGTGGCAATGGCGGGAGTATTATTAGCAACCACGTTTGGTTCATAACCAGATTCAGCATTCAATACTTCTTGAGTGTATTTCATCAAATGTCGGGGCGGTATTTTACCAGACTTGATCCAGCCCGAAAGGGTCTGGGGTGTCACTTCAAAATATTCGGCGACCTGATAATTGCGGCGGAAACCAAAATGGCGCATTACATCTAAAACAATTTCTTCGGCAGTTGGATAAACTTTATCCATGTTTGATTTTACTGTGAAATACCTTCTGCATTTGTACCAACTAAATAAATATCAAACAGGCTTGCACCGAATGATTTGGTGGCCCCTACTAAAACCAAATTCCCCAAGGGTGTTTCAAACACAGACCAGCCCCAGTCATCTTGGTCGTAGGTGCCGTAGGGCCGAGACCACAGTATATTGCCGTCTCCGTTCACCCGTAACAGAAAAGCGTCTTCATCATAACCTCGGGCAACTTCCCGGCTGGAAGAGCCCACAATCACAATATCGCCAACCGAGGTACCTGTAGCACGAAATTGGTGGTGCTTTTTTCCGTTGGCAGCAAACGTGCGCTCCCAGTCCACATTCCCGGTGATATCGATTTTTATGATCTTAGGTTGAAAAACATCCGGCTCAGATATGGAATTAACCATTGAACAAATATAATAACTACCGCTGTGGGTATAACTAATGCTGTAGGCAATCTCATCGACAGCGCCGGATTCATGAATTTCTTTCTCCCAAATCAAATTTCCATTCATAGCAATACGTAAAACCAGATTATTGCGCTTTTGCTCTCCGTAGTAATCCCGGGCACCCACTACTAGCAAAGTTTTGTCAGGCGTTTCAATTATATCATTGGCCCATTCATGGTGGGGAAAAGCGAGACTACCATATGCTCTACCCCAGATTTGATTCCCTGCTTCATCAATTTTAATTAAATAAACATCCGTATTTCCCGAAGATATCTCAGGGCTGTTGGAATATCCGGCGAGGATATAACCGCCCCCCGTCACCTCGATTACCGCAGTGCCCTCATCCCAATTTGAACCACCATATGTTTTCTCCCACTCAAG
>DKQR01000165.1 GCA_002471805.1 Fidelibacterota bacterium UBA7303 | reverse complement strand
GGTGGTCATTCATAGTGCGAATACCAACCTGTACCAGTCGATCCGCCAAATGATTCTCTAGAATGCGGGCAAAAGGAGATGCATGGGAAAAAGGATCATCCGCAAAATTTTCGTAGAGATCGGGATGAGCATCAAAGTGAAGGATATTTAATGGCTGAAATATTCTTCTATAAGCCTGGATAATAGGAAACGTAATGGAATGATCGCCTCCCAGGGAAATACATCGCTGCCCTTTTTGCAATTCAGCAAGAATAGAATCTCGAATTGTGTTAATGCCCTGTTCACCAGTTGAAAGTTTGACAAGACCCTTATTGTCCCACAGGTTTTGTGATCCCAGATCAATACCATTTTCGGAAAATTTGTTTGTTCTTTCCGAATAAAAGGCATCCAGAATCTTTTGAGGCGCTTTTCCCGGGCCGCGCAGGAAAGAGGAATGTTCATCGACCGGGAAACCAAGAACTGATATATTTGGATTATTCATGGGAAAAAATTATGTGTTTGAAGAAGGTAAATCTAAATAATTGTATCTTGGTGCACCGGAATCAACCCGGTAATTTAAAATCTGAAATATGCAGTATAAAATGATATGAGCAAACGCCTACCCGACCGCAATACGGAATTTTCCAGGTGGTATACACAGGTAGTAAACCAGGCTTGCCTGGCAGATTATGGACCAGTGAAAGGGACCATGGTTATTCGCCCTTATGGTTTCCAGCTTTGGGATAATATCAAAGAGACATTTGATAAAATGATCAAAAACACTGGACATGTGAATGCCTATTTCCCATTGTTTATTCCAAAGTCATTTCTGGCCAGAGAAGCAGAACATGTGGAAGGATTTGCCAAAGAATGTGCTGTTGTTACCCACACGCGATTAAAGGCAGATGAAGATCATGGCGTGGTTGTGGATCCGGAATCAAAACTGGAAGAAGAAATCATCGTCCGTCCCACTTCAGAAACAGTAATCTGGTCCATGTATAAAAAATGGATTCAATCCTACCGGGATCTTCCCATTTTGATCAATCAATGGGCCAATGTTGTACGCTGGGAGATGCGCACTCGTTTATTTCTGCGTACTTCAGAATTTTTATGGCAGGAAGGACATACTGCCCACGCAACAGCAGCAGAAGCACAGCAGGAAACCATGGATATTTTGGAACTTTACCGCCAACTGGCGGATGATTATCTGGCTATTCCTGTGATTACCGGTTTGAAAACTGAATCCGAAAAATTTGCCGGTGCAGATAAAACATACTGTATTGAAGCCATGATGGGTGACAAACGGGCACTGCAGGCCGGCACGTCTCATAATCTGGGACAAAATTTTGCTAAAGCGTTTGATGTTACATTTCAAACTAAAGACAATCAGGAAGAATGGGTCTGGGCCACGAGCTGGGGTATTAGCACGCGATTGGTCGGAGCGGTCATTTTAACACATGGTGATGAAAAAGGGTTACGGCTTCCACCAAAAATAGCTCCAGTACAAGTTATTGTGATTCCTATTTCTAAAGATGATCAGCAGACAGCAGAGGTGAAGGCATATCTGAATCCAATTATAGCGGCACTGGAACGATCTGGTGTTCGTGTTCAGGTAGACTGGACAGATAATTCCCCGGGGTTCAAATTTAATGAATGGGAAATGAAGGGCGTCCCCCTGCGTATGGAGGCCGGTCCTCGCGATGTGCAACAGGGAAATGTTGTCCTGGCGCGACGCGACACAGGTGAAAAACAGGTTTTAGCCAAGAATGAAGCAGTGGAAAAAATTCCGTACTTACTCGAGAATATACAGCAAGGTTTATTTGACCAGGCACTGAAATTTCGGGAAGAGAATACTCATAATATTGAATCTTACGATGAATTTAAAAAGGTCATAAAAAAGGGCGGTTTTGTTCGCTGTGGCTGGGATGGGACAGAGAAAACAGAAACAAGAGTGAAGGAAGAGACAAAAGCGACAATCCGATGTATTCCCTTTGATGAAAACCCTTCTGGACTGACCTGTGTCTTTTCAGGGCAGCCGGCCAAACATGAGGTCATTTACGCCAAAGCGTACTGATATTTTTAATATTTTTAGCCACCCTTGTTTCCTCTCCTCATATGAGGAAATGGTTAATGGGGTGGTGAATATAAAATGAAAACAGATGATCGTTCATACCCCTGCGATTGTTTTAAAATCTTTTTCCTACGGGGATACAAGCCTCATTGCCCGATGTTTCAGCAGAGATTACGGGAAGATCAATCTTATTGTGAAAGGGGCCAGGTCAAAACGATCCCCGAAGTCTGCGCAATTTCAGCCTTTAAGTTATGTGGATGTAATCTACCGCAATAAGCCCAACCGGGAATTGCAGGTGCTATCCAAGGTCAATTTTCGCGAATCCTGGCCAAGAATTTTACAAGATCTAAGATCTGTTACATTGTCGATGGCAATCCTGGAAATGACAGAAAAAACGTTATCGGAAGAGGACCCCCATCCGGGATTATTTAATACACTCGCTGATGTACTTAGAGCATTCAACGAAAAAAAAGCTGATCCCAATATTCTGTTTTGGTTTTATGAATGTGCTTTACTCACTCATCTTGGTTTTCGTCCCAATCTTGATCAGCGGGAATTACCTGGGCTTGTACTTCCTGACCCCAACAGTGGCCCCAACAGTGGTATCATTTTAGCAGGACTGCTAGCGGAAAATATACATGAACTCCCCGCAGAATTGGTTACGCCGGAAGACCGCCAGATCATTAGCAATTATCTATGGATACTCATGCGGTATCATTTTGATGGTTTGGCGAAAATCAGATCTATGGCTGTGGTTCGTCAAATCCTGGCAGACAGTTGATTTTTTATTTTGTTAACTAATAGAATCCAAGAAACTATTCAAGAATAGAGGAATTATGTATATTTATTAGGTTATGAGATATCAATTCCAATCTAATCGCGGGGAATTCTCCTACAGACCCAGTCTTTTTACAGATGCCATTAAAATACTGGTTTCCGTGAATTTCGGCATTTTTTTACTCCAATCATTATCGGGTGCCGAAAGGATGTTCTTCGAACTCTTTGGCTTGGTGCCCAAACTGATTTGGTCCGCGTTTATGATCTGGCAACCCGTCACATATCTTTTTTTTCATGGAGGAATCTGGCATGTGCTGATTAATATGTTTGTACTATGGATGTTTGGCAGTGAGCTGGAGCGTCTATGGGGGAAACAGCATTTTCTTAAATATTATTTTGTTACGGGAGTCGGTTCTGGCATTATAACAGCCATTTTTGCCCTTCATTCTACAACACCAGTCGTTGGAGCCAGCGGGGCCGTATTTGGTGTATTACTGGCCTATGGGCTCACCTATCCAAACCGTACAGTTTATCTTTATGGTATTATTCCAATCAAATCCATATTATTTGTAATAGGTATCGGTGTGTTAGCATTTATATCCTCCTTCGATAGTACCACACAGATAAGCCACATAACCCATTTAGCCGGTATGGCCATAGGCTACGTCATGTTAAAACGACGCTGGCAGTGGAAAGATATCTGGTTTTCTATTCGTAAAAAAACCTTGGAATATCAACTCCAGCTTGAAGAAAAAAAGATGTCCCGCCGCCAGGAACTGGAACAGGATATTGATCGGCTTCTGGATAAGATAAACCGGGGCGGCTTTCACAGTTTATCTGAGGATGAAGAGCAAAAACTTTATGAAAACAGCAAATCACTCTCACGGCATAAGAAAAAAGATTGATTAAAGTATAATGCACCGTCTAAAATATCCCAGAGGTGGTTTTATAATATTTTGAAAACTCAGTAAATAGAAAATATAAATTATGGATCTTGGGACAATTATAGGCCTTTTATCGGGAACTGCCATCATCATCATTGGAATTCTCTTGAGTGGCGGTGACCTTTTCTGGTTTACACAATTCAATGCCCTTATTATTGTACTTGGAGGAACCCTGGCTGCCACTATGGTCAATCTTCCAATCCATGCGGTTGGCAATCTTTTTGCTATTTTAAAAAACGTTTTTACAGATGAAGTGTATGATTATAAAACAACAATAGATGAAATCGTATTAAAAGCTGAAAAAGCCAGGAAAAATGGTCTTCTTTCACTGGAAACTGACCTCTCCAGTATCCAAAGTGTCTTTCTTCGCAATGGTCTTGAGCTGGCAATTAACGAAAAAGAATCATCTCGTTTGCGCACGTTTTTGAATTTGGAAATCGATAATATCGCTGTCCGCCATATAGCGGGGCAGGAGCTCTTCCTGTATATGGGGTCTTACGCGCCGGCATTTGGTATGCTTGGAACCGTGCTTGGATTGATCGTGATGATGAACAATTTTGCCGGTGGAGGAATAAACGATTTAAATATAAGCTATAGCGTAGCGGATAAATTTGCTGAACTGCTCAAAGGAATGGGTACAGCATTAATTACAACTTTTTATGGTGTATTTTTTGCAAATATGGTATTTCTTCCTATTGGAGGCAAGTTGAAACGTAAGTCTGAAAATGAATTGATGTTAAAGAATATTGTACTGGAAGGAATCATCAGTATCCATGCCCGGGAACATCCTATTTTAATTAGAGAAAAATTAATGACCTTCGTGCCAAGACACAGGCGTTTTGATTCAGAGGATAGCGTTACAGAAATCAAAAAGCCATCTTCCTTGTCTGGAATTAAAGATAAGTTAGATGAACGAAAAGAAGAAGAAAGGGAAGAGCACAAAGAAGAAACTGACGGTGAAGATTAGATAAATGGCTCAAATACGGAGATCCATTACCCTGGATGAACGCCGGGCAAAAGCAACTGCCTGGGCGCTTACGTTTGCAGACATGGTCACCCTCCTGCTTACCTTTTTTGTACTCCTGCTTGTCATTCTCAATGACGCTGAAGAACATATTGACCGGGTCATCAATCAGTTGTTGGATGAAACGTATGAGGAACTCAGAGATAATGTGGCTTCATCCCACGTTTCTGTAGACCGGGTCACAAAAGGAATTAAAATAACCATGCGGGGTAAATTATTCAAATCCATGTCCGCAGATGTGGACCCCAAAGTCCATCCACAGTTGGTACAGATCGGCGCTATTATACGAACATCGAAAATTATTGGTGTATACGATGATCCTGATTATGTGCATCTTTTGGATGTAATCGACAAAAGAAACACGTACTTGAATGTAGAAGTCCGTTGCGAAGGACATACTGATGATCTGGATCTACCTGAGGCGGCAGAATACCTCAGTAATTGGGAGCTGTCTTCTGCACGATCATTAAGTTTTGTACGCCTGCTCAGTACTTATGCCGACATGCCCCAGCGCCTTTTCTCTGCCATGGGATATGGCGAATTCCGGCCCATTGTTGATATAGCGCAGTTGAAGAACAAAGAACAAATCAATGAGGCTCGCGCTCAAAATCGACGGGTTGAAATATATCTGGATGCTTTCTTAAAGAATAAAACGGAGTTTAATATATAATCTTTCTGGTTCATCTGTATTTTAATCTGAATCCGTATTTTTTGGGATCACTTTAAATACTTTTTCACCAGGTTTGGCCATCCTGAATCTTTCCCGTGCCAGTTTTTCAATATAATCCAGGTCATTTTCCAGACGGGCTTTTTCAGATTTAAGCTGTTCCCTTTCTTTCCTTAATAAAGTGATATGAGCCTGAACTTCCGCCCGTTCCCGTTTTAGTTTATAAAGCTGGAATATTCCGTGATCGCCAAAGATAAAAACAATTAAAAGGGTAACACCAATTAGTAATAATACGCCGCGGATAAATTGCCTTTGAGTATCCGTTGACTGCCTGCGGACAGTTCTGGGGGGCGAATGACGCTTCAACCTGTCGTATTGCATTATCTTGATGTTCCCAAAACGCCCATGTCTGCCAGGACTGCTTTATTCCCAAGCTGTTCTTCAATTCTCAATAATTGATTATATTTGCATATTCTATCTGTTCTAGATGCGGATCCTGTTTTAATCTGGCCCATGCCCATGGCCACGGAAAAATCAGCAATGGTTGTATCTTCTGTTTCACCGGAGCGGTGGGAAATAACTGCTCCAAAATCTGCATCCTTAGCCAATTCCACTGCTTCCATGGTTTCGGTTACAGTACCAATTTGATTGAGTTTAATTAGTATGGCGTTCATGCATTTTTCATCAATAGAACGCCTTAAACGGGATTTATTGGTCACTGTTAGGTCATCGCCAACAATTTGAATTTTTTCACCAAGTTCCGCTGTTA
>DKQR01000039.1 GCA_002471805.1 Fidelibacterota bacterium UBA7303 | reverse complement strand
CCCTGCGTTTATGGCAAAGCTAAAATTTTATATTGCCTGCGTGAATGAATCTTTAAACGAACTTGCATATCCGGCAAAAGAAGCGGGTCTGAACTACAACATTTCCGATGGGTACGAAGGAGTATTTATAACGATCAGCGGCTATCGAGAATCATCCATTGTTTTGTTAAAAACAATGATCAATCATCTCATTACTCCTGATATAAATGAAGAACAGTTTTCCGGCATCAAAGATAGAATAATCAGGGAGTACCAAAATTTTCATCTTTCCGATGCCTGGCGCATTACCAGGGACCAAACCGAAAGGATATTTAGAAATGTCTACTACAGCCCTGATGAATTATACCAGAACGCAGCGGGAATTACTTTAAAGGATATTTCTTCTTTTGCAGGGGAAATTTATCAACAGGCTTTTATAGAGGGATTAGTATATGGCGATTACAGCAAAGAGGAGGCGAAAGAGTCATTGCAAATATTGAAGCAGGGCTTGAAGAACCAGGCAATATCAAAAGAGGCCGCATTTCAAGTTAAGTACCTGCAGCAGACCGAATCGGAAAAGATACAAGCTGTTCAAAAAACAAAAGTGAACAATTCCTGTTTCTGGAGAGAATATTATCTCGGTGTTGATGATCCTGTAAACAGAGCCATTTCGCTGATTATATCTGGGGCGATAGATAGGCCGTTTTTCACAGAGATGCGAACCAATCAGCAGCTCGGCTATATTGTTTGGTCTGGTACGCAAAGGAGGGAAGATGCACAATATTTATTTTTTATAATCCAATCCGGCGTTTATCCTGCCGATGAATTGAACAAAAGAGCAAATGAATATATCAATCAATTGCCGGATCTGGTGTCAGGTCTTACTCCTGAAATGTTTGAAAAATACCGTCAGGCTGCAATTGATGTGTTGGAAAAAAAACCAAAAAGTATTTTTGAACGGGCCATGAAACATAAGGATGTTGTTTTTGAGTTTGATGCTGATTTTGAACGGGATCAAAAAACCATTAATGCCTTACGCGGAATTGAGCAAAGCACTGCAGTCAATGCTTTAGAAGTTGCAATTGGAGAACCCAGTAAAAAAATGGTTAATAGTTTAGGTTTTGCGAAAGACCATATGAATGAATCAAAACTTCAAAGTAACTATGATGATATAAAAAGTTGGAAAAAATCCAGGGTTTACCGGTAGGAGATGCCAACAGATGTTATTCTCATTGCGGCAGTTACAGTTGACGGCTTTATTGCCCGCCACAGCCGGGAAGTGACAGCCTGGTCGAAAGACCTCCATTTATTTAAAAAACAAACCATAGGATTTCCAGTGATCATGGGCTCCAACACCTATGAGACCCTCAACCATCAACTGGATGGGAGGGACATGATTGTGGTTCGCCGCGATGATGCACCAGAATCAGTTCTGTCGAAACTTGCTGCCGAGCGATGTTTTATCATTGGGGGCGGGAAGACCTATTCCCGTTTCGCCCCCTTCCTGACCCATTTATATATTACACCCCATCCTTTTGTTTTTGGCGCTGGTGTTCGCCTCTTCACTGATCCCATTACTGAATTATCCCTGCGGTTTGAAACCATGATTGCTGTGGATGAAATAGCGGGGATTTATCAGTATCAGTATAAAGTACAGGAATAATGATACGGAGAGGCCTACAGCTGTTCCTGCTTTCAACCGTAGTTCTTGGTCTGAAGACGAGCTCCGGCGGACCCTTAACAAAAAACCAGGCGGCTATGGATGTGCATCATTACGAACTGCGAATTGCGCTGGATCCAGAAAAGAAAACTATCGGTGGAACAGTGACGATCGGGTTTAATCTTAAAAGGAAACCCCACAGGCTTGTATTAGATCTCTTATCTAGCTACAGCGTTTCCAACGCCTGGGTCAATGAAAAATCCATGGTTTTCTTTCAGCGCGGCGATAAACTATTCATTGAAAACCCCGGTCTGGATTTAAACAGTAATCATCATCTGAAGATTTCCTATAAAGGCAAGCCGCCGGAGGCCGCAAACCCGCCCTGGGATGGCGGAGTTACCTGGACCGCCAGCGAAGATGGATATCCCTGGATTGCTGTTTCCTGCCAGCAGAATGGTGCCCACATTTGGTATCCCTGCAAGGAGCACCCCAGTGATAAACCAGACAGTGTGGATATTTACGTCACCGTTCCAGAACCACTTAAAGTTGCCAGCAACGGATTATTGCAGGGGATCGTAAACGAAGGGAACCGTAGGGAAACTTGGCATTGGAAAACCCAGTATCCAATCAGCACCTATAATGTTAATATCACTATAGGAAACTTTGAGACCGTATCCCGAAGAGGCCTTATCCAGGGTCAGCCTCTATATATGGAGTTTTATGTTTTGCCCGAATCCAGGGATGGTGCTGAGGAACTGCTGGAAAAAGCGGAGAAATATCTCAATTTCTATGCTGAGCAATTTGGGCCTTATCCCTGGCAAGATGAAAAGTTTGGCCTGGTGGAAACTCCCTATTGGGGCATGGAACACCAAACCATTATTGCATACGGTAATAAATACAAAAATACAAAACTGGGCTATGATTTTCTGCTGTTCCATGAAATGGGCCACGAATGGTGGGGAAATTATCTCAGCGTATCAGACTGGGCAGATTTTTGGATCCACGAAGGATTTGTTACCTATGCTGAGGCCCTGTATGTTGAAAAAGAATTTGGCCTGGGCGCCTACCACGCCTTTATGAGAGACCGATGCGGGAAAAACATCCCCAACGAACATCCTATTGTACCGGAAAGACCAGCAACCACAGAGGCTACACGAGGCAACGATGTCTATTACAAAGGAGCTTATGTACTGCATATGCTGCGCTACCTGGTTGGCGATCTGGTACTGAAGAGCACCCTGAAGGAATTTATAAAGATACCCAAGCGCCGGCCTAACAACCAGACATCCACCCGGGAATTTGCGGAGCTACTGGAGGAAAACTCCGGGATGGCGCTGGACTGGTTTTTTGATCAATATTTATACAAGAAAGATTATCCGACGCTGAATGTGAAAACAAAAATTTACCACAATGGAGAAAAACAGTTTATTGAGCTCTGGTGGTCCGAAACAGGGTTTATTTTACCGGTAGAGGTCAGCTATCAGGGAAAGTTTTCCTTGGAAACTATCACCATAAATGTTTCTGAAAAGCCAACGG
Source organism: Fidelibacterota bacterium UBA7303 (assembly GCA_002471805.1). Lineage (GTDB taxonomy): Bacteria > Fidelibacterota > Marinisomatia > Marinisomatales > UBA1611 > UBA2134. Next base: position 3,486 of record DKQR01000039.1, on the reverse strand, counting down.
GGGTTTCTATACCTGCAACATCCACCCTGGATCTGGATCCTTTAAACTGGCTGTTGTTTACTCTCAAACAACATTAATTTTATTCTCAGTAAATTTTATAGATACATTAATCGATTGGCCAAGATATTATGAATAAACGCATCTGGAAAACTATCGTTGGGTTTCTTGTACTTATTCTCTTTTGGTTTTGGGTGTGGCTGCATCACCCGCTACCCAGGTACGAGGGCGAAATACAGCTTGATGGATTAACGTCTTCTGTGGACGTTTTCTTTGACGAATGGGCCGTACCCCATGTATTTGCCCGGAATGAAGATGATTTATTTTACGCTGCGGGCTACCTGGCAGCCAGGGAGCGTTTATTCCAATTGTCAACAGTGGCCCTGGGTGTTCGAGGGGAGCTTGCATCTGCGCTGGGAGATGATTTCTTATCAACGGATATTTATCTGCGTACATGGCGAATACACGCTACAGCAAAAAAAATGGTTGCAGCCATGGATGTCAATAAAAGATCTATCTATAATTCGTTCTGCAATGGTATCAATTCCCGTATCAAGGAAATAAAGGAAGATCCGCCTATCGAATTCAAAATCCTGGGTATGGATCCTCCGCTATGGGACCCAACTATCGTTGCCGGTTATGAAAGGATGATGGCCCATGAAATGCAGGGCGCCTGGGAACCGGAAATTGTTTATGGAGCCATTGCTTCATATTTTGGTGAAGAGAAACTTGCTGAAATCATCCCCGGCTACGCTGATGATAAACCCACAATTGCGGCCATAGAATATGATCAATTCAAGCCCGTATTTGATGCAGTACTCGATCAGGAATTTGCATTGCGGGACCTGTTTGGAGAGCACAATGCGGATATTGGCTCCAACAACTGGGTAATCTCCGGCTCCAGAACAGCTTCTGGAAAACCGTTACTGGCAAATGACCCCCACCTGGCATTTACTCAGCCTCCAAGGTGGTTTGAGATGCATTTAAAAGGAGGGCGATTTGATGTGTCCGGTGTGTGCATCGCGGGGATTCCAGTTCCGGTCATCGGGCAGAATAAGCATGTGGCCTGGGGCTTTACAAATACCATGGTGGATGATGTGGATTTTTTTATAGAAACAATCAATCCTGATAATAAGAACGAGTACAGACATGATGATAAATGGCTGCCTATGACAGTTCTGGAGGAAACCATTCCTTTAAAGAATGGTGAGGACACCACCATTGTGATCCGGTTGACCCACCATGGTCCTATCATCAGCGATATACACTCTCTTTTGCGGAATGATGATACAGCCATGTCTATGTCGTGGACCGGACATTGGGTCACCAAGGAAATGGATGCCTGGGTTGGTATAAACACCATGGAAAACTGGGATGATTTTACAAAGTCACTGAATAATTTTGGTGTCCCCGGGCAAAATATTGTATACGCAGATGCGGATGGAAATATAGGCTGGCGTCCCGCTGTGTTTGTCCCCGTCCGCAAGGAGGGGTTCAGCATGGTACCACGACCTGGAAATGATTCACAATATGATTGGAAAGGGAAAGTGCCCTACAGTCAAATGCCATACCTGTTTAATCCTCCAACCGGATATATCTCCACCGCCAATAACAAAACCATCGGTGATAATTTCCCCTACTATATCAGCGGGCTATGGGCGGATCCCAGCAGGGCGGAACAGATAAAGAAAAGACTGGATACCCTTGTAAATGCCACAGTAGAAGATATGAAATCAATCCAACTTGAACTCACGTCTCCATTCGCCCAAGAAATAACCCCCTATATACTGGCTGTCGAGAAAGGAGATGAAACAGGAAACCTGGCCAGGGCATTTCGATATCTGCGGGAATGGAACGGCGTAGAAGGCGTTGATTCAGAAGCAGCGCTTATCTTCCACGCCTTTATGCGCAGCCTGACGATCAATCTTTATGGCGATGAACTCAGTTTGCTGGGAAAGAACTATTTGGATGCCTATACCGGATTGAATTACCTGGTGAATAGAAATATCAGAGAGGTTTTAAAAAACAAGAATTCATCATGGATAGACAATATTGAAACAAAATTAAGAATAGAATCCCTGGATGAAATAATATACACATCCATTACAAACGCCGTTGACAACATTGAAAGCAGCTATGGTGTCAATCATTCCAACTGGAAGTGGGGTGATGCGCATTCAGTAACCCACAGGCACCTGTTGTCCAAAGTCCGTTTTTTGAACTGGCTTTTTGATTTAAGTGTCGGTCCCTACCGTACCGGCGGCTCTGATAAAACACCCAATGCCGGCGGATATTCCTTTCATAAGCCCTACCATCAAACCTCCGGCGCCTCCATGAGGCGCATTGTTGATTTTTCCAATTTGAATGAAACGCAGTTTATTCTGCCTACCGGACAGTCTGGAATTCCCGGTAGCCCTCATTACCGAGACCAGGCACAGCTTTATCATAGTGGCCAGTACCGCACCACCTGGTTTGAGGAAGATTATATACGAACAGAAGAAAATTTCAGGCACCTGGTGCTGAAACCTTGACAGTGCTGCTGTCATTTATAGCCATTATCATTCTGCTGGCGTTTGTACGCCACCGTTATTACTGGCGGGCCAGAAAAAACAATGTATTTAATGACTTCGGAACAGTCATGATAGCACATCGAGGTTCAAAGGTTCGCGCCCCGGAAAATACAGCAGCTGCCTTCCTGGAGGCGATAGACTATGGGTTCACCTATTTGGAAATGGATGTTTGCCAGTTAAAGGACGATACGGTGGTATGTTCCCATAATTTTGACTTGGAACGGGAAACAAACGGCCATGGCTGGCTCTATGAAAAGAACTATAAAGACCTGGATCTGATTCGGGCAGGTGTCTACAGCCACCCGGAAAATATGCAGCCGATCCCCAGGCTGACCGATGTGCTGGATCAAATACCCGGGCACATCTTCCTGAATATAGAAATAAAATGCAAATCTGTTTTTGATCTTTCCACTGCCAGGACAATTGGCAGGATGACCCGTGCAGGAAGAATAAAACATCGCTTTATTTTGTCATGTTTCAACCCTTTTGTCGTGGGATATTTAAGACTGTTTCATCCCCAGGTCTATGTGGGTTACCTTGTTGAGGATGTAAGGCTGGCTATGCTGACTCACTGGATTCACCCGGATTTTTTACACCCTGAAGCGGGGCTCGCTGATGAGGCCATGTTTGGTGAGTGTGTGAAACATGGCCTCGGTGTTAATCTGTGGACTGTGAATTCTTTACCGGGAATTCAATGGTGTATAAAGCGCGGTGTTTCTGGAGTGATCACTGATAATCCAGCCTCGGCGGTCTTATAGAGTGTTGTCATGATAGAAATATCCGTTTCTGCTCTGAAAGAAAAAATGGATACAAAAGAGGATTTTATTCTTTTGGATGTAAGGGAAAAAAAGGAATTGGATATTTGTGCACTAAAATTTGCGCGGCATATACCCATGGAATACATTCCGAATATTTTACC
>DKQR01000091.1 GCA_002471805.1 Fidelibacterota bacterium UBA7303 | reverse complement strand
TGTTGTTACGGATATAACAGAATAATTGATCACTGATGGCAAATCAAACTATACGAATAAGTCTTAGGGCCTATGATCATATTCTGCTGGATAAATCCACAGAAAAGATCGTGAAAACGGCGAAATCCACCGGTGCCATTATATCAGGACCTATCCCTCTGCCGTCCAAGAGATCAATTTATACCATACTGCGTTCGCCTCATGTGGATAAAAAATCCCGTGAACAGTTCCAGACCAATATCCATAAACGACTGGTTGATATTCTTAACTCAACACCAAAGACAGTGGAGTCGCTGATGAAACTGGATCTTCCGGCAGGTGTTGATATTGAGATTAAGGTGTAAGGGATGCGCGGTTTGATTGGTACAAAATTGGGTATGACTCGCGTGTTTGATGAAAATGGCCGGGTTATTCCTGTAACCGTACTATCGGCGGGCCCATGTGCTATCACCCAGGTCAAAACAATGGAAAAGGATGGTTATGAAGCTGTACAGGCCGGTTTTGGTGAACGGAAAGAAAAGCATACCATTAAACCTATGAAAGGCCATTTTGATGCTGCGAATGTAAATGCCCAGAAAGTATTGGCTGAATTTGACAAGGTTCCAGGTTTTGATTACAAGACCGGACAAGTGTTCCATGTAGGGTTATTTCAAGAGGGGGATTTTGTAAATATTACTGGAACTTCAAAAGGGAAAGGCTTTTCCGGAGTAATCAAAAGACACAATTTTTCCAGGCAGAAAAAAACTCATGGTACGGGCCATACCATGAGAGCCCCCGGTTCTATCGGGCAGGCCTCAGATCCATCCCGGGTATTTCCTGGAATGCGTATGGCTGGTCACCAGGGTAATGCCAGGGTTACTGTTGAAAACTTGCAAATAATCAAGGTTAATAGAGATAATAATCAACTTTTAGTGAAAGGCGCTGTTCCAGGTGCGAAAAATGGAACAGTCATTATTACCAAGTAAGATGAAATTGAATGTAGTCAAAATAGATGGATCAAAAGCCGGGGATTTAACAGCTGAAAAATCCGTTTTTGGCATTGCGCCAAATGCAGCTGTGGTCCGCCAGGCTATCCTGGCGGAATTGACAAATATGCGTCAGGGTACGCACGCCACAAAGAATCGTGCCATGGTAAATGGTGGCGGTAGAAAACCATGGAAGCAAAAAGGAAGAGGGGCAGCCCGCGCTGGTACAACTCGTTCTCCCATTTGGCGCGGCGGCGGTGTAGTGTTTGGACCTGAACCTCACGGATATTCTAAAAAAATACCTAAGAAGGTAGGTAAACTGGCCAGACGGTCCCTATTATCGAGTAAAGTTGCTGATGGCAGCCTGCTTATCATTGATGAATTGAAAATGGAAAGCCATAAAACATCAGAATTTGTAACCATACTGAAGAACCTGGGGCTTGATGGAAAAAAAATTACAATCCTTGTTACAGGATCCGACCTCAATTTGGATCGCGCCACACGAAACTTAAAAAATGTATATCTGGTTGAAGCGAGTAAAGCCAGTGCCTACGATCTCATAGATTGTGAGATAATCTTAATTGACAAAGCCAGTATTGCCGTTCTTACGGATATCTTAAAGCAATAGCATCATGTACCAGAAAACTATTATTAAACCAGTTTTGACTGAAAAAATGGCTATCCTGGAGGAGAGAGAAAATAAATATGCCTTTCTTGTTTGTCCTGATGCAAATAAAACTGAAATCAAAAAAGCAGTAGAGAAAAAATTTGAAGTAAAAGTGGTTAAGGTAGCCACCATGAACCGTTTGGGTAAAACAAAACAGATGACTGTCCGCAGCGGCGGGCGTACGATCCGGACGACAGGCAAGCGGTCGAATTGGAAAAAGGCTGTCGTTACCCTTGAGACTGGCAATACAATCGATCTGATGCGGGGAGAAGAGGCGAATTAATCATATGGGTATTCGACAGTTAAAACCCGTTACGGCTGGTTCCAGATTCGCTTCACGCCCGGATTTTGCAGATTTGACCACAGATAAACCTGAAAAAAGTTTGACGAAATCCTTACGGAAAAAAGGCGGCCGTAATAATCATGGCCGAATCACAATACGTCATCGGGGCGGCGGTCATAAACGTCGCTACCGCATTATAGATTTCAAGAGAAACAAATTCGATATACCTGGAAAAGTAGCTACCGTGGAATACGATCCAAATCGATCTGCATATATTTCTTTGGTGCATTATCAAGATGGTGAAAAACGATATATTCTGGCCCCGGTTGGCATCAAAGTTGGTGACCCTGTTTTGTCCGGTGATTCCGCCCCGCTTAAGATAGCCAATACGTTACCTTTGAAAAATATACCTGCTGGTCTGTTGGTGCATAATGTTGAAATGGTACCGGGTAAAGGAGGGCAAATGGTGCGTTGTGCAGGTGCGTTTGCACAAGTGATGGCTCATTCTGATGGTTTTTGCACATTAAAACTGCCTTCTGGCGAGGTGCGGATGGTGAGAGAACAATGTTTGGCTACAATCGGCCAGGTCGGTAACCGCACCCATGAACAAGTCGTTTCTGGGAAAGCTGGTAGAACTCGATGGCTGGGCAGGCGGCCGACTGTTCGCGGGGTGGTGATGAATCCAGTAGATCATCCACACGGCGGAGGTGAAGGCAAATCATCCGGAGGACGACACCCCTCCACACCCTGGGGAAAGCCAACCAAAGGTTATAAGACTAGGAAACGGAATAAAAAATCTAACGAAATGATTGTGAAGCGGAGAAAATAATACCTGATGCCCAGATCCCTAAAAAAAGGTCCATACGTTGATGAAAAACTGCTTAAAAAAATTGAAAAAATGAATGAAGGTGGTAAAAAGAAGGTGATTAAAACCTGGTCGCGCCGGTCCATGATCACTCCTGAATTTGTAGGACATACGCTGGGAGTGCACAATGGCAATAAATTTATTCCTATTTTCATATCTGAAAATATGGTTGGCCATAAACTAGGCGAATTTTCACCGACCCGTACATTTAGAATGCATTCCGGGGATAGGAAGATTTAGTGGTTATGGAAGCAAAAGCCATCGCAAGATATGTGCACCAGTCACCATATAAAATCCGAAAAACACTGGATAGCATTCGCGGGTTAAAAGTGGGTGATGCCTTGAATCAATTACATTTTTCTCCTGAAAAAGCGGCAGTGGTTATTGAAAAAACATTGCGTTCCGCAGTGTCAAATTTGATGAACCTGGCGGAGGATTCAAATCTGGACCCTGAATCCTTTGATATAATAGAAGCATTTGTTGACGGTGGTCCGGTCATGAAGCGGTTCAGGGCATCCGCCATGGGCCGGGTATCCCCCCGCCGCCGTCCAACCAGTCATGTTACCATCGTTGTGAGCGATAATAATTAATGAGGTAGATTGTGGGTCAGAAGACACATCCGGTAGGTTTTAGATTAAGCGTAAATAAAAATTGGCGGTCGAATTGGTATGCGCCAAATAATAATTTCTCTCCAGAATTGGAAGAAGATTTAAAAATCAGGAAATATATCCAGCATCGGTTGCCCAATGCGGGTATTTCCAAAGTTGAAATCTCACGTACATCAAAGCGGGTTACAGTCACTATATATACAGCACGTCCCGGGATCGTCATCGGCCGCGGAGGCGAAGAAGTGAATCGTTTAAAAAAAGAATTAAAGCAGTTAACCGGAAACAAAGACGCCCAGATAAATATCTCTGAAGTAAAGCGACCGGAAATGGATGCCGCTCTGGTTGGCGCAAATATTGCCCATCAATTGAAGAAGAAGATATCATATCGCCGGGTTGTGAATAAAACCATACAGTCCACCATGCGCATGGGTGCAGAAGGGATTCGTATCAATGTTGCCGGCCGCCTAGGCGGTGTTGAAATTGCCCGCAGTGAGAAATTTATGGATGGCAGTGTTCCGCTGCATACTCTCCGCGCAGACATTGATTATGCATTAACTGAAGCGCATACAGCCTATGGAGTAATCGGGATCAAGGTTTGGATATGCAATGGCCAATTTGATCAGAAGAATAAGTAAGTCATGCTAGAACCTAAAAAAGTAAAATTCAGACGGCATCACCGGGGGCATCGCCGCGGGATGGCCATGCGCGGGAACAAGGTGTCGTTCGGCTCTTATGGATTAAAAGCAATTGAGCCAGGCTGGGTTACAGCCCGTCAGATTGAAGCATCTCGTATTGTGATTTCCAGAGTAGTGCGTAAAATCGGAAAAATGTGGATCCGTATCTTTCCAGACAAACCTGTGACCGAACGACCTGCGGAAACGCGAATGGGAAAAGGAAAGGGTGCGCCGGATCACTGGGTTGCGGTTGTCAAACCTGGTAGAATCATGTTTGAAGTGGATGGCGTGAATCGAGAAGAGGCAGAGGCGGCTTTTCGGGATGCCGGTCATAAACTACCTATTAAAACAAGACTTGTTGAACGGAGACCACTATAATGAAAGTTGGGCAGCTGCGTGAAATGAATGAAATCGAGCTGAAAACAAGATTGGATGAAAATCTGGATGCATTGCAGAATTTGAAATTTCAACAAGCGCTCCAGCAATTGGAAGATGCGACTATGATTGGTAAAACCAAGAAAGAGATCGCACAGATCAAAACAGTAATACATGAATATAAACTTGGAATTCGCGGTACAAAGGATAACAATGCATGAGTGAAATGAGAAAGCGTCAATCTCTTGTTGGAAAAGTGATTAGTGCCAAAATGGATAGCACTGTGAATGTAAGAGTTACACGGGAAATAGCCCACCCGGTTTACCACAAGCGGGTTAAACAATATAAGAATTATCTTGCCCACGCAGCATCGTTAAAACCCAAAGATGGTGATATAGTTAAAATAACAGCCATTCGTCCTATGAGTAAACGGAAACGGTGGCAGATTAGCGAGATAATTAGAGAAGCTGTCAAAATAGGTTAACTCGGATATGATACAATCAGAAACAAGATTGCGAATTGCCGATAATACGGGAGCGAAGGAAGTCCTGTGTTTTAAGGTTCTAGGCGGCTCTAGAAAAAAATATGCCAGAATTGGTGATCAGATTGTGATCACGGTAAAAAAAGCGCTCCCTGAGGGGATGGTTAAAAAGGGGGATGTTTGCCGTGCTGTTGTGGTTCGTACACGCAAAGAAATCAAAAGACGGGACGGTAGCAGTATCCGGTTTGACGAAAATGCAGCAGTCATCCTGGATGGACAGGGTGAACCCAGGGGTACACGTATTTTTGGGCCTGTTGCCCGAGAATTGCGAGAAGGTGGATATATGCGCATCATATCCATGGCGCCGGAGGTAATATAATATGCGCATCAAAAAAGAAATGACTGTTCGTGTTACCAGTGGGAACCATAAAGGCATGGAGGGGAAGGTCCTTCGTGTTTTTCCCGATAAAAATCGTGTTATCATCGAAGGTGTCAATTTTATGAAAAAAGCTACTCGTCCCAGTCAGAATAATCCTTCTGGTGGTATGGTGGAAAAAGAAGCCGCCATTCATATCTCCAATGTGATGGTGGTGCACGGTGGCCAGACAACCCGTGTTGGGTATAAAATCCTCGATGATGGATCTAAGGTTAGGGTTTCAAAAAAAACCAATGAGGAGATTGTAGCATAAAAATGGCTGAGAAAAAAACAACGAAAAAAGCACCTGTGAAAAAAACTCCTGCGGCTAAGAAAAAAGTTACCCGGACGGCGTACGAGCCCCGGTTGCAGACTCTGTATAAGGAAACTGTGATTCCCGATCTGAAAAGCCGGTTTCAATACGCCAATATCATGGAAGTTCCAAAGCTATTTTCCATTTCAATCAATATGGGTGTTGGTGATGGGAAAACCAATAACAAAAGCCTGGAAAGTGCTATTGCGGAATTATCCCAGATTACGGGTCAGAAACCGATCACTACATTGGCCAAAAAAGACATCTCGAATTTTAAAATAAGAAGAGGATGGCCCGTGGGCTGTAAAGTAACCTTGAGAGCAAATCAGATGTTTGAATTTCTTGACAGGCTTATCGCGGTCGCCTTGCCGAGAACAAGGGATTTCAGGGGATTGTCATTTAAAGCATTTGATGGACGCGGGAATTATAATTTTGGAATCCAGGAGCAAATAATTTTTACAGAAATCAATTATGATCATATTGAATCCATTCGGGGCTTGAATGTTACCATTGTTACAACGGCAAATACTGATGAAGAAGCTTATTGGCTGTTAAAAGGACTGGGTTTGCCGCTGCGGGAAAAACCGATCAAACAGGAAATGGAAGAGGCCGCCTAATGGCAAAGAAATCCAAAATTCACAAAGCAAAATGCAAAGCAAAGTTTTCAACCCGGAAAAAGAACCGCTGCTTCAAATGCGGCCGTCCGCATGGGTACTTGAGGCGGTTTGGCCTGTGTCGAATCTGTTTTAGAGAGTTGGCGCTGAAGGGTGAAATACCCGGTGTGACGAAAGCAAGCTGGTAAGGAATAAAATCTATGGCAATGACTGATCCTATCGCTGATTTTCTCACCCGCATCCGAAACGGCCTTGCCGCTCAGAAGCGCTGGATAGATGTACCCAGCAGTAAAATGAAAAAGAGAATAGCATTCGTGTTAAAAGAAGAGAACTATATTGATGATTTCTTTTTTATTACGGATGACAATAATAAAGAATCTATTCGTGTATTTTTGAAATATGATTACCAGGGAAAACCAGTGATCGGCAGCCTGCAGCGGGTCAGCCGCCCAGGTTTGCGGGTCTATGTGAACTCGGGGGACATTCCCCGGGTTCTGGATGGTTTGGGAATTTCAATTCTGTCTACATCCAAGGGTGTGATCTCCAACAAAACAGCGCAAAAGCTGAATGTGGGCGGTGAAATTTTGTGCGAGGTGTATTAACTGTTATGTCTAGAATTGGCAAAAACCCGATCCCGATCCCAGAGAGTGTATCCGTTGACCTGAATGGCCAAGTCATTTCTGCTTCAGGACCCAAAGGAAGCCAGGAGTTCACTGCCCATCAAGATATGAATATTACTACTAATGACGGGCTGGTCACTGTTGAACGTCCATCTGATATTCGCGAACATCGTGCTCTCCATGGCACTACCAGGCAGATGATCAATAATTTGCTTGTGGGTGTGTCGGAAGGTTTTGTTAAGGAACTTGAAATTATTGGTGTCGGGTATCAGGCGACCATACAGGGTAGCCGCCTGAAACTTCAGCTGGGATTTTCCCATGATATTTATTTCGACCTGCCCGAGGGTATTGCCATAACCATTGACCGCAATATTTTAACAGTGTCAGGAATCGATAAACAATTGGTTGGAGCAGTTGCAGCAAAAATCAGGTCATTTAGAAAACCTGAACCCTATAAAGGCAAAGGGGTCCGCTACCGGAATGAATATGTGCGTTCAAAACAGGGTAAAACTGTTGGAGGTATTGGTTAATGGCTAAGCATCGTTCCGTACTCCGGCGCAACGAACGGAGGCAAAACCGCAGTAAAAAAACATCAAGACTGCATTCAGAACGCCCCAGACTTGTGGTCTCGCGTAGCCTGAAAAATTTTATGGCTCAGATCATCAATGATCACGAAGGAAAAACACTTGTGGCAGTCTCATCAAAGGATAAAGAATTACAAGCTACTTTGAAAAAAGCAGGAAATAAAACAGAAGTCAGCAGGCTCGTTGGCGAAGCAATGGCTCAAAAAGCCAAAAAAGCAAAAATTACTCGAGTTGTGCTTGATCGTAATGGATACCCCTATCATGGCCGTGTTAAAGCATTCGCAGATGCGGCTCGTGAAGGCGGTTTGGAATTTTAAGAGGGAGTTTGATTTGGCGATTATCAATCCAGCTGAACTCGATTTGCAAGAAGAAACGGTGGTAAAAGTGAACCGTACCGCAAAAGTGACCTCCCGCGGAAAAAGGTTCAGGTTTTCTGCGCTGGTAGTGGTTGGGGATGGGAAAGGCCATATTGGTGTGGGTCACGGTAAAGCAAACGAAGTGATCTCAGCGATTCAAAAAGGTAAAGAGGCAGCGAAACAAAATATTATTAAAGTATCATTGGTAAATGGGACCATTCCCCATAAAATTATTGGAAAACATGGCGCCAGCAGAATCATGCTGAAACCGGCATCCCCGGGAACGGGAATCATTGCAAGTTCCCCCGTTCGTGCTGTTATGGAGCAGGTGGGTATTCATAATATACTCACAAAACGAATCGGCTCAAAAAACGCAATGAATCTTGTGCATGCGACGGTTGATGCATTGGTTAGTATGAAAGATGCTGTAGCGATAGCCAATAAGCGCGGTATTACAATCGGCGAGGTATTCGGTTAATGGCGAAAAAAGAAAAAACGATAAAATTGACCCAAATCAAAAGTCCCATTGGGTATAAGCCCAAAGCAAAGGCAACCTTGAAAGCCCTGGGTCTAAAAAGAATACATCAAACTGTTGAAAAAACCGATTCACCGGTGATTCGCGGTATGATCAATGTGATACCCTTTCTATTAAAAGTAGAAGAAGTATGAAATTGAATTCCTTAACGCCTGTTCCGGGTTCAACCAAGAACCGTAAGCGTGTTGGTCGCGGCCATGGGTCTGGTTTGGGCAAGTCTGCCGGCCGAGGAGACAAAGGTGCAGGACAGCGCAGCGGATTTAAGCGTCGGCCCTGGTTTGAAGGCGGCCAAATGCCGCTGGCCCGCAGATTACCGCGGCGGGGATTTACCAACATATTTAAAAAAGAATTTCAAATAGTAAATCTGAATGCTTTAGGTGACCTGGGTATAGAAAAGATTGATGCCCAGATCATGTTTCAAAAAGGGCTGGTGCGTTCGGCGTTAAAACCGATAAAAATCCTTGGAGATGGTGAACTGAATATGAAACTTGAAGTCACTGCAAGCGCATTCAGTACTTCAGCAAAAGAAAAAATTGAAAAAGCAGGTGGTACGGTTACGGTACAATGATCAATAAAATTCAGAGTATTTTTGTTATTCCAGAGCTGCGCAGCAGAATTTTATTCACTGTCTCTCTCTTGATTGT
>DKQR01000057.1 GCA_002471805.1 Fidelibacterota bacterium UBA7303 | reverse complement strand
CTTGATAATTATGTTGCATTAGAAGATACTTCTTTCAGCTTTTATGCAGCTGATACTTTTTATGGAAGCAATTATACCGTATATATTATATATATGTCATCCCAATCCTGGAGAGATTCCAGTGAAGTAGACAGAACTCTATGGGAGCATTGGGCAGATGTTATTATACCAGATAATGTATATCATGATAAGGCGTTGCTGTTCATCAATGGCGGCAACAATCATCCCAACCCCCCGGATGATGTGGAAGAAGAGTTTGCAACTATCGCTACATTATCCAATTCAATCGTGATTGACTTTGGAATGGTTCCCAATGAACCACTAACATTTTCCGATGAAACTGAATCCCGAACCGAAGATGAAATAATTGCTTATACCTGGGATAAATTTTTGTATGGAGGGGATGAAACATGGATATTGCAGTTACCCATGGTTAAAAGTGTAGTCAAGGCCATGGATATGGTCCAATTATTTACAGCCGGCCTTGATAATCCAATAGAAATTAACCAGTTTGTTTTAAGTGGTGCTTCCAAAAGGGGCTGGACAACTTGGCTGACCTCAGCAGTGGATGATCGAGTCTGTGCAATGGTACCGGCTGTGTTTGATGCCCTTAATATTATTCAATCATTTAAACATCATTATGGAGCATACGGTTTTTGGGCACCCGCAGTAGGTGATTATGAAGAGATAGGTATTTTCGATTGGTTCATTTACCCTGAAATTTATGATCTAATGGCTGTTGTAGATCCATTGGAATACAAGGATGGATATACTTTGCCAAAATTCCTGATTCATGCTACCGGCGATGAGTTTTTTGTCCCTTCATCCCGTTTCTATTTTGATGAACTTCCCGGCCAGTCTTACCAGCGGTATGTACCCAATGCAAGCCATGGATTGGACCAGGCAATGGAAGACGTCGTTTACAGTCTCCTGGCGTTTTACAAAGCCATTCTGAATGATTATTCATTGCCTGAATTTTCCTGGGAAATCCAGGATGACGGCTCCATCCGTTTCGAATCAATTTCCTCACCAGTGCAGGTAAAACTATGGCAAGCAACAAATGAAAATGCTTTTGATTTTCGATATATGACTATTGGTCCTGCCTGGGAGGATTCAATCCTAACCGATTTGGGAGATGGCGTTTACATTGCTGAAGTTTCGGAACCGGATTCAGGCTGGATCGCCTTTTTCATTGAAGCCATTTATCTTGGCATTGGTCAGTTTTCGTATAAATTTTCTTCAGATATCAGTTTTTTACCGAAAACACTTCCCTACGCGGCTGAAATTCCATTTACAGTAAATGACCCTGGTAACGTGTTTGAACAGATCTGGATAGAGGGTGAAATGACTAGCGGACTACCGCTGGGTCTGCATAATGATATTTCCGAGGGATCATGGAATGTTACTATTCCTATTGTTATAGATGGAGAATATTCATTTAATGTTATAGGAGTTTCTAATGCTGATTCAACCATTCTAAATGACACTCCAATTTTATTCACTGTTTTAAATGGTCAGGTTTCCGGGGAAACAGATTTTACAGCTTCCACTGCGGCGGTGTCTGATTCAGGTCTGCCAGAAAAATTTAGGGTTTACCCGGCTTTTCCAAATCCATTTAACCCGATGACGACTTTCCGCTACGATTTACAGGAAGATGCTATGGTCAATATCACTATCTACGACATGCTGGGCAGGATAGTAAATAATCTGGTTAGCAGTCAGCAAAGTGCAGGATACAAATCAGTACGCTGGAATGCTACCAATGATGCAGGTTCACCTGTTAGTGCCGGTCTCTATCTGTACATGATACAAGCAGGAGATTTCAGGCAAACGAAGAAGATGGTACTGCTGAAATAGATTTACCCTTTTCACAACATCAAACCCCGGTCACCCCAGGGTTTTTTGTTTGTAGGAGGATGGGTAGATTTGAAGATGATACGTAAAATTGATGTGAATATAAGGACAGATCACTTGCCCTTCCCGATGCCCCAGCGGCCTCATTCCTTCGTGCAGCAATGGCGTCATGTGAGTTTCCTGCATTGGGAGGTCGACCCGGTGCGGCTCGCCCGGTTCATGGACCCGAAACTAGCACCAGGGGTCGATATCGCATACAGGCCGAATAAGACAAAGGAAGCACAGAACCTGATTGCAACATTTCCCGAATGGCAACAGTGGGCGGATACAGTTTATCTGTTCAGGAACGGTTGTTCCTACATCAGATCGGCTGCGGTGATACGGTGCCTGCTATACATGAGGTGGGAATGGAGGATGTGGTTCCCTATTTTCTGGATAATTCCACTGCCAATACGTGACATGATCTACCGATTTGTAGCCCGGTACCGGCATCGGGTCTTCAAGCAGCCAGAAGTCTGCACATTCAGAATCGACTAACTTAGGAAGTTCGGGCTCATAACCCGGTGGGTGATTATTTTATATGCATTGAGGTGGGATATAAAGGGTAGAATTTTAACATAAACTACAATTACATTAACGATTGATAAGTAAATATGAATTTTCAATAAGAGAGATTAATATGAAATTTAACAGTATAATTTTATTCATGATGTTTAGTACACTCCAAGGGCAGGTAATCTT
>DKQR01000061.1:24819-25879 GCA_002471805.1 Fidelibacterota bacterium UBA7303 | reverse complement strand
AAATTCCCCTGGTGGGAGGCGGTATCACTGCTGATGAAATTGGACCAATCATTAATTTTGAAACCTCCTCAGGCCTGGTTCTCCGATCCGGGGATCACTTTTCAATGGAAGAGACGCTCATCATTCGTTTGTCTGATCCAATCGGCATCAATGTAACCAACGAAACCGGGCATGAAATCCAGATAACAGATTTGAACAGCGGTCTGTCGGAAACCATTACCCACCAGTTCTACTACGACCAGAACAGTATTACCACCGGTACCATAAATGTATTTTCCCTGAACGACGCTACGAACCTGCATTTCTTGGTAAAAGCCTGGGATAATGCCAACAATCCCAATGAGCAGGAAATACAGTTATCCAGAATATTTGAGTCAAAGTTAAAGATTTATAATGCCTATAATTATCCTAACCCATTTTCCAATATGACCCAATTTGCTTTTGAGATCACTTCCAGTGCCGAAGTGGAGTTGGACATATATTCCCTGGGCGGCCGCCGTATTAAATCCTTCGATCCAGTTGCGCTTCAGCCCGGATACCATTATATTGACTGGGACGGCAATGATGCTTTCGGAGGACAGTTGGCCAATGGCGTTTATTTGTATCGCTTAAAAGCAAAAGGAGCGAAAAATACAGAAACATATATTGGACGATGTGCGAAATTTCAATGAACCTGACGCTGTGAAAATACCCTTGATACTGGCTTCCGGCTCCCCTCGTAGAAAACAGCTACTGGAGCAAATTGGCCTGGAATTTGAAGTATGCCCAAGTCAGGTGCATGAAAACTTTTGCCTGAATTTGTCTCCGGAAGCATTTACAGAATACTGGGCTAAGGAAAAAGCAATGGATGTGGCGAAATCCAACCCCCAATCCCTGGTTGTTGCTGCAGATACAATTGTAGTTCTGGATCATAAAATTCTGGGTAAGCCAAAAAATAAAAAAGACAGTTATCGCATGCTGAAAAGCCTTTCCGGTCGTACGCATAAAGTAATCACTGGTATGCACTTTTCCGCTGGAAAATATAATATTGACCGTACCATTAATGAACAAACCCAAGTTT
>DKQR01000061.1:0-24441 GCA_002471805.1 Fidelibacterota bacterium UBA7303 | reverse complement strand
GATAAGGCTGGTAGTTACGGGATACAGGACTGGTTTTCTGTGCAGGTGAAAAAAGTGGACGGCTGCTATTTTAATGTAATGGGCCTGCCACTGGCGGCATTTTATAAAGAATACCGTCAAATCAATAATCAACTGGAAATACTGTGACCCGGATTAGCGATCAAATAAGCATCAACGACCAAGAAATCCAGTATGAAGCAGTGCGCTCTTCCGGCCCAGGCGGACAGCATGTCAATAAGGTATCAACAGCCGTCGTGCTAAAATACCCCGTAAGCCCGCAGCATTACCCCGACTGGTTCATCCGCCGCTTAAAAAAGGCTGCTGGCCGTCAAATGAGCAAAGATGGAAAAATCATCATTAAAGCACAAAATTATCGATCCCAGGCTCTGAATAAAAAGACTGCCTTTGACCGGCTGGTGACGTTGTTTACAAATGCAGCAAAGCGCCCCAAACCTCGTAAAAAATCAAAAGTGCCCAAAAAGGCAATTGAATCTCGCCTGAAAAATAAAAAAATACGAAGCCAGAAGAAACAACTGCGGAAATCTCCCGACAGGGACAATGAATAAAAAAATCATTCTTTTGTGAGAAGAATTACGGCATGTAATTTCATACTTCTCATTTGAGCCATGGCCACATTTTATATAGAACTACAGGAACTGCGGAAATCAAAAGATATCTCCCTGGAACAAATCCACGATCGAACAAAAATAAATATCCGTTATCTCCGCGCAATCGAAGCAGGGGACTTTGATATTTTACCCATCCCATACTTGCGGCTGTTCTTGAGAGCCTATTCGGATGAAATCGGCGGTAATGCAGAACGGGCACTGGAACAGCTGGATTCATTTCTGGGAACATCTTCATCTCATATCCCTTCGGTGGAAAGAATAAAAGAAGAGCCAATTGAAGATATGGAAACATCTGGGTTGGATCAACTGTCGCTAAGTTACCCAAGTCAAAAAATTCGTCAGGATCTTATCAAGGCCGGTGTCTTGCTTATTATATTTATTTTTGTTATCGTGATATCCCAGAAAATATTTAATCAGGAAAGTTCTGCAGTAGTCAGTGAAAATGGACCGGTGCTGCTAAACCAGGTGCAGATTATTTCCAATGAGGACCTGGTATCAGGATATCTTCAGGACCAGTTCAGCGAGGAACTTTTGCCCACCAATTCGCCATTTACTATCAAATTGATTCCCAGGAAGGAAACAGCATTTTCTTTCAAGAATGGCATTGCCAATCCCACAGACTACAGGTTGCGGCCCGGAGTCGAACAAACACTGGAGAAGTTTAAAAACAGATCTGAATTACTTTTTACGCGTACAGAAGGGCTGTCAATTTTCATTAATGGGTACACAATTGACACACAGGACCATCAATACCCTGTAAAACTGACGATTAAACCCACGAATCCTCCCAGTTTGGTCATTCAGCGGTATAGACCGCTGCAATAACCCCAAGCACCCGATATAATCACCCACTACTCCCCATCGGATTCAAATCCGAAGGGCAGAGCTATATAAACCTTATTATATGCAGATTAATTATTGACATTTTTTCTGTTAGTGTGTAAGATTGTGGGTAGTTGTGGGTAATTACCCCTTTTATGACATGACATTGACTGATAATACATTTATTGGCGAATACGCATATTCCCTAGATTCCAAGGGTCGGGTAAATATCCCGGCAAAATTCAGGCAATCCCTTTCTGCAGACAGCCAAAATACATTTGTCATCACCCGGGGGCTTGACCCCTGTATTTGGGTCTACCCTTTAGAACAATGGAAAGAAATTGAAAATAATCTGCGCAATTTATCCTCCGTAAAAAATATTCATCGCACATTCGTGCGGGACACTGCACGGTATGCTTCCCCTTCCACATATGATAAACAGGGACGGATCACACTGACTCCGTCCCTGACCGAATATGCCGTTCTCGAAAAGGATGTGCTTATTATTGGGATGATCAACAAAATTGAGATCTGGAACCCCAACACATTAAAAATAGTAGATCAGCAAAACCTGGAAATTGAGCCAGACGCTTATGATGACCTCGCGGATAAAATTATACTCTGATGACAAAACCCCCTCTGCAGGGACCATTGCTTCATGTGCCGGTGTTGGCCGCAGAAGTATTGTCAGCCCTGCATATTTTTCCCGACGGAGTTTACTTCGACGGAACGATCGGGGTCGGTGGTCATGCAGCGCTTATCCTCCAGCAGCTTTCCAGTCAAGGCCGCTATATCGGGATTGATCGGGATGAGGAGGCTTTATCGCATTGTAAACAGCGTTTTTCCGCCTCATCTGTATCTGTCTCCCTTCACCACGGTTCGTACCACAATATCAAATCCATCCTTGAACGGTATGGAGTCCAGCGGGTGAACGGCTTCATCCTGGACCTTGGGCTTTCATCTTTACAGTTGGATTCCGATTCCAGGGGCTTTTCCTTCCAATCAGATTCGGCTCTGGATATGAGATTTGATAAATCTCAATCCGAAACAGCTGCTGACATTTTAAATACGCTGCCTTCACCAGACCTGGCTAATATCATTTACAAATACGGACAGGAACGGCGTTCACGAACCATCGCCAGAAATATAGAAAAATGCCGTCCGTTAATATCTGTAACAGATCTGGTAGAAGCAGTTCGCAGGGTTACCCCTCCCAACCATCGCAATAGAACACTGGCGCGAGTATTTCAGGCAATCCGGATCAAGGTAAATAGTGAACTGGATCATTTAAATACTTTTTTAAACAACTTTATTGAATATTTAACGATCGGCGGTCGCGTAGCAATTATTAGTTTTCATTCCTTGGAAGACCGCCAGGTCAAACACAGGTTTAAAGATTTAGCCCGGGAAGGGCGCTTAACGATTTTAACCCCGAAACCCCTTATCGCATCAGCCGAAGAAATAGCAAATAACAGACGCTCAAAAAGTGCAAAACTTCGTGTGGCGGAAAGAGCGTCCTGATGTCCCGGAAAAGAAGGTCAAAAAGATCAAGGGATGTAATCCAAAGTATCATTTTTTTTGTAGCTACCCTGGGTGTAATTACCTCTCTGATTATCTATTTATGGGTCTATACAGAAATTGATGAAACACTGTTGGTGATTGAAATTCAAAATTCAACAGCCAGCGAACTAACCAATGAACTGCAGGAGCTGAAAAGCGAGATTGAATCTCTCAGCAGGCCGGATGTTATCGCCAAAAGGGCTCGGGCAGAATTAAACATGGTTTTCACGGAACCGGAAACTTTATTGATATCTATCAATAAAAACCTGATAGAAAGCTTATGACAAAAACGTATTTGAAATTTCGGACACGGATCACCGCAGCTGCCTGCTTTGTCATTTTATCCTGGGCAGGCCTCTGCGCGAGATTATTTCAAATACAGGTCCTGAACGGCAGTAAATATCAAAATGTTATTTTAAATCAAGCTCAGAAAAAACAAACCCTGATTGCCAATCGAGGCAACATTTATGATCGTAAAAACCGCCCCTTTACACGGAATATTATCCATTATACCCTGTCCGCCAAACCTGGCGACGTCACAGACAAAGCCAACCTGGCGAACGCTCTGAGTGAACAAACAGGTAAACCAGCTGATAAATACCTGAAAAAACTGAATTCAAAAGATAATTTTGTTTACTTGGAGCGCAACCTCCAAAGAGAAACTCTGGGGACACTGGAGAACATTTCTTTCGATGGATTTCACATTAAGCGGCACTACCGCCGCTATTATCCCCATAATTCAGTAGCTGCCCAGGTGGTCGGATACACCAATGTCGACGATCAAGGGATTTCAGGCATCGAGAAGGGCTTTAACAATTATTTAACCGGTACACCGGGATGGATAATCAAAACCAAAGGCTGGAAAGGAGAATTTCAGCCTAAAAGCGGTAATCCGTATCAAAAACCCATTGATGGCGATAACATCCAGTTAACCATAGACCTTGAGTATCAATCCATTCTTGAGGAAGAACTTGATCGACGGCAGCAGGAGACAAATGCCAAGGCTGCAACGGGCATTGTGATGGATCCACAAACCGGGGAAATCCTTGCTATGGCTTCCACACCTGGATTCGACAACAACCGCTATTTTGAAACAGAGATGGATTACCACCGTGTTCGTGCTATTACGGATCAATTTGAACCTGGATCCACTTTTAAGGTGGTTGCTGCCATTGCTGCACTGTCAGAAAATGCCATCAGCCTTACCGAAGAATTCAATTGTGAAAATGGTGAATTTCCCTATTATGACATTATCATAAAGGATCATGAGAAATATGGGTTTATGACATTTCCGCAAATCATTCAAAACTCCAGTAATATTGGTGTCGTTAAGGTCATGGACCAGGTGGGCTCTATTCCTCTTTTCGAAACGGCTCGTAGCCTGGGATTCGGAACCACAACACGCATCAGTCTGGCCGGCGAACTTTCAGGGAAACTTCATCCTGTGAAAAATTGGAGCCGAGTATCACAGGGGCAAATTGCTATGGGATATGAAGTAGGGGTAACCGCAATTCAACTGGCCACTGCCTATTGCGCTGTAGCAAATGGCGGCTTCATGGTGACCCCCAGATTAATCCGGCAAATCATTAAGGATAATAAAGATGTTGTTTACGCAGAAGAGCCAAGCATTATTCGCCGTGTTGCAAATCGAAGAGTGATGGACCAGGTTCAGAAAATGCTGCGCTCTGTTGTCATAAATGGTACTGGACACAATGCAGAAATTGCCGGTTGGGATGTGGCGGGGAAAACCGGGACGGCAAAGAAGGTGATCAATGGTAAATATTCTGATCACAAATACATTTCCAACTTTGTGGGTTTGTTCCCATCTGAAAACCCCCAGCTGCTGGGTCTGATCATTTTAGATGAACCGCATAAACCCTATCACTGGGGCTCGGAAGGTGCTGCAGTTACTTTTAAAAGGGTAATGAAACGAATCATTAATCTGGACGATAGCATTGTTCCTCCCACACGATTGAAAAAACATCCAACTAGAAATTTGAAAAAATCCATTCGTGACGATATTATTCTCGCTGACGCCCAGATCATTGCCAGACCGGCATCCATTCTGCCTCCGGTTCTTTCTATGGTGTCCGGCTACAATAATCAGGTTGAAATGCCGGATGTCCGTGGATTCAGCATGCGCAAGGCAATGACCACTATGCGGAGCAGTGGAATAAAATTTAAGATCGAGGGCAGTGGAAAAGTGGTCTGGCAAAGCCCGAGACCCGGTACAGTTCTGCATCGCGGAAAAACCTGTGTGGTACACCTTAAATGAACAGACAGCTAAAAGACCTCGCCCGCGGGCTAATGAAACCAGAGGCAATTCCGGATATTGCCATAAGTGGACTGAAGTTTAATTCCGCCCATATTTGCCGGGGTGATTTATTCATTGCTATTCCAGGCACAATCCACGATGGTCACGATTATATCCATGATGCTATCGCAAACGGCGCAGCAGCCATTCTCTCCAATGGACGTGACCTGGGTGTACTGGATGTACCGCAAATAAAAGTTGCCAACCCACGTCGGGCTGCATCTGTAGTGGCTGCTGAATTCTACGGGCATCCATCCCGGGATTTACAGATAATCGGCATTACCGGCACCAATGGAAAAACAACCACAGCTTCCCTCCTGGCTTCTATCTTATCCCACGCTGGGCAGAAAACTGCCCAGATCGGAACGCTGGGGTTGATCGCTGAGGGTTTTGAACAGGTCAAATCCTTGACCACACCGGATGCTATATCCATACAAAAAATATTTTCAGATTTGAGGGATGCGGATTTCTCATATATCATCATGGAAGTTTCTTCACATGCGCTGGATCAATATCGAGTGTCTAATGTGGATTTTAACATGGCGATCTTCACTAACCTGACACCGGAGCATTTGGATTATCATGGCACGATGGAATCTTATTTTCAGTCCAAAGCCAAGCTATTTCGAATGCTACACCTGGATTCCACAGCAATTGTAAATGAAACAGACCCCAATGGTAGGCGTCTTGCCGGCGAAACCCATGCACCGGTCCTGAATTATTCTAGAGGAAATGGTACATCTATCCACTATCAGGAAATGGAAATGGGCCTGAATGGGATTCGCGGAATAATCAAAGCAGGAAATGAAACTTATGAAGTTGTTTCTGAGCTTATAGGGGAATTTAACGCCGAGAATATCCTGGCGGCTGTTTCCGGTGCCCATGCCCTGGGAATCCGGCATAGTGATATAGAAACAGGAATAGCAGCTTGTTCTGCTATTCCAGGTAGAATGGAGTCTTTTGCTCTCGCAAATGGTGCTACCGCACTGATTGATTATGCTCATACACCCGACGCTTATGATAAAGTTCTGGGCACTCTCAGACAATTATCTAAGCAGGATACCAATATATATGTGGTCTTTGGCGCTGGAGGAGATCGAGACGCTTCCAAACGGCCGGAAATGGCCAGGGTTACAGAACTGCATGCCACTCATTGCTATGTAACACCCGACAATCCAAGAACCGAAGATCCCGATCAAATTACAAAGGAAGTGATTTCCGGATTTCATTCGGACCGCCACACCGTATTTACTGATCGGTCCAGGGGATTAAAAACTGCTCTCTCTCGAAGCACAAAAGGGGATGTGGTTGTGGTCCTGGGGAAAGGGCGGGAAGAATACCAGGATATCAAGGGTGAAAAAGTGTTTCACTCCGACTTGGCCATTGTTCAGGATTACCAGTGAGAATTGACATAAAACAGCCTGAACGATTCGCCGCTATTTTTGAAACTGTGACCGGCACCAGTCTCCATCGCCCCATCTCGGGCATTGCTACTGATAGTCGAGAGTGTAAGGAGGGTGACCTGTATATCGCTTTGACTGGCGAACGGACAGATGGCCATGGGTACCTGCCTGCAGTAATGGAACAGGGAGCCGCCGCAGCGCTGGTTTCAAAAAAAAACAAAGAATTGAATCTTCAACAAATAAAAGTGGAAAACCCGCAGTTTTCCATTGGGAAAATCGCCCGGGAATGGCGCCGGCAGTTTGAGATCCCAGTGATTGGAATAACCGGTTCTAACGGGAAAACATCCACCAAAGAATTACTCGTACATGTACTTTCAACCAAGTATAATGTGCACGCCACAGAGGGGAATTTCAACACTCATGTTGGACTTCCCCTTACCCTCTTCCAACTGGAGAATGACCACTCCATTTCTATTTTGGAGATGGGCGCGAACCAGTCGGGGGATATCGAATATCTCTGCGGCATTGCTCAGCCGACACATGGTTTGATTACAAATATTGCCCCGGCACATCTGGCTGGATTTGGAACGATTGATGTTATCACCGAAACCAAAGGTGCTTTATTCAATGCATTGAAGGATGGAACTGCATTTGTAAACATGGCGGATGAGCGGGTGGCATCTATTCCTGTTTCAGGGGAAAAACTCACGTTTGGCTTAACACCTGACTGTGATTTTCCTGCAGATATCCATCATGAAAAGGATGGCTCATTAACATTGACAGTAGACACCCACGAGATACCCACCGGTTCCCGAAATCTCTCCTTTGTACAAAATAGTATCGCTGTCTCTGCCATCGCTGTTTCCTTAGCTGTTGATTGGGAAAATGTTATTTCCCAGATCAACTCTTTTTCGCCGCCGAAAGGCCGCTGCCAGGTGAAAAAGTTTGATACAATTACTGTTATTGATGATACCTATAACGCAAATCTTTCTTCCTGCCTGGCAGCATTGGATTACTTGAAGGCATTCAGCGGCAATGGACGGCGCATCTTTGTATTTGGGGATATGTTTGAACTGGGGGATTCATCTGCAGATCAACATATGAAAGTGGGATATAAATGCACAGAAATAGAATTAGACCAGGTGTTCACCATTGGCAATGATACCAAATACACAGATTCTGTGCTGAATGGCAGTATTAAATCTGCACATTTTGAAACACCTGCAGGACTTATTTCTGCACTGAAAAATTCATTGCGAACTGGAGATAAGGTCCTATTTAAAGGATCCCGAGGCATGGCAATGGAAAAAATAATCGAAGGGGTGTTTTTGAACTGATGCTTTACGAACTGCTTACACCCTTAAAAGATTCTTTTTCCGCTTTCAATCTATTTGAATATATCACCTTTAGAGCTGCAACTGCGGCCATCGCAGCTCTTGTATTAAGCTTCATCATCGGGCCCTGGATTATCCACATACTACACACACACCAAATAGGCGAAGAAATTCGTCTTACAGGACCCGAATCTCACATGAAGAAGAAGGGCACACCTACAATGGGAGGAGTCATCATCCTTTCGGCTGTACTCCTCCCTACCCTCTTGCTTGCCAAATTGAACAGCCCCTTCGTTCAAATTATCCTGATTGCGGTTATCTGGATGGGATTCATTGGATTTATTGACGATTACCTGAAAGTGGTAAAAAAAATGAAAAAAGGGCTCGTTGCCCGGTATAAAATGGCTGGACAAATCCTTCTTGGCATCATTGTGAGTTATTGGATCCTGAGCACACCTGAATTCCAGTTGTTCAATACCAAGACCACCGTACCTTTCCTGAAGAATGTAGAATTTGACCTGGGAATACTGTATCCGCTAATGGTAATCCTGGTGATTACGGGCACATCCAATGCAGTGAATTTAACCGATGGACTTGATGGCCTGGCCGCGGGGCTGCTGGCTATTTGTTTCACCGTTTTTGCCGCAATTTCTTATATCTCCGGCCGCGTTGATTTTTCTGATTACCTGAATATCATTTATCTTCCCGGCGCTGGTGAATTAACCATCTTTGCCAGCGCCATGGCCGGTGCCTGTATAGGCTACCTGTGGTTCAATACGGCGCCTGCGGAAGTATTCATGGGGGATACTGGCTCCTTATCGGCCGGGGCAGCCCTGGGAACCCTGGCGATTCTATTAAAAAAAGAATTGCTACTTTTTATTATTGGTGGTGTTTTCGTTTGGGAAACACTCTCTGTCATGCTGCAGATTTCCTGGTTTCGATGGACAAGGTCCAGGACAGGTGAAGGTGAGCGGTTTTTTCTCATGGCCCCAATTCATCATCATTTTGAATTAAAGGGCTGGCCAGAAACCAAGGTTGTGGTTCGTTTCTGGATTATTGGACTGCTATTGGCCTTGTTTTCACTAACAACTTTCAAGATCCGGTGATGGATATTCATCACAGAGCCACCATCGATATCAAGGATAAATCCATCTCCGTGATCGGGCTGGGGCTAAGCGGCAGTGCCGCGGCAAAACTTGCCCATTATGCCGGGGCACGGGTATTTGTGAGTGATCCGGGAACCAGCCTGGATATCAATATGCGCGCCGATGAGATGATGCAAATGAATATAAGTGTCGAAACAGGGATGCATTCAGATCGTATTAATGAAGCAGATCTGTGGATTGTTTCTCCTGGTGTGCCAAAAGATGCAGACATTATACTCCAGGCCCAGGAAAAAAATATTCCCATCGTAGGTGAAATAGAATTCGCCAGTTGGTTTACTGAATCTCCTATCATTGCCGTGACCGGCTCAAACGGCAAAACCACCACTGTAAACGTGTTGGTGGAAATGTGCCAGTCAGAGAATGTTCGCGGCACCCTGGCAGGAAATGTTGGGATTCCTTTTTCTTCATCTGTGCTGGAAGAAATGAAATCTCCAGAGCCCAAAACGGTTTATGTCCTGGAGATATCCAGTTTTCAAATGGAGTTTATTCACCATTTCCACCCCAAGATTGCCATCTATACCAATATTTCACCTGATCACTTAAATCGCCACGGTACCATGGATGAATATATCGCCATGAAAATGAGGATGGTGGAAAACCAGACTAAGAAGGATTTTATCGTTTATAATATGGATGATCCTTTACTAACCATGGCTTTAAAGGATCACCCGGCCACCATGACTCCTTTCAGTATGGTGCGGGCAGATATGACTTTTCGGCTGCAAACCAACAGTATCTATGGTACCAACGGGAGCCCATTGATCGCAGTGCAGGATTTGATTCTTCCGGGACCTCATAATTTATCCAATATACTTGCTGCGTCTACTGCTGCCCACCTTATGGGTATTTCTGATCAGCGCATCGCCAAAATCATGGGATCATTTCCCGGGGTTGAACACCGCCTGGAATATGTTTCCGCTATTGATGATGTACAATACATCAATGATTCCAAAGCCACCAATCTGGATGCGGTCCTGGTGGCACTGGAAAGTTTTGAACAGCCTCTTATTTTGATCCTTGGGGGTCAAAATAAAGGTGCAGATTTCCGGCTACTCCTTCCACATATCGAGTCAAGTCATGTCAGACTAATCATCTCTTATGGAGAATCCGGCGGGGAGATTGTAACTGCATTAGGGGATGCGGTGAGATCGGTTCAAGTAACTGATCTTAAATCCGCAGTTACATCTGCCCAATCTCTGGCCGTTCCCGGGGACGTAGTGTTACTGTCTCCGGGATGCGCCAGTTTTGATCAATTTGAGAATTTTGAAGAAAGGGGTGCGCAATTCAAGACCTGGATCAATGACCTGGAGAATAAAAAATGATTGATATCCTGATCCAGCGATACGACCGTCAGTTATTGATCTATTTTGGGCTTCTGACTGTACTGGGGACGGTAATGCTTTACAGTGCCAGTTGGTATGAATCATTTGCTAATTCCAATGGCCGCACTGATATGCTTTTTTTACAAGGCCATTTGAAACGACTGCTGGTGGGTGTATTCTGTCTTTTTGCATTTCTAACCCTGGATTACCGCCGCCTGAAGGATGTGGCCCTGTACCTGATTATCGGTTCCATTCTTTTGCTGTTGGTAACCAAAATAACCTACCTTGCAAAAGGACTGAGCTGGAGCAAACCGGCACGGTGGTTGTACATTGGACCCTTTTCCCTGCAGACATCCGACATAGCACGCATGTCAGTCCTGATATACATGGCCCATTATGTGGACAAGAAACGTGAAAAACTGTATGATTTCCAATCAGGGTTTTTACCGGCTGCAGGTATATTGACTATCATCATGACACTGATTGTGATCCAGCCTGATTTCAGTACAGCTGCGATGATCGGTATGCTGGGCACTATCATTTTATTTGTTGGTGGGGTAAAAGTATCCCAGTTATCCCTGGCAGGTGCTTCCGGATTGCTCATCGGAATTCCAGTTCTTTTGTCTAGGGAATACCGCCGGCAGCGTATTCTTTCCTGGTTTGGTTTCACAGAATTGGAGGATGTGGGCTACCAAGCTCAGCAATCCCTGATCAGCCTGGGAAATGGCGGTGTATTTGGCGTCGGCCTTGGAAACAGTATTGAAAAAAATCATTTATTGCCTACTCCTCATACCGATTTTATTTTTGCAATTATCGGCGAAGAGCTGGGTTTTATTCTTGGAACAGTTCCTGTAATTACCCTGTTCCTGCTAATCTTTTTCCGCGGCTTGAAAATTGCCAGAGAATGTACAGACCATTTCGGTGTCCTGCTGGCGGTTGGTATTTCCTTCAATTTTATCCTGTATGCATTTGTAAACGCTGCCGTAGTGACCGGTATTTTTCCGGTTACAGGCCTGCCCATGCCCATGGTCAGTTATGGGGGTTCCGGAATGGTAGTAAATATGGCCTTGATTGGTATTCTCTTGAATATTTCCCAAGCAAGGAGATCTGTTGGCAGCAGCAAACGCGGGTGGAGCCCCATTTTAAATGGTTAGCCGCAATATTTTGATCGCCGGCGGGGGTACAGGCGGCCATCTCTTCCCTGCTTTGGCAATTGGGGAAGAAATACACCGCCGGGAGCCGGATGCCAAAATCCATTATGTGGGATCCAATTTTGGATTGGAAGCCAAAGTATTTCCTGTAAAAGACGTGTGGCATACCCTGCTGCCAATTCGCGGGTTTCAGCGAGGAATCAGCCTGCAGAGCCTGGGGCGCAATATACTGCTTCCAGGAAGAATCATTCGCTCTATAATCAAGATCCGATCCCTGTTTCAGGATTTTCTACCACAGATCATTGTGGGCACGGGCGGCTATGCCGCAGCCTTACCCCTGTATATGGCTACCAGGAAAAATGATCCTTACCCCATCGTGCTCCAAGAGCAGAATTCTTTTCCCGGTGTCACGACCCGTTGGTTCGCGGAACGATCGAGAGCTATATGCGTCGCCTTCGAGGAGGCCAACAAATATCTGAATCAAGAAACAGTGTTAACCGGAAATCCAGTCCGACAGGGTATTGCCGATGGTATAAAAAAAGATGCCGGGAAGGAATTCAATTTAGATCCGGAAAATAAAACTGTTTTTCTTTTTGGCGGGAGCCAGGGATCAGCTTATTTAAATAAAATGATGAATGCAGTTGTGGAAAAAATTACCGGGTCTGGACTCCAGGTGTTATGGCAGACCGGGGATCTGGAATATCCAAAATATAAGAATTACAACGATGAGCATATTCACATCACACCTTTTATTAATAATATGGACAGCGCCTATGCCCTAGCTGACTTGATCATTTGCCGCAGTGGCGCTTTGACACTGGCCGAAATAACTGTGTGCGGAAAAGCTAGTATCCTGATACCTTTTCCTTTTGCCGCCGCGGACCATCAAACCAAGAATGCCCAGGCCCTGGTCAATGCGGGAGCAGCACGAATTTTATTCCAGAAATCATTGCAACCCCAAGAGTTCCATCATTCCATCATGAACCTGATCCATAACCGGGCGGAACTGGAAAAAATGGCAGCGGCTTCCAAAACACTGGGACGGCCCAATGCAACAAAAGAAATCGTGGATCAAATATTTCAGGCAGCTGCATGACATTTCGTAAGATAAACCGGGTTCATTTTGTAGGCATTGGCGGTATCGGCATGAGCGGAATTGCTGAATTACTGTTAAACCTAGGGTTTACTGTTACTGGTTCCGACGTGAAAAAATCTGACAATGTACAGCGTTTAGTGAATCTTGGAATTGATGTTCACATTGGTCATGATCCTGTAAATGTGGGCGAAACCGATGTCCTGGTCTACTCCAGTGCTGTACAGTCTGAAAATCCGGAAATCATTAAAGCACGTCAAAAAGGTATCCCCATTATCAGACGAGCAGAAATGCTGGGTGAGCTTATTTCTGTCAAGGAGACCAGTATTGCCGTTGGCGGAACACACGGCAAGACCACCACATCTTCCATGATCGGTACTGTATTATCCCATGGGAAAATGGACCCCACCCTCGTGGTTGGCGGTCTGGTGCAAAACCTGGATACAAATTCTAAACTGGGCGACGGCAACATTATTGTGGTTGAAGCCGATGAATTTGATCGCAGTTTTCTGGCACTGAAGCCTACCATAGGCGTGATAACCAATATTGAACTCGAGCATACGGATTGCTACGAGGATTTGCCTGACCTCCAGGATGCTTTTCTGCAATTCTGCCAATCTGTGCCCTTTTACGGCGAGGTCATAGTTTGTGCAGATTCCCCTGGGATCAGGGATATAATACCAAAAATTGAAAGGCCCATGACCACCTATGGACGGTCGAGGGATGCGGCCTACCGCGCGAAAAACCTGCGATTTGATGCCACACAGTCTACATACTCTGTTTTTCGTGCGGAGGAAAACCTGGGAGATATTCAGATCAATGTTCCCGGCGAACACAATGTTCTGAACTCCTTAGCTGCCGTCGTAATCGGGTTAGAAATGGGCCTTTCTTTTTCTTTGATCCAGACCGGGATTAAAACCTATAATGGTGTTCGACGCCGTTTTGACATTAAGGGATGCTATCACAATATTATGGTTGTAGATGATTATGCTCATCACCCTACGGAAATTGATGCAACGCTGGAAGCAGCAAAGGGCGGCTGGGACAGGCGGATTATCGCTGTGTTTCAACCTCATTTGTTTACCAGAACGCAAGCCTTTTTCCGCGAATTCGCTGCTGCCTTGAAAAAAGCAGATGTGGTATTCATAACCGACATCTATCCCGCAAGGGAAAAACCCATTCCCGGAATCACGGCAGAACTCATCTACAATGAATGTAAAAACACAGGTATGGACCAGTGTTATTTCATTCCTGACTTGGACAACCTTGTGAAAGAACTCGATCAAATCGTCCAGCCCAATGATCTTGTTCTGACCCTGGGTGCTGGAAGTATCTGGCGCTACAGTGAGGCTTACGCCCGTCATCTGGAACAAAACGTAACCGAGGTAAAAGGTTGAAATTCATGGCAGAGCTGAGATCTATTGTTCGGGGTACACTATTAGAGAATGAACCCATGACCCGTCACACAACCTACGGGATCGGAGGCCCTGCAGCAGCTTTTGTCACTCCCAGGGACAGGAAAGATCTTTCCAAAATTCTCAAGTTTGCGTCACAGCATAGCATCCAAACATTTTTTATCGGGTCCGGATCCAATCTGCTGGTTGCCGATCAGGGTATTGACGGCATTGTCATTACTCCGGCCAAAGCCCTGACCAACCTTGAATTTAACGGCGGCCGGGTCACAGTAGAATCAGGGGTCATGCTGGGCCGGCTGGTCAAGGAATGTAATAATAGGAATTTGACCGGCATGGAAAGCCTCATTGGGGTACCGGGAACTCTGGGCGGTGCCCTGGTCATGAATGCAGGAGCCTTTGGCGGCGAGATCTCCAATAATCTGGTGAATGTGGATGTGATGAAAATGAACGGTCAGATCGAGACCTTGAATCATGGAGACGTTGATTTTGCATACCGTTTTTCCACATTCAGCAAGGATGAATTTATCCTTTTGGCCCGTTTTGACCTTGAGCAGGGAGATCCGCGGCAGATACAGGAAAGAAGCCATAAAGCCAGCAGGGGCCGCAAATCATCCCAACCGCTGCGGTTTCGTTCTGCGGGCAGCGTTTTTAAAAATCCTGAGGAACAGGCTGCGGGATATTTACTTGACCAGGCAGGGTTGAAGGGGACGAAAGTTGGAGGGGCTGAGATTTCAACACATCATGCCAATTTCTTTGTGAATCACGGTGACGCCAAATCAGCGGATATTGCCGAATTGATACGAATTGCCCGCAAAAGAGTGTACAAAAAATTTAAAATAAAACTCGATCTGGAAGTAAAAACCATCGGGTTCAATCAAAAAGATCTAGATCCGCATGCGTCTTAAAAAGAAAAAACGAATAATTTGGTTTAAAGCAATTATTTCTGTATTAGGATTTTCAGCGATTTTTTCCCTGATCTGGAGTGCTTTCTGGTGGTCGGATTACCACAACACACTGGTCATTAAAAATGTTGTTTTTTCCAATACGGTTATATTGGATAAGCAAAACTATAGAAATACCTTTGGGGATTTGATAGGCGCATCCATCGATGAAATCAATCTGACCCGTGTCACTGAATTGGTGGAAAGTCATCCTTATGTCCTCGCGGCTCGTGTGAGTCATCGTTATCCAGGAACAATTATGATAGAAATAATGGAGCGTACACCCATCGCTATATTAAATACGCAACCCATGGTCATGCTGGATGAAGAGGGTTATATCTTGCCGGATATGGAAAACATGGGTGATTTCCTTGTTCCTTCCCTATCCAATTTTAATCCGGCTCCGGAATTATATCCCGCAGGCGAAAAAGTGCTGTCCGTAAAAGTAAAGGAATCCATCGAGTGGTTAAGTCACCTTCGCCGGGAATACAGCTTTCTTTATGATAACCTGTCCGAGATTAGATTGGTTTCGGACAATGATATCGAATTGATTCTGGCGGAAGAACCGACGAAGATCTTATTGGGGAATGAAGATTTATGGACCAAGATTGAAATTTTAAAACAATTCAGGTTTGATCTGAAACCCAACAAGGAATTAACCGACTTTTCATACCTGGACATGAGATACATTAATCAGATCATTGCCAAGGACCGCAGATCATGAGTCCCATCAGCAACGGACAGGACCAACATATCATTGCTGGTCTGGACATTGGTTCCAATACAATAACATGTGTTATTGGTCAAACCAATGGCCATAGAAAAAATTTAAAATTACTTGGGATTGGCTCTGTACCTTCTTCCGGAATTCGACGAGGGTCAATTATTCACCGTGATCTTTTGATAGAACAATTGGAAGCATCCATGAATGAAGCGGAAACCATGGCCAGTGTAAAAATTACAAAAGCTATTTTATCCATCACCGGGGAACACATTCGCAGTTTAAACACCCAGGCCGCCATTGCCCTGAATCGTGGGAATGGCAGCCCGGGAACTTTGATTGAACGACCCATCGATGAACGGGATACTTACCAGGTCCTGGATCTGGCCCAGGCTGTTTCACTCCCGGTGGACAGAGATATTCTGCACACTCTGCCCCAGGAATACCTGGTAGACACCATCGAAGAAATAAAAAATCCCATTGGTATGACTGGACGGAGACTGGAAGGACGTGTGCATCTTGTGACCGCGGCTACCACAGCCATGAACAATCTGGTAAACTGCGTTGAAGAACTGGGTGTTATGGTAGATGGACTTGTATTCCAGCCCCTGGCAGCTGGTTTAACTGTGTTGACAGAAGATGAGATAGAGCTGGGTGTAACCCTGGTAGAAATCGGAGCATCCACCACAAATATTGCCGTTTATCATGGCAGTGCTATTCGGCATTCTGCCGTGATTCCGCTGGGGACCTCCAGCGTGACCAATGATATTGCTGTAATGCTCCAAATTGGCGTAAACGAAGCCGAAGAAATCAAGATCAAATATGCATCTGCAAAATCATCCATGTCCTCGGAAAAATTGGAAATTGATCTTCCCGAAAAGGAAGGCCAGTTAAAACGATCCATACCGGAGCAGGAAGTTTCCAGTTATGTGGAGGCCCGGATGCAGGAAATTTTTCAAATGGTGATCCGTGAAATATCAAGGGCGGATATCAAAGAACCCCTGACCTATGGCATTGTACTCACCGGCGGAGGCGCCCAGCTCCGCAATATCATGGCTCTGGCGGAAGACAACCTGAATGTGAAGGTTCGTATTGGAAAACCGGCAAATATCGAGGGAATTACGGATGTAGCCGAAGACCCCATTTACGCTACAGCCCTGGGTTTACTGCTGTGGCCATTTATGGCAAACGATCATATGCGCATTCCAAAGCCTCGGCATAAAGGCATAAAAGGAATATTTCGAAAAATTCGACATACCATCGAAGACCTGTTTTAACCAAACCAGTAAAGGAGAACAATCATGCTGTTTGAGTTTGATAGTCTATCTGAACAAAAAGCAAATCTGAAAGTAATTGGTGTTGGCGGTGCCGGCGGAAACGCCGTTACCCGTATGATCACATCCGGTATGCAGGGTGTTGATTTCATTGCCATAAATACGGATGCCCAGGATTTGGATAATAACCCATCTGAGCATAAAATACAGATTGGAAAAAATTTAACCAAAGGCCTTGGCGCAGGTGCTAATTCCAGTGTGGGCAAAGAAGCCCTTGAAGCGGATCGTGAGATGATTTCTACACTTTTGGATGGCGCTGATATGGCCTTTATTACTGCCGGCATGGGTGGCGGAACGGGAACAGGTGCTGCACCAGTAGTGGCTCAGGTATCCAGAGAACAGGGTGTACTTACTGTAGGTATTATCACCCTGCCATTCAGTTTCGAGGGCCCAAAACGGATGAACCGTGCCCTGGAAGGCTTGGCGGATATGAAGAAAGCCTGCGACACGGTAATTGCCATTCCCAACCAGAAATTGATGTCCATTGTCGATAAATCTACAACACTTCCTGAAGCATTTAATATGGCTGACACCATTCTGCACCAGGCGGCAAAGGGAATATCAGATCTGATCAACGTCCAGGGTGTAATCAACCTGGATTTTGCCGATGTGGAAACAATAATGAAAAACATGGGTGAAGCCATTATGGGTACAGGAGTAGCTACGGGTGATGAGCGCGCTGTGCTGGCAGCTCAGCAAGCCATTTCCAGCCCCCTGCTTGATGATGCCAGTATCAAAGGAGCACAAGGTGTATTGGTCAATATCACCGGCGGAAATGACCTTACCCTTATGGAAGCAAACGAAGCAACAAGCATCATTTTCGAAGAAGCAGGGCCTTCTGCCAACATTATTTTTGGTGCTGTGATCGATCCCAATATGCATGAAGAGATTCGGGTTACCGTAATCGCTACTGGTTTCCATATGCCAAAAGCAGTGCAGAAAATGAAAAATAGTGAACCATCAGGACACGCTTTCGATACACCCCACACCCGGACCCTGCAGGAACGGGAAAATAGGCCCTTGTACGTGCAGCAGGATACAGAAGTGACCCCGGAAGAACCTGAAAAACCAAAACCAGTAATGAAGTTTGATGATACACAGGAAAAACCTGTCGTTATTTATGGACAGGACCTGCAGGTTCCGGCCTTTATCCGCCGACAGCATGATTGAAACTGGTTAAATATCAAACTTGGTTAAAACAAAAAAGCCCCGGCAACGGGGCTTTTTCATTTGATGATTAAAGTTACAAACCTAGACCTTTACACCTTTGGCCCTCAGTTCATTCACTACCCGTGTAATGCCCCTTTTATCAATGATGCGCATACCCCGGGTGGAAAGCCGCAGGGTGATGTAGCGCTTTTCATTCGGCAGCCAGAATTTCTTGCGCTGCAGGTTAATATTGAACCGGCGCCGGCTTTTATTATGGGCGTGACTTACATTGTTGCCAAACATGGGCTTTTTGCCGGTCACGTCACATACTCTACTCATGATATTCTCTTAATAATGATTTGAAATACTTGGAAAAAAAGCCCGCAAACTTAATGCTCTTTCTCTGGCTCACAAAATAATCTTTCTACCAAATTATTAATCAATAAACCGAAATCGCAAACAACTCCAGGCTGAGATCAACCCATCGATCAGCCGCAGTTTTTTCCCCTCCTCTATTTTCCGCCGCTGGTAGCTCACAGCGACCTCCATCACGGTATAGCCCCGACGAAACACTTTGGCTGCAATTTCTGTTTCCAGGCCGAATCCCTCTGATTTCAGGTTTAACTCCCTGAAATATTCCAGAGGCATTACTTTATAACAGGAAGCAACGTCTGTGACCGACTCTCCATTGACCAGATTTGAGAACCAGGTGATCATTTTATTGCCGCGGGTGTGGTAGGAACTTTTTTTGTCCTGATTCAACCAGCGGCTGCCAAAGACCACATCTGCTTCCTTGGTAATAATTGGCTGCAGTAATGCATGGTAGGCGCCAGGATCATATTCAAGGTCGCCATCCTGCAGGATAACATAATTCCCCGTGCAGTGCGGAACTGCCGTCCGTACAGCTGCACCTTTGCCCTGGTTGAACTTATGGTGAATCAAATGGATACCTGAAACGGATTCCAGCAGTTCTCTGGAACCATCGATTGAGCCGTCATTGACCACGATGATCTGTTTATCGATATCAATCGCTTTTACCCGTTCGATCAGCTCCAGGCAGGTGGCTTTTTCATTATAAACGGGTATAATGACGGATAATACTGGCCCAGACATAGGTTAATTCTACTAAAGCTTTTTTGATGCATGTTTATCCAATTTCAGGGCCCCTTCCCTTATCGCCAGCATGCCCAAGATCAGAAACAATGCCTTATACAATTTCTGATGCACCAGGAATAGAGGCGACAGCCAGTGCGTGCCAGATATGATTGCCAGTGAAAGCAGGGGAATAATGATCAATAGGCATAGGTTCCAGATATGGACAATTCTGCCAAACATTCGCTGTTTTACGACCCAAATCATTGACATAGACAGCCAGAAATAACCTGTGAAAGGCAGTTCAATCTTCATATCTGGAAATTTGGCGGATTTGAATATCATTTCGATCTCATCGGTCCGGTGAACGAGCATCAGGTCTCCTGCTGAATCTAAAAATGTTTCAAGGACTGGTAATAGGTAATGCTTCAGAAGGAAAGACTGGACCGGCCGGATCAGGCTGAGATAGAGTATTGCAACCGTAATCAGGCTGAGGAATAATTTTCCCCAGAAATGAATAAATGCTTTTTTTCGCTGATCAGGGTCCATAGGTGCCAAAACGATAATACAATAGGGTAGAAAAATACATAAGAACTGTATTGATGGGCAGTACCCCAGTATTGGGGATAACTGGCATTAAAAACGGCAAAAAAAGCAATGCGGGCTACAATAGCCAGGTAAATTGCAAAAAGACCACCAGCTAGAAATGGCAGTCTTCTATCCCATGGTCCCGGATAAGCCACAATGAATCCCGCGTAAAGACCCAGTAAATTCAAACCATTGCATCCATTTTGGATAAACACCCCTCGCTTTCCTGCACAAGAAATAAAACGATCTGTGGTCTCTATTTCCCAGCCTAGAGCTGACAACAGCCAGGAAGCATGGCGTACTCCTGTAAAACTTAGAAAAGTATCCAGTCGCCCATCCGGCAACAGGATGAAATCATACAGCAGCTGCCAGGCGGCATAAATAACACCAACCTTGATCAGGAATAGTGTCAGGGGTGAGAATGTTTTATTTAAATCGATCTTTCAGTTTCTTGTATGCAAGCGCTCCGCCGGCAGCGGCTAATAGCCCAAGCCCACCAATGGGTGCCTGGGAGGGTGTATCCGGAAACGGAATGCCCTGAGCCATGATTGTTGTAAATAATACGGAAAGGGAGATAATCAATGTATGGTAAATATGTTTCATAATTGTATTACTTGACGTAGGTGACTTTTTGGGTGACTTCTTTCGCACCGGCAACCAGCTTCAGGAAGTAAACACCTGATGCCAGTTCTTTCGGCTTATAGGTGTATTCGTGATGCCCTGGTCTCATGATCTCATTGAGCAGTGTCTCAACCAACGCTCCATTGATATCATAGACGCTCAACCGTACCGTACTAAAATCAGGTACGTCAAAACCGATGAAAGCACGGGGATTAAAAGGGTTTGGGTAAACCGGGTTAAGGGCAAAGTCGGAAGGCAAAGTCGTATCTTCATTCTGACCCAGGGCATCGTAGGAAACGTTCAGGTTAAACCGCGGTTCGCCTACCAGCGGATAAGGTCCGATGGGGCCATCTGGCACCGCACTGAAACTGCCTTTCGGTACGGTATTAAAAATGTAGTCACCATTGTCATCAAGATTAATTTCAATTCCTGTCAATTGATCGATTAAAATTAAATTGATATGGTTCGGTAATTGATCCAGATTCCAAGACAGAGTGATTTCTCCTGCTTCCGTGATAAATGTTGATTCTAAATAAGACAAAATCATTACATCCATACTAACCGAATGTATTCCTTCATACTCGAAAGGTAGATTATTAATATTTAAAGCTGTCATATCAGCGATGGTAAATCCAGTCGCTAGGGAACTCCCCTGTAATGGAAGAAGTTTTTTACCATCACCAATATCCATTCCAAAGGATCTTTCCGATTTGAAGGTTAAAAAAGTTTGATCTTCATATGCTAAATCTGTTGATCCATCGGTTGTATTTATATTAAAAGTCACACTTCCCGTACCGTCATTATCGAATGCTCGGTAAAAAGTACCTGTTGAGCCTGATTTATCAGTTGGCTCAATAGTGACCGAACCTGTCCCACCGCTGGCTTGAACCCAAAATCCTTGGTAAGGGGCAATCAGACCGCCAGTCAAACTTCCGGAAGTCCCATCCCAATCTTTCCAGCCGGAAGCTGCATTGTCCCAAACGTTGGTGGTACCGCTAAGATATGTCTTGGATACCAAATCCCAATCAATCGTCGATGCATAGGGGTTTCCTGCTAAACCATAATCTCCATCAGCGATATTCCCCAATGTTGCGCTGGAACTGTTTTCCGTTCCGCTCACGCTTAAGGTTACGGGCAGGTCATCGTCGCCATCGTTGTCCGTATCCGAAAAGACATACACCAAAAACCCTTCTTCAGCCGTTAAAGATGTGGTGGAAAGATTGGTGAGTGCTGTCCAACTTTGACCAGAAACATCCAACGTCCACACGTTGGCAGTACCGGCGGTTGCATCCCCACCCGTCATACCTTGAATCCAAAGCTCATTTAATAAATCGCTGAAAATGGTTCCGGATACAGGGCTACTCATCATTCGAAAACCAGAGGTGCCTGATACAGAAGCTGTAACAGTTTTGGTAACTGCGATATCATCAATCCAAAGCTTCTGGTCAGCACTAGCTGTATATTCGTAATAAACCCCCAAATAGCTGGCAGTGGTATGTTGTGTATTTGTGGCTGTCCCTTTATTCACTAAGTTATCAAAGCCGCCATCTGAATCAATTTTTACGGTCCAGACACCACTTGTTGTTCTCGATATTTCAAACCCCACGGCTGTAGAAGTACCGATTTCAGTTTGCCAATCATAATCTGTGTCTATCACTACATAACCAGCGCCACCGCTAATTTTCCACAATTTAACATCATCATCAGTTCCGGAATAGTTAACACCCACAGCATAACCATCTGCATTGCCGCTGGGGTACATATCACTTGCGGCTAAATCAGACATCAGGAATAATGCCCAATTATTATTTCCAGAAGGATTATACCCATGTTTTGCCTGAAAACTCCAGGTCACAGTTCCATCTCCAAGAGATAGGGAGTTCAAAGGTAAGGAAATACGATCCCGGTCTGAGGATAGATTGTTATAAGTGTGTTTTAAAGAATAGTTGCCATTTATTTTATCAGTACCGGAAGCTCCCCAGCGGCCACTGGTATTTTCAGTCCATCCTGTAATATTATTATCTTCAAAATCATCACTTATTACTGTCACTTGCCCCCAACCAACATTACAGCAGAAAAGCACCACAGCCGCAACACTCATTATATTAGGTGTTAATCGTTTCATATCAATAATACCAAGGAAAATAAACCTAGATGAATCTATCCGCCTGAAACATTTAGGAATTTTTATAGAGAGATAAAATATCAGTCAAATATATAATCTTCCCCGCCTACTACAGTCCGCAGTACTTTAGAATGTAAAATCTCTTTCGGCGCGGCTGTTAAAAAATTCACCGAGTGGACTGCAAAATCAGCGTATTTCCCTATAGTGATGGACCCTGTTTTCTTCTCCCAGAAAGCCGCATAGGCATTGTTGATGGTATAGGACCTGAGGGCATCTTCCACGCTTATTTTTTCGTTCGGATACCAGCCGTGGGGATTTTTCCCATCCCGGGTCCGGCGGGTAACAGCGGCATAAATGCCGGTAACCGGATTTAATGGGGCTACAGTCCAATCGGAGCCAAAGGTAAGGTTGGCACCGCTATTGATCAATGTCTTAAATACATAGGTGCGGGATAAGCGGTCATGATCGATGCGTTTATGAGCCCAGGAACCGTCGTCGAAGATATGGTAAGGCTGCATGGAAGGAATGATATTTTCCGCCGCGAAACGGGGCACAGCGGACCGGGAAAGATGCTGGGAGTGCTCGATGCGGCACCTTCTGTCCTTTTGACCGTATTCTTCTCTGATGAGTGCAAATTCATCCAGGATCCAGTCATTTGCGCGATCGCCAATGGCATGGACCGCATGCTGGATATTTGCTTTATCGGTCTCCCGTAAAATATGTTTGAAATCTGTGGTGTCTTGGAGTGTAATAATACCCACCGTGGAAAGATCTTCCTTCTCTGGCGAAAATAGATCAACCAGGTATGGTTCATGCATCCAGGCTGTGCGGGACCCCAGGGATCCATCCATCATGGCTTTAATGCCATCCCACCGGAGCCAATCATCCCCGGGACCATTATTCCGGACATTCCGGATTATATTTTTCCAGTTTGTATACCAGGGGTAGATCTTGATGCGGAGCTTCAGGCGGCCTTTTTCATGGTTCCGTTTGTAGGTTTCCAGGGATTGC
The DNA here is from genome assembly GCA_002471805.1 of Fidelibacterota bacterium UBA7303. Lineage (GTDB taxonomy): Bacteria > Fidelibacterota > Marinisomatia > Marinisomatales > UBA1611 > UBA2134. Next base: position 650 of record DKQR01000061.1, on the reverse strand, counting down.
CAAGTCCCCATATCATGGACTTGGGTAATACCAAGGGAAAGTGCATAATCCATTGCGGCATCTAATGCTTGATCCAATTCATCAATTGTTGGATCAGGAATAACCTTGTTTACCAGGCCCATCGCTTCATCCTTAAGTATTCCGGTAGGATTGCCCTTATCATCTTTAATAACTATTCCACCTGCTGGGTCTGAGGTGTTGGCTGTGATATCCGCCAGAGCCAGAGCCTTGCTGTTCGCCAGGGCCATGTGACCATCAAGCCGTCCCAGAAATACCGGTCTGTCTGGAACCACATCATCAATCCAGGATTTATCCGGATAAATCCCCCCCCAGAGTTCGTGGTCCCAATCGCCGCCCTGCAGCCAGGCACCTGCCGGGAGTGTTTCAGCATGGGCTGCTATGCGTTCCTGGAATTCAGATTTATTGTCCACATCCCGGAGGTTTACGCTGGAAAGCTGAAAACCGCCGCTCATAATATGTACGTGATTATCAATTAACCCAGGAGTAACAAAGCGACTACTTAAATCTATCTTTTCAGTGTTCTCTGTTGCCATTACCAGCGCATCACTATCGGCTCCAACAAAAATTATTTGATCTCCACTCACAGCCAACGCAGTTGCGGAAGGATTATTTGAGTCGCCGGTCCAGAT
>DKQR01000189.1 GCA_002471805.1 Fidelibacterota bacterium UBA7303 | reverse complement strand
TGTTCCCAGACGCCAGGGGATTATTTATGAAATACAAAAAATAATTCATCAAACTTAAACTAATGATTAGAAATTATTATTTACTTCTTAAATATCTCATTTATTGGTAGTCTATAATTATGCGTAGATATTCCCTGGCACTTTTTTTCAGCTTTATTATTTACTGCACCGGGCAGGACTTGCAGGAAGGACTGCAACCGCCATCTGGATATTGGAACAATACCTTTATAAAGTTGTACCTCGCACTGGGCTTGGTGGATTTAGTGGATCTATCTCCTGAAATCCCACCTAGTATTGAAATATTTTCTGATATTGTTTTTAAAGAAACTGAACAGCGACCGCTGAAACTGGATATTTATCGAAAAAAAAATATCCATCAGCCTGCCCCGGTAATTATCTTTATCCATGGAGGCAGTTGGAAAACAGGTGATAAAAAGGATTACCTAATCTATCTGCTTCATTTTGCGGAAAAAGGATATATCACTGCTTCTCTTTCTTATCGATTTTTTCAGGAGGCCATTTTCCCTGCTGCGGTTGAAGATGTCCGCTGCGGGGTGAACTGGATAAAAAAGCATGGCACCAATTATGGGATGGATACAAATAAAATTGTTTTGGTTGGTGGATCAGCGGGGGCGCATCTTGCCATGATGCTAGGTTATTCCCAAAATTTTCAATCCTGTGATACAAACAATGTCTCACCACGGGTGCAGGGTGTGGTGAATATTTATGGCCCAGTAGATTTGACAACTGATTTTGCAATCGCACAACCGGTGCTGCCAGAATTTATTGGCGATTCCTATGAAAATATGCCAACAGGTTATCAGGATGCATCCCCAATCAGTTATATTTCCAATGATGACCCTCCCACCTTGACTTTTCACGGAACCATTGATAATGTTGTTCCTGTGGGACAGGCAGATATGCTGGATAAAAAACTAAATGAAAATCATATCTTTCATGAATATCATCGCTTGAAGGGATGGCCCCATACCATGGATTTGGCCGTTTCTATGAATAATTATATGAAATTTTACATGTATCAGTTTTTTAAAAAAGTGATCCCGCTAAACTTATAATGATGAGGGAAATGACAGGTTATAAAGAAAAAGTATTCCTGTTAACTATGGTATTTTTCTCATGTGCCAAACCAGGGGAGATAAAAAATAAAATGGGGCTTGTTGGACAAACCTGGGCAGAGAAACTGGGGTACCCAAAGGGCAGTCGGGTTGTTATTTTACATGCTGATGATATTGGTATGTGCTATGAAGCTAATCAAGCAGCCGAGTTGTATTTGCAAAACAACCAGATTCAATCTGCCGCAGCTATGGTACCCTGTCCCTGGTTCGATGAATTTGCAAAATGGTCCCTACAGAATCCGGAAGCAGATATTGGACTTCATTTAACACTTACCAGCGAATGGCAGACCTATCGTTGGGGTCCTGTATCAAATGTACTGGATGTTCCTGGCCTGGTTGATGATGATGGTTATTTATGGCAGGAGGTTCGGGATGTGGTAATACATGCTTCAGCTGAGGAAGTTGAAACAGAAATACGGGCACAGATCGATCGCGCAAAAAAACGGGGACTTAAACCTGGGCATATAGACACTCATATGGGAACACTGTATGGGAATGCTGAGTTTGCAGCTGCATTTTTCAAGGTGGCTATGGAGTACGAAATTCCTGCAAATGTCATTGAATTTACACCGGCAAAGGTAGAGAAATTCAAGAAACAGGGTTACCCAATATCAAATGCTATGATTGAATATGCCAATAATTATACCCTGCCGAAGCTGGATGATTTTTTTTCTGTTCCAAAAGGAAATACTTATGAGGAAAAGAAAGCTAATTATTTTCGGTTGATCCAGGCTTTGGAGCCAGGAATATCTGAAATTATTTTTCATCCATCCATAGAGACAGAAGGGTTAAAAAGAATCACCAATTCCTGGCAGCAGCGGGTGTGGGAGGCGAAAATGTTTTCCGACCCTGACGTCATTCAGTTTATGATAGATGAAGACATTGTATTCACCAATTGGAAAAAAATAATGGAGCGGTTTAAAGAAAATATTCATGGATAATTTGAAAATAACTTTTGTATTTATTCTCTTATTATTCATCGTAGGCTGTTCTTTTATTCGTCGAAATCTGTCGGATCGCCATCCTGGATATGAAGTCAACCTTGCCGTAAAACCTGCTGAGAAGCCTAGTACGATTCGCGCAGGATTTTCAAAAATACCTATAACTCCGACTGGGTTCGATACATGGAATGATGTGGATGGAAATGCGAAATATGAACCTGGAAAAGGAGATACCTATAATGACCTGAATCATAATGGTGAGTTTGACCCCGTCTGGATCGCTGGGTTCCACCATCGCAGACCAGCCCAGGGTGTACACGATAATATATGGGCAAGGGTAATGATCTTGGATGATGGCAAGACCCGAGTTGCCATTGTCGGATTAGACGTTGTTGGATTTTTGCATGATGAAATTGTCGATATTCGAAAATCATTATCTCAACAATTAAATATTGATTATACAATCATTTGCAGTACCCACAGCCACGAAGGACCTGATCTGATTGGTATTTGGGGTGAAACTATTTATAAAAGTGGTGTTGATCCGGATTACATGAGGTATGTTAAAAACCAAACAGTTTTTGCCATTGGACAGGCAGTAAAAAACATGCGGCCTGCCAGCTTAAGATTTGCCCAGGAACTCAATAGCGGCGCAAAATACGTTATGGATTCCAGAGATCCCCAGGAAATGGACCCGGGTATCCGTGTAATTCAAGCCATTGATACTGAAACAGACACAACGCTGGGTTCCTTAATATCATGGGGGAACCACCCCGAAACATTATGGAGCGGAAATTTACTTATCAGTTCTGATTTTCCTCACTATATCCGTGAATCGGTTGAAAATGGGATTCAAAAAGGTAAGACAGTCCTGGCAGAGGGAATAGGCGGAACAGCTGTTTATATCAGCAGTTCTGTGGGCGGGCTTATGACCACGAGACCAAGTTTTTCAATCCCTGATCCATTTACTGGTGAGTTGCTTACCGGCGCCACTTTTGAAAAAGCCCAGGCGCAGGGCCAGCAGGTTGGGCTATTAATCTTAAGAGTCCTGCAGGCAGATGATGCAGTTGAAATAGAAAAAGGGAATATTAGACTCTTGGCAAAAACAATTTCAATACCATTGGCCAATTATAAATTCAAACTGGGCTTCGCATTAGGAGTCATTAATCATGGAGTAACAGAATGGATGAAGGTCCGCACGGAAGTGTCAGCTTTTCAAATCGGTCCTGCCAGTTTTATTACTGTTCCTGGAGAAATTTACCCGGAAATTGTCAATGGTGGTGTTGTATCGCCCCCCGGTCAGGATTTTGAGATTTCACCCCTGGAAGTACCGCCGTTACGATCTTTTATGCCGGGCGAATTTAAATTTGTCTTTGGACTGGCCAATGATGAGATTGGTTATATCATTCCCAAGAGTGAATGGGATGAAAAGCCGCCATATTTATACAATGATGATGATTCTCCTTACGGAGAAGAAAATGCCGTCGGGCCAGAAGCAGGACCAATTGTATATGGGGAGCTGCGTAAACTTCTTGAAAATTTTAAATAGTGGTAATAATTGAATAATTGTAATCCAATTTGATGAATACTTAATCAAATGTTTTTTCGATTTGTACACAGAAATTTTCTGCTGATATTATTAAGTAAAGTAGAACTCTATTTTACAATAGCCAATGTCCCCTTCTGGACTTGTCCGATGCTCTCTTTCACCAGGGATTCAACTACCCAAAAATAAATTCCGCTCACCACATTTCCGGAGAGGGTGATACTTTCTTGGCGCCAAGCCGACTCACCAGACGTTTCCTTCAAATGTTTTTTCTCTAGTACAAGATCACCGGAAGCGGTGTAAACCCGGATGATACATTTTCTGGGTAGATTAATGAACCGTATTTTATAGGGATCTCCTGCATCCGGGTACATATGAAACGGATCATCAAAATCTAGACGGTAAGGATTTGGAACTACCCGTATGGGTTCCGACATTTGATCAAAAACAGTTCTGGAACCCTGGTAAGGCGTAATAGCAATCATATTTTTTTGTTCAGGAGATACCATCCCGCTTTCCAAAGGAGGAATAGGACCGAGATCATTTCCATTTTTATCGTACCAGTAGCTGTGCCCGGAATCGTACGTATGGACACTGTAATAATAGTTATAGCCGGAAAAAGAGGAGGTGTCCGTAAATGAATAAACACCCCGTGTGGAATCATAGTAGGCTGGATCACCTATAGGAATTTCAGTTACAAATTCCCAAGGCCCATTATGCCAGAAGTGGGAAGGCGGCCAGGATTTATAAATTCTATATCCTCGAACATCTTTTGCTTCATCACCTTCATAATCTGGGTCCAATGCATCTTCGGCATCATTCGACCAATTGACTACTACTTGACCCATTGGAGAATTTCCGAACCAAATCTCAACATCGGGTGGTGCATCAGGGATATCAAATCCATTTTCATAGGCGAATTTAGCTTTTTCCAAATTTCGAAAAAGAGATCGTTCTCCTAACGTATGTTCAGAAATTGATTCCGGTGTAAGAGACCAAGTAATTTCATCTTCACCCAACCAGTCCGCACCGGAGCCTCCCACAAATGCAATGACAATCTTTGCTTTTTCCCCCGGTTCTAGCCTGTAAGGCCCAAAAACCAGCGCACTTTCACCCAGATCATTCATTATTGGTGTATTTGTAATATTATTTTCATCTTCATTGACTATAGCGTCGAACATTTCACGATCATTATGAGTAAGCGGATTTGGATCGTGATAATCAAACTGATCAATATTTCCAGACTGCCACCACTTTACACTGACCGGTTGGTGTGAATCCTGAGGATGAACGTATTCTCCAGACGGTAAATAATCTAGAATTCCCAATCCAATATATTGATAAGCGAGTAATTGGTTTTCCTTCTGCCCTTGGAATTCATTTTCACCAGTGTTGGCGGCTTCCAGTTTATAAGGTTGAGCTGTATCATCCCAGTTGGTGCCCAGCCAGTCGCCATCCCGCTGATAAACCATTATATGCTGGATATACTGGTCTTTGAATTCCGGTAAATCTGGCGTAAAAGAATCAGACTGGGTGTAAAAGAACACATCATCCTGAGTTTGTTTTCGGTTCACCCGCCAGTCACTCCATCCCATTTCATAGCCATCTGCCCAGCCATGAGCAGCAGAGTTGACACTGATACTTGTTTTTAGGGCGAAATAGACAGGATCCAGGATATCAGAACCGGTATTTTTAAAAAAGAGTTCCTGAATAATAAAATCATCATAGCCTGGATAACTCCAGGCATAAGCTTTTCTTGTGCCCTGAATGCCGGATTTTGTCAGCCATTGACTGATGATAATTTCTTCCGGGAATTCATCATTGAGAATATAATCGTGGTACTTATAGTTATGAATTTCAACCGGTTCGTTTCCAATGATGGTCTTATAACCCGGAGCATAATTACTGCGCTGGGAATTGGGCCAGGATGAATCACCTAAAGTTGATTCTAGAGCATTATTAATATCATAAGGTTTAGCCTCAATATCATATGTAATGTTTCGGGTTCCGGAACAGGAAACAAGCGTGTCTGTTCCATTGGAAACTGCCATTATCCAGATGCCTTGCCCTTTTGAATTTTGGGAGATAGTCACACGAGGTGGGTCAATCACATGAGGATCACCATTTATGTAGGCTTCAACATCTCCAAAATATTCAACAAAGTCTATTAATTCACGGGCGATATTGCCAGGATAAGTCAAACTTTCCTGACTGTGGCTACTGGAACTATTTCTGTTTCCGCCTCCATCCAGGCCATTATTTCTGAACGCAGACCACATTTTCCCTCGGGTTAATATGCGAGGACGGTACCCTCCGATCATATCTATCTGGGCAAATACAATCATGTGTATCAAAATGATAAAGATGAATTGTCTCATGCAATAATAATATTTACGATCTTTCTGATCATATTTACAAAATATTGCCCATTATATGGACCGTACCAATTCATGATAAATGTTTCATATCCTTTTATATCATACCAGCAATCTTTTGTTATATAGCCTACATAACCGCCATTAAAGCTGGTCACAATCAGGTGGATATCATTTGCGGGAATTCCATTTTTTATTTCAGGGATAAGTTCACCAGAAAAATCACACGGTGTTCCAGAAAAGACAATATTCCCTATTCTAAATGCTGTTATATATTGCGGGGAATCTTCTATAAACCATTTGAATACCCATGGACGGAATCTCCAATTCTCCGAAAATCGCCAATGTGCTTCCCGTAAAGGAATGGTCATCAGCACCATTTTCATCCGGCTTTTTTCTTTCAGGTTGATTGATTCATGATGAACTTTTTTTGTTAAGGATGATGCCAGCCAGTTAATACGGTCAAATTGCCCATATCCGCCACTTTCCGGTCGATGACTGCCTACACCACCAGCAGCAAATGCTGCAAACTCGATGTTTTCTAGAGCCTCCAGAGAATCTACAAGCGCGCCAGGATAATCACGGGAAAAACGGTATTCTTCCTCAGATAAACATGTGGCGTGTGCTGCAAATGTTGTTAGTAATGCGGAGGATCCCGATTTTTTTTGGATTTTAACTACGCGAAACCATGGATCAATGATACCATCTTTGCCAACAAGTCTGTTTGTGACAAGTTCCGGTGCATCGTATTCAGCATATCCAATTATTGCCGGTTCCAGGTTTTTCTCCGCCTGCATAATAACATCCAAAATTGAACTTGCGAGTTGATTGACAATTTTCTGATCGAAATCGCCGGCGAACTTTCCCCCAATCCAACTTGTCCCCCATGCACCAACTGAACAATGGGTATGCGTCGCGGTCAGGTACACATGGTGAATATCATAGCCAATGGACGGGAGCCGTTTCATTAATTGATAAGTAACCGTGGGTGGAATAAGCAATGCATCAAGCGTCACAAAGGCGATTTTCTCATCATGATTTTTAAAAATAAAACCACGAGCCCAAAGCGAATCATGGACTCCTGTTGATAATGCTCCTTTTCGACTGCCATATCCAGATAGGGGTGTGGCATAATCTGGCGTTATGTTGGTTTTAGCCCATCCAGCTTCCAGTTGGGATGGTTGAGAGGTGCTGGAATGATTTTTAAGGCTGTCTAATTTTTCTTGAGCTTTATGATAATAACTGGTGTCCAGGAAATGAGTTCGATCCACCGGTTTGATAAAACCAGCTATAAGTACAATTAAAGTACTTGAGACTAAAAGAAATCGTATTCTATACTTTGATTTCATGCGATTAAGTCATATTTGTACTTTGGTGCAATACTAATTATTAATTCCAAACTGTGAGGTTTTTCAAATTCTTCTTTTTATCTGTAAGCATAACGGCTGCAGCGACCGCAATCGCAAACATAACAATATTTCCAATGAATCCTGTGTAATAAAGATCAAATGGCACCTGCATCCAGCCTGGTATTATTCCTCGACTGGTAAGGATAGTCCAGCAAGTGAAAATAAATGTTACAATTAACCCGATCCATATAGACCGGGCACTGCCCTTTTGGGTAAAAAAGCCCAACAGATAAAGTCCGAGTAATCCGCCACCGGTTAAAGATGTGAGAATTGTTGCCGTATCTTGAAATGTTTTTGTGTCTGCAATGTTTAATACAAGAGCACCTATAACCATAAAAACAGAAGCGCCGGCAGCGATAAGCCATGCGGCGGTGAGATAATGGTGATCGTCTTTCCCTTTTACCAAGTGCCTGCGGTAAATATCCACAATGGTTACAGTCGAAATCGCATTAATACTGGAGTCCAGAGATGACATGGCTGCTGCCAGCGCTGCAGCAATAACAAGCCCTGCTAGTCCCGGCGGCAGGTAATTTATGATAAAATATGGGAAAATTTGTTCTGCTTTTCTCACTCCTGTTAACATGTCAGCAGCTTCCGGGACTGGAAAGACCTGGAAGAACACATAAAGAGAGGTGCCAATAAACATATAAAATGCCCAGATCGGCAGACTGGTAGCAACACAAACAAACATGGCTTTCCTGGCTTCAGATGTACTTTTTGCGGCTGCGTATCTTTGAACAGTATTCTGGTTTGCGCTGTATTCTGTCAGCCAGTTTGTAAGCCCAACCAGAAAAAGCATAGTCCCTGTTTTTGAAGTGATAGACAGGTTCCATTCAACAGGTCTCAATCCAGTGTCTGTCAATTCTGAGAAAGCCAGTTTTCCATCGGAAAGGGCAATTGAAAATATTTGTGCTAATCCGCCAGGAAGATGATACAGGATAACTCCCAGGGTGAAGAATCCGCCCAGGATAAGAACGACCGTTTGAATAACATCTGTCCAGATGACTGCTTTAATCCCGCCAATCACCGTATAAAGTGCCACAAAAACACCACCGATAACAACACTTGCTGTCATGGAGAATCCGGTCATTTCATTTATAAGAAGTGAAACAAGATAAAGGATCATGCTGATCCGGATTAACTGGGTAATGATAAATGTTATCCCGCCATATACGCGAACAGAAGGACCAAACCGATCTTCCAGGTATTCATAAGCAGAAGTAATCCTGCCACGTCGGAAAAAAGGAAGGAAATAATAGCCAGCGATGCAAATACCAAGAGGTAAGGCAAGGTTCGGTACATATCTGATCCAGGAGGTTTTAAATGCATCAGCAGGGTAGGCAAGAAATGTAACAGAACTGATGGAAGTACCTACCAGGCTCAATCCAATAATCCAGCCGCTGAAAGATCTTCCGCCAACAAAATATTCCTCCGTATTTTTATTTTCCCGAGAAAAGTAAATGCCCATGATGGCAACCAAGGCCAGGTAACCAACCAAAACCGATACATCAATCCAATGCAATGTCATGAAATATTCCTGCGGGGGAACAGCCTATGTTTGTTTAACCTAATGAATAAAAATAAAAAAAGACGTTTTTGTTCACTCAATAAAAATAAAGTTTATAGTAATTTATTAAAAGGAACCACCGATAGAAAATCTAAGCGGCGGTTCGAAGTATTTATCGAAGTTGGAATATGCTACATTGACCATAATATTCTGGAGGCCTAATTTCAACTTCAATCCCATTCCGACGGTCCAATCTTCTGTATCATAAAAGAACTTATATCCACCGCGTAGAGCAAACATATCAGCTACCCAGAGTTCTGAGCCGACATGGTATCGATCACGATAATCGGTTGCAAATGCACTTTCTGTAGATAGCAGTAATTGCAGGGGGGAGCCTTGTTGGCCGATGAGACTCATGGCAGTATTGATATTAAAATACAGTGGAAGTTTGAATTTTTTTGTAAGAAACTTTGCATCGGGACCAAAATTCTTCATAGCCATTGCAATGGATAAATCCCTGAAGCCAGACATGTAAAATGTTGAGAAATCAAATGCGATGCCTTTTGCTTTATCGTTGCCGATGAACTCCTCGAGATATTGTCCTTTAATGCCAAAGGATAATTGATCAGTTAATTTAATTGCGTAGGCACTGCCGACAGCAATATCTCCAACCTGTATGTATCTCCCTGTGCCTTCAGGCTCAAAAATGGTTGTTTCTTCAAATTCCTCTGCAGCAAACCTGATGACACTGAATCCTAATGCTCCCCGCTGTCCAAAGGGGAACCCAACTACGCCGGAGATAAGCTTGGAATTGACAATCCAATTTGTATGATTAAAGCTGAAATCGACACTTTTAATATTGGTAAGGCCCGCAGGATTAAAAAATATTGTGGATACATCATTCGCAACTGCTGTGAATGCATCGCCCATTCCTGCTGCGCGGGCAGAAGGGCTGATTTTTAAAAAAGAAAAACCAGATTTGCCCAATCGTTTGAATTCGTTTTCATCCTGTGAAAAAGAGCATGAAAACAGGATGAAAAAAATGGTAATCATTCTGGATTTATTTTTCGAAAGTGTAATCATATTCATATAGTATTATTTTATAACAGCAAGGGTGCCCTTTTGAAGTTTTCCAATGCTTAACGGATCAAGGGATTCCACAACCCAGAAATAGATTCCGCTTACAACTGCTCCCGAAAATGGGACTGTATCTTGGCGCCACGATGATTCCGCCGATGTAGCTTTTTGATGCTCATATTCATACACTAGGTCTCCGGAAGCTGAATATATCTTTATTAAACAATGTTTTGGCAGATTAATAAACCGTATCTTATAGGGATCAGCCACATCTGGGTACATGTGAGCAGTATCATTG
>DKQR01000185.1 GCA_002471805.1 Fidelibacterota bacterium UBA7303 | reverse complement strand
TGTGTCGATCAATGTCAGTAGTCACTATCAAATGAGGGAATAAAAAAGTTTTGTACTAATAATTATGGTGTGACATTTCGTGTTTTTAAAAAAATATCAGTAAAAGGTAATAATAAGCATCCTATATATAAATGGTTAAGTAATAAAGAATTAAATGGTCGAATTGATAAAGAACCAAGTTGGAACTTTTGTAAATATCTAGTAGATTCGGAAGGTAAACTATTGTATTATTTTGGTTCAAGTGTTGAACCCTTATCATCGCAAATTACTGCGATACTTGATTAGAATAAGATTGATGTAAACATAGTATTATTATTTATGATAATGGAACATCATTATGACTAAAGTAAAATATCCTGGAATTAATTCAACCGCAGATGGCGCTGCCATGATAGTGTGGGTTGAGACTCATGTTACCCAGGGTGCCTGCGCCTACCCTATCACATCATCTACAACCATGGGTTCAGGATATCAGTCCGTAGTAGCCAATGGTGGCACAAATATATGGGGCGAAAATTTAGCATTTGTCGAATTGGAATCAGAACACAGCTCTGCAACGACTTGTGAGGGTTTTTCACTGGCAGGCGGGAGAGTAACCAATTTTACTTCCGGACAGGGATTGGTTCTCATGAAAGAAGTGCTTTACACCATTTCTGGAAAACGCCTTCCTGTTGTTTTTCATATTGGAGCAAGGGCACTCACATCTCATTCCCTAAATGTTCATGCCGGACACGACGATGTTATGGCCGTGACTGACTGCGGCTGGGGCATGCTATTTGCCAGAAATGCACAAGAAACCGGAGATCTGGCTCTTATTGCAAGACGTACTGCAGAAGACAGCCATACTCCATTTCTTAATATTATGGATGGTTTTCTCACCACGCATACCATTCAGAATGTGAAACTCCCTGAGCCGGGGCTGATGGATACTTTTGTTGATGAGCCTCAGAAAAAACTGATAAACTTCATGGACCCCTATCATCCTGTAATGTCTGGTGTAGTACAGAATCAGGATTCCTATATGAAAGGCAAAATTGCCCAGCGCAGCTATACGGACAAAGTTGAATCCAACCTGATAAACGCAATGGATGAGTTTTTTCAGCTCACCGGCCGCAGATATGAGCTTATTGATACCTGTCAGATTGAAGATGCTGAATATGTGCTTGTGGGATTGGGAACTCTGGGTGAAACTGCTCAGGCATGTGTAGATTATTTAAGAAATGAAAAAAGAATAAAAGTGGGTGTCCTTCATGTCACATCTTTCCGGCCATTTCCTGGCAAACAAATTGTTAAGGCATTAAAACATACAAAAGCAGTTACAATATTTGAGCGGATGGATAATCCTCTGGCTGAGAGCAATCCTCTCACTATGGAAATCAAAGCGGCATTTGCAGATTTTTCATCCCATCCTGATGATGATAGTATACGGATACCAAAAATCTATTCGGGCTCTGCTGGTCTTGGCTCAAGGGATATTCGCCCTGCTGATATTATTGCCGTATTTGAAAATATGATTAATGACGGAAAACGCTATTTTGCTATTGGTATCGATCATGAACTTTGCCTGAGCACTGGAGATCATGTGGATATACGCCCAAAGGGATCATTTTCCATGCGGGGACATTCTGTCGGCGGTTACGGATCAGTTACTACCAATAAAATTATGGCAACCATTGTGGCTGACCTTTTTGATATGTATGTCCAGGCATACCCAAAGTATGGTTCTGAGAAGAAAGGCCTTCCAACCACCTACTATCTTACTATCAGCCCGGAACCGGTGAAAATGCATAATGAACTGGAATTTGTGGAATTTGTACCCCTTAACGATGTGAATGCTTTTAATCTGGCCAATCCCTTAATTGGATTGAGTAAAAATGGACTCCTTTTCGTTCAAACTCACAAAACAGACCCAGAAGATATATGGAGCGATTTTCCTAAATGGGCACAGAAAAAAATACGAGAAGACAAGATCAGGGTACTGGCCTTGGATACAGTGAAAATTGCCCGGGAAGTATCCAGCCGGTCTGACCTTCTCCAGAGGATGCAAGGGATTGTACTACTAGGTATTTTTCTAAAATCCACTCCATTTTTAAAAAAATCCGGCATCAGTGAAAAACAATTAATGAAAGGTGTAGAAAAATCCATTAGAAAGTATTTTGGAAAACGGGGAGAACAGGTGGTTCAGGATAACTTGAATGCCGTGAAACGGGGATTTACCGAAGTTTTTGAAATCCAAAGAAACGTGATTGAAACGAACATGAAAAAAGGGTTCATAGCATGAGTACAATAAACGTTTCAAAACAAAATCTGAAAACAGCTTTTGATATCCTGGATGTAGAAGATTTTAATGAAAGAATAATCGGTGCTTATAATGATGGATCAGCCGAGCTGGGACTTCCGGCAGATGACAGCACTGCAAGGAGCCTGATCCCTATCGGAACAGGCCAGCTTCGTGACTTCAGCTATATTGCTCCAAATATTCCAAAGTTAAATGCTGAAAACTGTGTGGGCTGTATGGAATGTGTCACCCAGTGTCCCGATACAGCTATACTAGGCAAAGCGATCCCAGAACAAGATTTGAATAAAAAACTGTCTGATGCAGATGATTTTACTGCTTCTCACTTTGCAAATACGAAAAAATTCTATGACACTCCGAAAAAACAGGGGAAAGAACCTGCCAAGTTCGGAATATTTATTGACCCCACCAAATGCAAGGGGTGCGCCGAATGTGTGGATGCATGCGGTGATCATAATGCCCTTAAAATGATTCCCAAAGTTGACGATACCATACCAAAGTATAACCGTACATTTGAGTTCTATAAATCTGCAGGCCCAACACCACATGAATATATTAATGAAAAAGTACTGGTGGATATGATGCTGGCAGAAGAATCCATGCTATATGTGGGCGGAGCAGGATCCTGTATGGGCTGTGGAGAGGGAACCGCTCTGAGAATGATGCTTGCAGCTACGGGATTTGTTTATGGAAAGGAAAGCATTGGCCTTGTAGCAGCAACCGGTTGTAATACAGTCTATGGATCAACGTATCCCTATAACCCATATTTGGTGCCATGGACCAACTCGCTGTTCGAAAACAATTCAGCCGATGCTATGGGCATACGTGCCCGTTGGGACCAGATGGGATGGCAGGATAAAAAAATATGGTGCATCGGAGGGGATGGAGCCATGGTGGATATTGGATTCCAGTCTATGTCTCGCCTGTTGGCATCGGGGATGGATATTAACATTATCATACTGGATACTCAGTCATATTCCAATACTGGTGGACAAGCCTCTACTGCAACATTTCAAGGCCAAGAAGCAAAAATGTCGTTTCATGGTAAGAAAATCCATGGTAAAACTGAACGAAGAAAAGAAATTGCCAATATTTGTATGATGCATCCGGATGTATTTGTAGCTCAAACTACAGCAGCACATACCAATCACTTCTACAAAGCCATCATGGCAGCCAATGAATATCCTGGTCCTGCAGTTATAAATGTATATACTACTTGCCAACCGGAACACGGTGTTGCAGATGATAAGGCCATGTATCAGGCAAAACTAGCTGCCGATTCACGGGCATTTCCTGTATTTATCTATGACCCAAGGGGAGGAGATCGAATATCAGAACGCCTATCACTGCAGGGAAATCCTGCAAAAAACAAAGATTTCTATGTAAACCCAAAAACAGGTGAACAAATTGATTTCTTATATTTTGCTAAAACGGAAGGTCGTTTTTCCAAACATTTTGATAAGGATGGGAGTGCAGATGAATCACTACAGCTTTCTCAAGAGGATCGGCTGGCCAACTGGCATTTGTTACAGGAACTTGCCGGAGTAATATAAATCTTCTAACATAGGGGAGTAATAATGGAACATAGTTATACACTTAAAGATGGAACGGAACTGATTATCCGCAATCTCACCATGGATGATTTTCAACTATCATATAACTTTTTTATATCCATACCAGAAGAAAAGAGAAAATACTTCCGCAGCGATGTCACCCAGAAAAGTCATCTTGAGAAACGTATTAAAGACGCAGATTTAGGATCCATTATTCGTCGGGTTGCACTATATAATGGTAAAATTATTGGTGATAGTTCTCTGGAAATTGCAACAAGTGACTGGAAAGCTGGCGAAGCCCAGCTCAGGCTGGTAATTTCTCCCAAGCATATAGGCAAAGGAATCCAGTATGCCCTGGCAAAGGATCTCTATAATATTGCTCATGAGCGGCATTTAAATAAGATCATCACTAAATTCATGCGTCCTCAGAAAGATCTGATGAAAATTTATGAAAAGCTAGGTTTTAAGACTGAAGGTATTCTTCCGGATTACGTGGTGGATCAGATCGGTGATGAACAGGACCTTGTATTCATGATAGCCACCCTAGAAGATATGCGTAAAGCCTATGATTTTATCGGCGACTGGATTCATGGTGACCATACAACAATCGGTGCGGGGGAAATGTAGAAGATCCATGTATGCAGTTCCCTGCCATCAGTTACTAATGTAACGAAACCTATTCTTCCAACTGATCTGGCTATAAATATTAACAAGGAAAAATGTCCTCATATTTGAGGATTTTTTTTAATTTTCAATTATTTCTTGTATGTAATTCAATATCAGTTATAATATATGCATATATGCGCATAGATAA
>DKQR01000204.1 GCA_002471805.1 Fidelibacterota bacterium UBA7303 | reverse complement strand
TACCTTAATGTCTGCACAGCACTGGTCTGATTATTCCCCTATTTTCCGGAATGAAAGGTTAAAAGCTGTTTTTTCTCATTCATCTTTGCTCCTTGATGGGAAAGAGGATCAGCAGCAATTTGCCAGTGTAACAGGATTGAATCCATCCAGGCTGATCATACCGCAGCAGATCCATTCCACCAATGTATCCGTTATCAGGGCAGCGGGGAGAGTGAATAACCTGGATGGAGTTTTTTCAGCAAATCCCGATTTGATCTGCTCGGTGCAGGTTGCCGATTGCTTACCCATTTACTTTGTTCATAAATCTGAAGTGGTTTTCGGGCTTGTCCATGCGGGTTGGCGAGGATTGGTAAATGGCATACTGTGGAAGTCATCCAAATTACTGATGGACCAAGGCCATTCAACAAATGAGTTTGAAGTACTAATTGGTCCATCCATCAAATCCTGTTGTTTTGAAGTGAGCGATGATGTGATCAATCAATTTAATCCCGCATTTGTCAAAAATACAGGAAACGGGAAATATCGAATTGATCTGCAGGAAATGGCATTAAATCAATTAATGAGTTCCGGATTTCAAAAAGATAATATCACTGTTTTATCGGACTGCACCTCTTGTAAGGAAGGTAAATATCATTCCTACCGAAGGAACGGGAAAAAAGCCGGGCGGATGATTGGATTGTTAGGAATGAAATAATTTCTTTATTCTTTTCCTATTTAACAGAGGGACGAATAAAGATTAATACTATAAGATTCTAAGGCCATTTCGGCCGTAGAACCGGAATCCAATATCTTTTCTTAACCAATGAAAAAAAGCTGGACGGATGATTGGATTATTGGGATAGGAATAATCAATTTCCCCGAATCTAATTCTCTCGTCTAAATTCCAACCACTTTTTTCTTTACTATGACAATTATTGAAGCAACCATCCTGGGTATCGTCCAGGGATTCACCGAATTTTTACCGATCAGCAGTTCCGGGCATTTGGTCCTGGGGCAAGCTATTCTTGGTATCGAGCAACCTGGGAATGAATTTGAGATTCTCGTCCACTTGGGGACGATGACCAGCGTGCTGCTGGTCTTTTTTGATGACATTAAATACCTTGTATTATCCCTGACATCAAAAAAAACACAATTGTTCATTCTTTTCATTCTTATCGGCACCTTGCCAGCTGTCGGCATTGGACTTGGGCTGAAAAACTTATTTGTATCCTTATTCGAAAACGTTCCGGCTGTGGGTGGCGCGCTTATTTTCACTGGATTGGTCCTTTATGGTTCATCCTTTGCTAAAAGGAGGAATAGGGATCATTCTTATATAACGTCTATTCTGATTGGTTGCGCACAAGCAGTTGCCATTATTCCCGGCGTTTCCCGGAGCGGCATGACTATCAGCGCCGCACTATTTTTAGGATTATCTCCAAAGGAAGCTGCGCGGTTTTCATTCCTTTTGGCTATCCCGGCTATAGCCGGAGCAGGACTCTTGACAGCAATGGATGTAAGCAGTGGATTTCAATTGCCGCTTTCAGTAAGCATTGCTGCGTTAATAAGTTCTTTCGGTGTTGGGGTGGTTGCCCTGAAATGGCTCCTGGGATGGCTGGAACAAGGGAAATTTCATTATTTCGGGATATACTGCTTTGCAGTTGGTATCATCACTTTATTGATCTGATATGGATTTAATCGGCATCATTTTTATTTTGTACCTGTTGCTTTTACTGGGTGTGGGTGTTTGGACGTACCGCTTCAATAAAACGCAGGAAGATTACCTTTTGGCTGGACGGAAACTCGGTCCTTGGGTCACGGCTTTTTCTGAGAGAGCCTCTGGGGAATCGGCCTGGCTGCTATTGGCACTTCCCGGTGCAGCCATCGCTGTGGGCCTAGGAGAAGCATGGACGGTCATCGGTATTATTTCAGGAATCACTGCATCCTGGTTTTTGATCGCCCAAAAACTTCGGGAAGAGACAGAAAAATATAATGCCCTGACCATTCCGGAATATCTGCACCGGAGATTTAATGACCCATCTAATGTCATTCGGCTGTTTTCAGCCATTATTATTGCATTTTTCTTTATGTTTTATGTTTCGGCGCAATTCCATGCATCAGGAAAGGTGCTGAGTTCCCTGTTCGACCTGTCTCCGGTTAATGGAATTACTATCGGAGCAGCGGTGATAATTATTTACACTCTCATGGGTGGATTTTTTGCCGTGGCATGGACAGACCTTCTGCAGGGAATTCTCATGATTGGAACGCTGGTTATTCTTCCAATTGCCGGCTTTATCGAGCTGCAGGAATCCGGCATATCCCTGTCGGCCAATCTTGAGAATGCGGACCAACTTTTGGGAAAGAACAATGCTTCTTATTTTATGGGAGAGAGCGGGATTGCCGCATTGATGGTTGCGTTGGGTGGATTGAGCTGGGGGTTGGGATATCTCGGACAGCCCCACTTGGTTATCCGCTATATGGCAATCCGAGATTCCCGGGAAGTGAGACAGGCCAGGACCGTGGCGATCTTATGGGCTTTACCCGGCATAACAGGTGCATTTTTGATTGGCCTGGTTGCACTGCAGTATTTTGGAGTAGATCATTTTTACCAGGTGATGGCAAATGGTGAATTGGAAATGGTTACAGATGTTGAACAGGCCATGCCGCTGCTGGCCACCGAACTGCTGCCACCAATTCTAGCTGGATTATTCATTTCCGGGGCTGTGGCTGCCATGATGTCCACTGCCGATTCACAACTGCTGGTGTCCACTTCCGCAGTGACGGAAGATTTTGTCCACCAGTTTTTAGGAATAAAATTATCTGACAAATCTTTGGTTACGCTAAGCCGGGTCACAATTGTTCTTTTGGGATTGATTGCTTTTGGAATTGCCATGCTTTCTGAGATCCAGGATAAAAAGATTTTTAGCGTCGTCAGTTATGCCTGGAGTGGTTTGGGGTCTACCTTCGGCCCTGTGCTGGTTCTGACACTGTGGTGGAAGAAAATAACTAGGCAGGGTGTAATTGCGGGTCTTTTAACCGGATTTGTGACAACCATTGCCTGGGCAAACATTCCAGGTCTGCAATCATTAATGACAGAAAGACTTACAAGTTTTGTTTTGGCCTTTTTTGCAGTTGTTGTGGTCAGTATGAATACACAGCGCAATAGAAAAAATGAAGATTAAGGGAGTTCTCAATACCATCAAATCAGGGACAGTTAATCCCATTTATTTCCTAAAGGGTAATGATCAGTTCCTGCAATCCCTTTTTGTTAAAAAAGTATCGGAAACCTTCTTCGGCGAAGATCCTGTAGATAAAACACTGATGCTACCTGACGATATGAAGGGAAAGGAGATCGTTGACCAGTTGACTACCCGTGATTTGTTCAGCAGTAACAAATTGTTTGTGTTAAGAAATCCCCAGCAGTTGAAAGGAAAAATGGCCAATGATCTTTTGACTTATTGCAGGTCTCCGATGGAAAGCCATGTGCTGGTCATGATCATTAATGACTGGCTGGACAAATCAGCTTTTTCTAAAAAGATGGGCAGAATAGTTGAACCAATTGAGGTGCGCACACCCTTTGGAACTGAAATGAGAAAATGGGCAAAATATTTTTTCAAGGAAGAAGAAAAAAAAGTCCATTTCAATGTAATAGATTTCATGGTTGAGATGGCCGG
>DKQR01000015.1:6799-10694 GCA_002471805.1 Fidelibacterota bacterium UBA7303 | reverse complement strand
GATATGAAATTTGTGCAGTCAATTGCAAAACACTGTCATGTTCCTTTTCATTCCAGGAAGTTAAATCCGGCACAGATCGAACATGGAGACAGTGTAGAATCCTGGGCGAGAAAAAATCGTTATGAACTATTAAATGAAATTGCTGAAAATACAGGAGCAAACTGGATTATGACCGCCCATCATGGCAATGATCAAGCGGAAACAGTATTACTGAACCTGTCGCGGCATGCAGGTGTTTCCGGTTTGCGTGGTATCGGAAAAAAGAATAATCATCTGTTACGGCCGCTGTTGCCATTTTCCAAAAAAGAGATAGAAAAATTTGTTTCCCGGAACAGGATTCCCTTTGTTTCTGATCCGACAAATGATGATATAGCCATCCCCCGCAACTTTCTAAGAAAAAAAATATTGAAATCGTGGGAAGAGTTTGACCCCCATCTGATCAGCGCGATTCAACAATCCGCGGATCATTTTTCTGAATGGAAAGATGCTCTGGATCATTTTATTTTGAACGGATTGATCCATCAGGTTCAACGGACAGAAAATAAATTTATTATTCCCTTGGAACTGATTGAAAAGATTCCAGTATTCTCCAGGATCAGACTAATGCAGTTTCTTACCTCTGGTGCTGATGTACTCTGGGCTAAGCAGGAAATGGATCGTGTCCGTATTTTCCTAGAGGGAAACCAGACCGGAAAAACATTGCAAGTGAAAAACGGCTGGATACTTCTGAAAGACCGTCGGGAGATCATTGGTGTTAAGAAGATCAATAAAACAGAGACGAAATCTCTGGAACTTCATTTGAATCAGTTAGTTCATTATTGCGACCATATGTATAAAATTTCATTAACTGAGCAAATTTCATTCGCGAGAAATAAGGGCAATACCGAATATGCAAACTGGTCAATCCTGAAACACATGAAAATAGAACTGCGTCTCTGGGAAAGCGGAGATTCATTTCAGCCGTTAGGTATGACCGGGCACCAAAAGGTCAGTGATTTCCTCATCAATCAGAAAGTGGATCGTTTCGCAAAGGAAAACCAAACAGTGATGACAGCAAATGGACAAATTTTCTGGGTCTGCAGTCACCGTATTTCTGATTGGGTTAAGATCACAGGAGATACTACTGAGAAAGTTAAACTCAATTGTTTATCATTGAACTGAATGATCATAAACAAACATAACCTGACACTGCTGTTCTCGCAAGACGTTATCGATCAGAAAGTAGCTGAAATCGCCAAAGATATCTCTGATCAGTTTGAAAAAAAGGATCCGATTTTTATTGGTGTATTAAACGGCAGTTTTATTTTTCTAGCGGACCTGCTTAGAAAAGTAACGATAGATTGTGAAATGGATTTTATTAAACTGCACAGCTATGACGGCGATAGATCCAAAGGCACAATTCAATTGATCAAGGATATCTCTGCGGATATAACGGATCGCCATGTTATTTTAGTGGAGGATATCATTGATTCTGGATATACAATCCGTTTTTTAAAAGATCGTTTGCAGGGTGCCAGGCCAAAATCGGTTGCGATTACCACATTGTTGTTAAAGCCAGATGTGGCACAATTAGATTTTCCCATCGATTTCATAGGATTTGAAATTTCCCCGGAATTCGTTGTAGGATATGGGTTGGATTTTAACCAAAAACTGAGACATTTGGGCGGTATCTACCGCCTTGATGGAAGAGTCAGCTAATTTTATTTTAAGGATGGTTTATTTTCATGAATAAAAAGCCACAATCACCGGGAAAAAAATCCCCTAGATCCAGTAATAAGAACAATCCTGACCAATTTCACTGGAAACGTGCAGGAAAAACAAGCCTGATCTGGATTAGCATTATTCTTTGTGCTGTCTATATTTCGGGATTATTGACTGAATCCGGGAAAAAAGAAATAGAAATAGAATACACCGAATACAGAGAATATCTGGAGAATCATGAAATTCAGAAAGCAGTTGTAATCGGTGTTGTTTTCCATGGAGAATTCAAATTGGCCAAAACACTGGATACTCCTATGGGAGCACTGGAAAATGTGACCCATTTTAAATTGACCTTACCTTTTGTGGATCGGTCTGTGACAGATGAGTGGGATGCTGCGGAATTAAATTATACCTTTAAAGAAAAAACAATTGATTGGACCGGGTATCTGCTGAATATGCTGCCCTGGCTGCTGCTAATCGGCTTTTGGATATTTATGATCAGAAGAATGCAGGGTGGAGCCGGCGGTATGAAAGGTATCTTTAACTTTGGAAAAAGCAGGGCATCATTATGGACATCGGACCAGCCCGCTGTAACCTTCAAGGATGTTGCCGGATGTGAAGAAGCTAAAGAGGAGTTAAAAGAGGTTATCGGTTTTCTAAAGAACCCTAAACGCTTTCAAAAACTGGGAGCGACTGTACCCAAGGGTGCATTATTGATTGGTCCACCTGGCACGGGTAAAACTCTTCTGGCACGGGCTGTTGCCGGAGAAGCAAGTGTACCTTTTTATAGTCTTAGTGGTGCGGATTTTGTCGAAATGTTCGTTGGGGTGGGAGCTTCTAGAGTCCGAGATCTTTTTGAACAGGCAAAAAAGACCACTCCCTGTATCATTTTTATCGATGAATTAGACGCGGTTGGCCGTCAGCGCGGCGCTGGTATCGGAGGCGGACACGATGAGCGCGAACAGACCCTAAATGCTCTTCTGGTAGAAATGGATGGTTTTGATAATACGCAGAATGTAATAGTCATCGCTGCTACGAACCGACCTGATGTATTGGATAAAGCTCTCCTAAGGCCGGGGCGTTTTGATAGGCAGATTGTGGTGGATGTTCCTGATTACATTGGCCGGTTGGGTATCTTGAAAGTCCATACTAAGAAAGTAGTTTTAAACCGCCGCAAGGTGGATTTGGAATCCTTGGCTAAAGGAACTCCGGGAATGGTTGGCGCTGATCTTGCAAATATTGTCAATGAGGCGGCGCTGCTGGCAGCACGAAAACGCAAAAGATCCATTGATAATGATGATTTTGAAGAAGCAAAAGATAAAGTGATGATGGGAATTCAACGGAAAAGCATGGTTTTATCGGAAGAGGAAAAAGAAGTTACAGCATACCACGAAGCGGGTCATGCCCTGGTGGCTATGCGTACCAAAGGTGCAGACCCTGTTCATAAAATAACTATTATACCGCGGGGGCGTGCCATGGGAATCACCATGCAGTTACCAATAGATGAAAGGCATGGATACACCCGCGATTATGTTGAAGGAAGGCTTGGGATTCTTATGGGAGGACGAAGTGCTGAGATGCTGATTTTTAACCAGATGACTACTGGTGCAGGTAATGATATTGAGCAGGCTACAGAAATCGCCCGCAAGATGGTCGTTGAGTGGGGTATGAGTGATTTGCTGGGTCCCATGACCTTCGGGAAAAAGAATGAAGAAATATTCCTGGGCCGGGAAATCCAATCCCACCGGGATTACAGTGATGTAACGGCCCGCATGATCGATGAGGAAATATCCAGGATCGTAAGAGATGCTCAACGGATATCAGAAGAGATCCTGAGGAAAGATATAGATCTGCTCAACAGACTGGCCAAAGAATTGCTTAAATATGAAACTGTAACCTCCGATGATCTTGATAAAATAATCAAAGGACAAAAATTAACACGCAGGATAAACGGGCAATCGAGGCAAAAACCCAGGAAACGCACACCCGGGAAATCAAGAAGAAAAGTCCAGGCCAAACAAAATAAGGCCGGCCTTCGTAAACCGGGAAATCAAAGCCAATCTAAGCAGAAAAAGAAGCAGCCTGCGAAAAAATAGACACGAAATAATAGGTTGATTTCGTCCATGACAAGTATAGATTTCATAGATTGGTGTATTAATCCCGATCGTGAAACGCTTGTAATGGGTATCCTGAA
>DKQR01000015.1:0-6410 GCA_002471805.1 Fidelibacterota bacterium UBA7303 | reverse complement strand
CATTTTAGAAGCTGGTGCGGATATACTGGATATCGGCGGCGAATCCACCAGGCCAGGTGCTGAACCTATCAACGCTCAAGATGAAATTGAAAGGGTGATCCCGGTCATCCAAGAGATTCGAAACACCTATCCGGACTGCTTAATCTCCATTGATAGTTATAAACCAGAGGTTGCCAGAAAAGCAATTATGGCAGGAGCAAACATTATCAATGATATCAGCGGTCTTTCTTTAGATGATTCTATGATTAAACTGATCTCAGATAAAAAGGTCCCGGTGATTATTATGCATATGAATGGAACTCCAAAAAATATGCAGCTGGATCCAATATATAAAGACCTGGTATCGGATGTGATATCATTTTTTCGGAACCAAATTAATAAAGCGCGAGCAGGAGGGGTTAGAGATGATCAAATCATTCTGGATCCCGGTATTGGTTTTGGGAAAACAGTTGATCATAATTTTTCATTGATACAACACCTGGGTAAAATATGTGATTTAGGTTATCCAGTCTTAATTGGCCCCAGCAGAAAATCGTTTATTGGTTCCACTTTGGATTTACCTGCTGAAGAAAGGATAGAAGGTACTGCCGCCTCTGTCTGTGCTGGAATACTGTATGGTGCCCGCATCGTGCGGGTGCACGATGTGATGGAAATGAAACGGGTTGTTGCCATTACTGAAAAGATACGGACAGCAGCATGACGTTGTTTAATATTGGTTTTCTGACCGTAACGCTGTTTGATCTTATCGATTTATTGATCGTGACCTTGATCTTTTACAGGGTGTATAATTATTTCCGAGATACCCGGGCGGGTCAGATGCTTGTTGGCCTGGTCATCCTGCTGATTTCTTCCTTTTTATTCAATGCACTTGGTCTGAGTGCCACCTCATGGTTGGTGAATCAATTTCAAACGGTATGGGTTGTGGCATTTGTAATTTTGTTTCAGCCTGAAATTCGTAGATTGCTGATCTATGTTGGGCAAACAAGATTTTTCAGAATCATTTTCCGTACGGGATCATCACCGCGGTCACTGGAGGCCGTTGTGGAAGCCTCTTTAAAGCTTTCGGAAACAAAATGGGGTGCATTGATTGTGCTGCAGCGTGAAACTGGTCTGCGTTCCTACAAGGAAACAGGTACCCCTATGAAAGCGGAAGTGTCCGCTCAGCTGTTACTGTCTGTATTTAATCCCGCCGCCCCCCTACATGATGGTGCAGTTATATTACAAAATACGTTACTGGAAGCTGCCGGATGTATCCTGCCATTGACAGAGAGTACTATGATATCACCGGAAATGGGCACTCGCCACAGGGCCGCACTGGGAATTACTGAAGAGTCTGATGCTATTGTTGTTGTTATATCAGAGGAAAGAGGCAATATTTCTGTGGCCGAAAATGGCCGTTTTGTTCACCTCGATCTGGATGAAATGAAACTTCGCCGCTATTTAAATGAACGTTTGTTTATTTCTTCCGGAGATTGAGATTCAAAGATTTGACATTTAATTGGAACTCCGAAGTTCCTTAAATTTTCAGATGGAGTTAGCTGACCTGAAAGAGCGTTTTGCTCATGCGGAAACGAAGTATGTTGAGTTACGGAGGTATCTTTGACCTTGATGCCCTGGCTCATACACTTGAAAAATTACAGGCAAAGTCTTCCGACTTAAATTTCTGGGACGACAGCCAGCGCGCCTCATCCATTTTAAAAAAAATCTCCCGTATTGAAAAGGAAATTGGTTTCTGGCAAGATCTTGGCAGGCGCCATGATGATATGGAAATACTCTTTGAATTTGCTGAAGCTGGCGAGACGGATTTTAATGAAATACAAACCGAGTTGAATTCATATGAAAGTAATATAGAGAAAATTGAAGTTAGACTCCTGCTCGGGAACCCTGAAGATACGCAAAATGCCATTATTACCATTCACCCGGGCGCTGGCGGCACAGAAAGCCAGGATTGGGCGCAGATGCTTTACCGTATGTACACCCGCTGGGCAGAACGGCAGGATTTCAAAGTGGAGTTAATTGATTTACAGCCGGGTGAGGAAGCTGGAATTAAGGATGTGACCTTTGAAGTCAGTGGAGACTATGCATTTGGTTTGTCGAAAGCGGAAGCGGGTGTGCATCGTCTGGTAAGAATTTCTCCCTTCGATTCAAACAGTCGCCGTCATACTTCATTCGCTTCGGTATTTGTTTATCCGGCAGTAAATGAAGAGATAGAAATTGATATAAATCCAACTGATCTCAGGATCGATACTTATCGAGCAAGCGGCGCTGGCGGCCAGCATGTGAACAAGACCGATTCGGCTGTCCGGATCACTCATATTCCCTCAGGAATTGTTGCCCAGTGCCAGAATCAAAGATCCCAGCATAAAAATAAGAGTCAGGCCATGAAAATATTAAAAGCTAGGTTATACCAGGCAGAGTTAGAAAAAGAAAAGGAAAAAAATAAAGAACTCGAAGATCAAAAAATGGATATTGGCTGGGGCAGCCAGATACGCTCTTATGTTTTTCATCCTTACAATATGGTTAAAGACCATCGTACCAAAGAAGAAACAGGCAATATCCAGGCCATTATGGATGGTGATTTGAATAAATTCATCCGAGCCTTTTTACTGAATGCAATGGGGTCGAGACAACCAGAACAGGTTAAGGAAACAAAATGACGGAAGAACACAAAAGTCTGCAGCAAATTATTGAATTTAGAATTGAAAAGCTGCAGAAACTCCGCGAAGCAGGTATTAACCCTTACCCGTATCATTATGAGCCTACCCATAAAAGTGAATCTATCAAGGGTGATTATCCTAATCTGGAGGGTAAAATTGTACGGGTTGCAGGCCGTATAATGGCATTGCGGAAAATGGGTAAGGCCTCCTTTGCCCAAATAATGGATTCCGAAGGAAAAATACAGTTCTTTATCCGTAAGGATGATGTTGGAGAGGAAACATACAATCATTTCAAATTATTGGATATTGGCGACTATGTTGGTGTGGAAGGATATGTTTTTACTACGAAAACCGGTGAAATATCTGTGCATACGGATGTATTTACTATTCTGGCCAAAAGTATTCGACCGCTGCCCATTGTGAAGGAAAAAGATGGAAAAACGTTTGATGCTTTTGCGGATAAGGAACAGCGGTATCGAAATCGGCACCTGGATCTGGTTGTGAATCCTGAGGTGCGAAAAACGTTCGTAAACCGTGCAAAAATCATTAAATCAATCCGCAATTATCTGGATGGTCGGGGATTCCTGGAAGTGGAGACGCCGGTATTACAACCTCTATATGGAGGTGCGAACGCCCGCCCATTTACCACCCATTATCATGCCCTTGGCCAGACTTTCTATTTGAGGATTGCAGATGAACTATATCTCAAACGATTGATTATTGGCGGTATGGATCGTGTTTACGAAATATCGAAGGATTTTCGAAATGAGGGGATGGACCGCAACCATAACCCGGAATTCACCATGCTGGAATTTTACTGGGCTTACTCAGATTATGAGGATAATATGGATCTGGTTGAGAAAATGTTCCGCCAGGCAGCAGAATCCGTCAGTGTCCAGAAGACGAATTGGGGCGGTATGGAAATTGACCTTTCGCAGCCCTTTCAAAAGCGGCCATTTTTTGAATTGTTAAAAGATGCAACCACCCATGACTTGGGGAATGCATCTGAGGATGAAATCCGATCGATATGTGCAGAACATGAGATCGAGGTAGAAAACAATGCAAATTATGGACAGATGCTGGACGAACTGATGAGTAAACTTGTAGAGCCTAAACTGATACAACCCACTTTTATCATCGATTATCCCAAGGCCACATCTCCGCTGGCAAAGGCACATCGAAACGGTGATCCACAATTGGTGGAAAGATTTGAATTATTTATTGGCGGGGCAGAATTTGCGAATGCCTTCACTGAATTGAATGACCCCATTGATCAGCGGCAACGGCTGGAAGCTCAGGCTGCGTTAAAAGAGCGCGGTGATGAAGAAGCCCAGCCTGTGGATGAAAATTTTATCCAGGCTGTGGAATGCGGTATGCCGCCTACAGGCGGCGTTGGTATTGGTATAGACCGCCTGACCATGCTTCTTACCGGGAATCGCTGGATAAAAGATGTAATTTTATTCCCAGCCATGAGATCTGAAGATCCCTGAACATGCTGTTGAGTTTTCGGCTGGCCTTTCGCTACCTATTATCCCCGCAGAAAGGCAGTTTCTCTTCCTTTGCCAGCTGGCTGGCCGTTGCTGGTCTTGGCATTGGCATTGCAGCTTTGATGCTTACAGCCTGCATCATTCACGGATTTGAAACAACAGTCTCGAGAAAAATTTCATCTTTCGATGGTACAGCCCGAATACAGCATATCCTCGGGAAACCCATTTCTTTGTCAGAAAATAAATTAAGTTCATTCATATCTGAAGCGAACACAAATTATGATGTCCAGCCATTTGTTCGCGGAATGAGTATGGTGCGCTCTGGATACCATGCTGATGGTGTTCTGATTGAGGGCGTCAATAAACTATCACCGACACTTTTAATTGATTGGCTCAACCCGAGATCGCAAAAGCAATTAAAAAAAGGTGAAATTGTCATGGGAAGGCAATTGGCAGACCTTTTAAAGGTAAATAGAGGCAATACTGTTTTTGTGGAGGAACTGGCGGGTAAAGCCACAAGGAGAATCAAATCATTAACAGTGGTAGGCCTATATCATTCAGGATTATCTGAATATGATAAAACGCTTGGCTATGTGAGCATTAAAGATGCACAGTCACTATTGGGGTATGATGAAGATACTGCAACGGGCTGGGTATTATTTTCTAAGGAAACATTCAACCAAACACTTCCTGATATTTCTTATCCGTACATTATAGAAACATGGCGGCAAAGACACGCATTGCTTTTTGAATGGATACAAATCCAGCGCTGGCCGGCATTTATTATGTTTGGCCTAATTGCCCTGGTTGGAATTGTGAATATCATTGCTGCACTGGCAATGATCATTGTGGAAAAAAAGGCCCAGGTCGGCATATTAGTTTCCCAGGGATTCCCCAAGTCAAACATGCAAATGGTATTTATGATTCAAGGCGGTTTCATTGGGATTATGGGAGGCTTATTTGGAGGTCTGGCTACATTGGGGATCATTTTCCTGCAGTTAAAATTCGAATTATTTACCATATCTGAAGAAATATATTTTATGGATCAAATTCCCATGTCATTTGATAAACCCATGTTTCTGCTTATTCTTGCCCTTTCCTACATTTTGTGTATGGCTGCGTCCTGGTGGCCCAGCAAAGCGATATTAAGGTTAAAACCGGCCCAAGCTTTATTGTACGAGTGAATTTGATTTTTAAAATAGCAAATAAATTTTCCAGTTCGCCATTGGGACACGGTAAGGCTGCAGGTATTTTATCTGTGATAGGGATGGGTGTGGGCTGTTTCGCACTGATCATTTCACTGGCAGTCATGAATGGATTTGAATTCATAGTCAATTTAAAATTAAAAGGTTTTGATGGAGACATCAGAGTTTCCGGAGCAGTTAATGAGTTGAAACTGGGGCAATTAGAACAGATTGATGGTGTAATGTCTGCAATGCCCTACATGGAACGCCGAGGCTTGATCAATGATGAAGAAGATTACAGAGTGGTATCCTTAAAAGCTGTTGATATGAATAAGCTGGAGGACTTTTATTCGCTGACACTTCGAGGTACATCATCAGAAAATGAGATTTTGATAGGCCAGGATCTTGCTTATCGCCTGGGGAAAGACATTGGGGATCAAGTGGAAATCAGCAGCCCCATTGACCAATCTTTCGGCTTAGGGTTTCCACCAAGGAAAAAATTAATAATCAGTGGTGTTTTCTCCACCCGAATTCTAGATTACGATGACAGATATGTTTTTATTCCATTAGGTGTGGGGCAATCTTTATTCAAACGAAAAAGATCACTGGATGGGTTTGATTTGCGATTGGATGGTAACCAGGATGTTGAATCATGGAAGATAAATCATAGACTGAGTTTGCCGGAAGAAATTACAATTCAGACCTGGAAAGATCTAAATCGGTCTCTCGTGGAAGCCATGAAGCTTGAACGTGTGGGTGCAATTGCGATCTTAAGTTTAATATTTCTTGTTGCAGCATTTAATCTAACCGCAACATTATCGTTAATTTCCATACAAAAAATGAAAGAAACAGGTATCCTGCGGATCATGGGTGCTTCTTCTATATTTGTTAAGCGGGTATTGCTCACCATGGGATTAAAAAAAGGCTTTAAGGGAGCACTGTCCGGTTTAATTGTGGGAATGGCTGTTGTACTGATACAATCCGTATCTGGGATTATTCCAATTCCTGCGGATATTTATTTTATCAATTCTCTACCCATGGTTTTATACTCTGTCGACGTTATCACCATTACTCTCATTGCC
>DKQR01000090.1:9937-31255 GCA_002471805.1 Fidelibacterota bacterium UBA7303 | reverse complement strand
CGGAGAGGGAGGGATTCGAACCCTCGAACAGGGTTTGCCTGTTACTCGCTTAGCAGGCGAGCGCCTTCAGCCGCTCGGCCACCTCTCCGTTTAAGAGTTTATTGTGAAGGAAAACTTACAGATTAATTATCCTGTGCTCAAGCGCGTACAAACTGCTTGCCCCCCACCTGCTGCACCGCGTTCTTCAACTCCAGGCTCAACAGCTGCTGCAGCAGTGATGTGATCTCCATTTTCATTTGGTTTGCCAACTGGTCGATATGCACGGGGTCCGACCCCAGGTTTTCCATGATCTTCTGCTCTGCTTCCGATAATTCGACTGACAGCTTTTTCTGGACCCGCTGCAATGGGTTGAACAGTTTTGGGTTGATGGCCTGTATGATCTCTTCCCCAGTAGCCACCGGCACGGCACCGTTGCGGATCAGGCGGTTGGTGCCTACACTCTGCTTATCCACGACACGGCCCGGTATGGCAAATACATCCCGGTTCTGATCCACGGCATCCAGGGCCGTCAACATGGCTCCGCTCCTGTGACCTGCTTCCGACACCAAAACGGCATGGGCAAGGCCGGCGATGATCCTGTTCCTTTGGGGGAAATTGCCCCGCTCTGGTCCTGTCGAGAGGGGGAATTCAGTGATAATTGTTCCCCGCTCGCAAATCTGGGAGGCCAGCTGCCTGTTTTCCGGTGGGTAAAGAACATCCAGGCCCGTTCCAAGAACAGCAATGGTTCGACAGCCGTTCCGGACTGTTTCCTGGTGGGCAATAGTGTCGATGCCCCGGGCCAGTCCGCTGACAATGGTCAATCCCGCCAGGTTCAGATCCCGCGTAATGGATTGGGTGACGGACTTGCCGTAGGCTGTGTAGCGCCTGGTACCCACAATGGCAATTGTGTCTTCCCGGGCCTGAAGAGGCTGACCGGTACAATACAGCAGAATGGGCGGGTCATAGATTTTTTTCAGCAGGACCGGATAGTGCTTATTCCAACAGGTAATCAGGGTGATGTTTTTTTGGCAGGCAGCTTCAACTTCTGCCTCACCGAGTTCAAACCGGGAATAGGATTTGATAGACCGGGCAATATCCTTGCTGATTCCCTTAACTGCGCACAATTCCTTTACAGAAAGATCAAATGGATTGACTTCGGGGCCAAAGTGGGCCATTAGTTGACGGGTTCGTCGGCGACCCATTTTGGGTACTGCCAGCAGGTTGATTATAATGCTGGGGTTAATTGTTTTCACGCAGCAAACCTGTTATTTTTGAAATCAATTCATTCAACCCGCTGCCGCTCACAGCGGAGATGGGGAGTACTTCCTGATCGAAATCCTGCCAGGGATGTATATTGTCCTTTTCCAGGTCCATTTTAGACCTGCATATGAGGATAGGTTTTAATGCCAGGTCCGGGTTAAACTGCAGAACTTCCTGCTGCAGGGTCTGGAAGGTCGCCCGGGGATCTTCATCCGCGCAGTCGATTAAATAGAGCAATACCTTGTTCCGCTCCACGTGCTTTAAGAATTGATGCCCCAGCCCCTTGCCGGCGCTGGCGCCCTCGATCAGGCCGGGAATGTCCGCCATCACAAAGGATTGATACTCGTTGTATTTCACAATCCCCAGGTGGGGTTCCAGAGTGGTAAAGGGATAATCGGCGATCTTGGGCCGAGCTGCGGATAAGCGGGCAAGCAGGGTTGATTTACCGGCGTTTGGCAGGCCAACCAGTCCCACGTCGGCCAGAACCTTTAGCTCAATCTCAAAAGAACCGGATTCACCCGGCTTTCCTGGCTGTGCTTTTTGCGGCGCTTGCCTGGTAGAAGACTTAAAATGTGTATTTCCCCGGCCGCCGTCACCGCCCCGGCATACAATAACCTGCTGCTTTTCAGCTACCAGGTCAGCCACTATATCTGCCTCTCCTGCCCCTTTGATCAGGGTACCAATGGGTACCGGTACAATGACATCCGTACCATTCCGCCCTGTTTTCCGGGCCCCGGCGCCTTTGGCTCCGTTTTCCGCCCTGTACAGTTTCCTATAGCGTACGTCCTGCAGAGTATGAAGATTGCTGTCTGCCTGGAAAATAATATGTCCTCCCCGGCCCCCGTCACCTCCGTCCGGACCGCCTTTGGGAATATATTTTTCCCTGCGGAAGGATACGGCGCCGGCGCCGCCGTTGCCCGCGGTTAATTCAACTTTTGTATAGTCGATAAACATAAATTAAAAAGACGGATTTTCCCGCCAAGAATACAAACAGATTTATAAATTATGCAGAAAAAAGATCAGGCCATACTGGCCACGATCTCTGCACCGAACTCAGAGCATTTCAGTTTTGTTGCCCCTTCCATGAGCCGGTGAAAATCATAGGTAACGCGTTTTTTATTTATAGCGCTTTCAATTCCGGACACAATCAGATCCGCTGCTTCATGCCAGCCAACATATTCCAGCATCATAACACCGGATAAAATGAGGGAACTGGGGTTCACCTTATCCTGTCCTGTGTACTTGGGGGCCGTGCCGTGGGTGGCCTCAAATATGGCGTGCCCGCTGGTATAATTGATATTGGCCCCGGGAGCTATTCCGATCCCGCCCACAATGGCCGCCAGGGCATCGGAAATATAGTCACCGTTCAGGTTTGTGGTGGCAATTATATCGTATTCCGCAGGGCGCAGCAGTATCTGCTGCAGGAAGGCATCGGCGATCACATCCTTTACAATAAGCTCCCTACCCTGGTGGTCAATGACCTGCCATGGGCCTCCATCCAGGTCTTTGGAGTTGTAATCTTCCCGGGCTACTTCATAACCCCAGTCCCGGAAAGCGCCCTCCGTGAATTTCATAATGTTGCCCTTATGCACCAGGGTGACCGATTTTCGGCCTTTGACCAGGGCCTCTTCGATGGCGGAGCGGACCAGACGCTGTGTTCCTTCTTTCGAGACAGGTTTGACCCCCAGGCTGGCCGTATCCGGAAAGCGGATATTTGTCACCTTCATTTCATCCATTAAAAAAGATTTTACCTGTTCCAGTTCCTTCGTCCCATGCATCCACTCGATGCCGGCATAAATATCCTCTGTATTTTCCCTGAAAATAACCATATCCACCAGGTTCGGCTTCTTCACCGGAGAGGGCACACCATTTAGCCAGCGCACAGGCCTCACGCAGGCATAGAGATCCAGTTTCTGCCGCAGGGCCACATTCAGAGACCGGATTCCGCCGCCCACAGGAGTGGTCAAGGGGCCTTTAATGGCCACGAGATGGCTTTTAATGGTGTCTAATGTTGACTGGGGCAGCCAGTCCCCGTTGCTGCGGTAAGATTTTTCGCCCGCCAGCACTTCATGCCAATGAATTTTTCTCTGATCTCCGTAGGCTTTTTCCACGGCAATGTCAAATACATGGACCGCCGCCTGCCATATATCAGGGCCAGTTCCATCACCTTCGATATAGGGGATGATGGGATAATCGGGCACATTGATTGTTCCCTGGGACATGGTGATCTTTTTTGCTGTGGTCATGATGGAGAATTTTCTGCTTTTGCTTCCTTCTTTACTGCTGCCTTTTTTTCAGTTGCGGACTTGGGTTTTTCCCCCTCGGCAGGTTTTTTTTGCTTGCCCTTGTCCGTATAATCGGTCAGATAGAACCCTGAACCTTTAAAGATCAGACCCGTACCTCCGCTGATAACCCGGGTGACACTGCACTGCTCCTTCTCACAGCCGGGACGCTGTTTTAACGGATCCGAAGACATAGTTTGAAAATGTTCGAACCGCTCACCGCATTCAGTGCAAATATAATCGTAGGTGGGCATGTAATAGACCTTTATAAGGAATAATCAGCGGCGCAATCTAAAAATATTCAGCGTGAATATTTAGATAATAATATATCTTTTACCCGTTTTGGAACAAATTCGTCGATGTTGCCCCCCAGCCGCACTACATCTTTCACTACAGTGGAATTCAGATGGATATATTTTTCGTCGGGCATCATGAAAAGGGAGGCTATATTTGAATTTAAGTGATAATTCATCATGGCCATCTGGAATTCAAACTCAAAATCACTCACATGCCGTAAGCCGCGGATGATGGCCACTGCATCACAGTCCTGAGCATAGTTTACCACCAGTCCGGTAAACTGCTGGGCAGTTACGTTGGTCAGGTTCGAGGTGGAATCCAGTATCAACTGCACTCTTTCCTCAGCAGTAAGCAGCGGGTTCTTGTCAGCGTTAACTGCGACCACAAAAATCAATTCATCAAATAACTTTGACGCCCGGGCTGCAATATCAATATGGCCGTTGTGAATAGGATCGAAAGTTCCCGGATAAATAATTCTTCTCATTCTTTTGTCCAGATCAGGATGCGCGTATCGCCAAAGGTAACACTAGATGCATCGGGGTATGGCTGTTGACAGGCTGCGCATTCCAAAACAAATTTACCCTTGTTATGCAAGCGATCAAGAATTGTTTTCACCATTCCGTCCAGGGAAAAACGACCGTAGGGCGGGTCCGCGAAAATGAGGTCGAAGGCATTTTCAGTTTCCAGAAAGCGGATCGCATCCCGGTATATATATTGAAAATCCACCCCTTGAAACTTTTTACCGTTCTCTTTTAACAGGTTCAGGCTCCTTTTATCCTTCTCCACCAGGGTCACTTCCCTGGCGCCCCTGCTCGCTGCTTCAAAACCCATGATCCCGCTGCCGGCGAACAGGTCCAGTACTGTTTCATACCGATAGGGATTTAAACGGTCAAAAATACTTTTTCGAATTCGAGTTTGCGTAGGACGATAGGGCAGTTTCCTGGATGTGGCAATGCTCTGGCCTTTAAACCGGCCCGCCAGGATACGCACCGATCAATCTTTCAACAAAGACAGGTAAAAACCAGCCCGGGGCGCAGGGTGTTCGTAGGAATTAAATAAAACAAATTTTCTTAAAAGAATTCGGTCACCGCTGTTGGAAAGGACGGCGCTGGCCTGCAAAATGTTGGATTTATCCCTGGCCCACAGCAGCAGGGGTTCATAAATCTGGTTTTCCAGGAAGATCTGGTCAAAATATTTCAAGCTGTAATCGGTCAGGGTGGTATCCAGCTGCAGCAGCAGGTCTTCTTTGGACAAGGGTGTCATACCCTGATTGACCGAGGCCAGATCCGGCATATCAAAGGTGTAATACCAGGAGAATACAGTACTGTCTGTGCCCAGAGGTTCAACGGAGAATGAGGTGGGTTCCAATTCCAGTATATTTTCAATGTTGGGGTTCATGCCGCTGGTGTATTCCATACTGGCAAAATTCTTGGTAATTGTCAGAGTGTTGTAGCGGTCAAGGTCCGTTTGTATCAGCAGTTTCAGCAACGCATCCGAAATTGCCTGTGATTCCTGGAGAAGTCTTGCCGATGATTGAATGACAGACCGCTCGATTTGATTGACCCGGCTCACCGCAGTTCTTTCAATGGTGTAGGATTTATCCTTGCCGAACAGCGGCAGATTTAACTCTTCCCGGAGTTTGATATATTGAAACCCGATAAAACCCAGTACAATCAGCACGGCTGCAGCCAGCAGCCATAAATTATCCGGGGCGGTTTCAGGCGCTGTTTCGGCATTAGTTGCTTCCTGTTCCTCAATACTTGCCTCCTCAGCATGCAGTGCCAGCATCTGTTTGTGGGCATCAATGACGGTTGTAAACAGGAAATCGGTTATACCCGGTTCATTGAAAAAATTAAATGAATAATCAGTGGCAATACTATGGATCAGCTGGGTCATGATACTGCCTTCGTAGTAGGGAATGCCATTAAGGTTGACCTGATGATCTTCAGCGTTAATATCCGAAAAAGTCTCCGGAGACCGAAAATCAGACGCTTCCCAGGAGGAGAGTGCCTGTCGGCCAAGCTTCTGCGGGCAGAAAACAGGAATGTCATCCAATTCCGATTTTTCCAGACCCAGTCCAGCCAGAGTCACATTTTCCGCTTCTGTGGAGTTGATCACCCGGGGGGCACCGCCGGAAAAAGCAATCTTTCCCATATCAAAGCGGTTGTTCTGCACCTTGTAAAAGGTGTATCTGTTGCCGTGCCTCTGGATCATGGCGGCCTCGGACATTCCTGTACCATCCAGGTACAGTGAACTGGCAGGTCCCATCCAGACCGGCATGGCGCCCATTTCAATGATGGACAATTTCAAGGTCCTGACCACGGGCAGGGGGACACTGCAGACATGGATACTTTCATCGTCAGGTAGATACACCTGACCAAAAATAAGCTGATTCTGCCCCTCCGGCTTTCCTTTTTTCCGATCCAGCCATTTAATGAAATCCCAGTAATCATCCCGCCCCAGGTCTTTTTCCATTTTCAAAGCACTATGGGTCAGGAAAATATCGGGAATCACCACGGACACATTCTGGCCATCTATGGTATGCTCTTCAGACGCCTGGCGCAAAGCAGGTGCCAGGATAGTATTTAACTCTGCTTCCTGGTACAGTACGCTGGTGATGGGATCGGAGAATTGCACCCTGGAAATAGATTTAAGTATTTTGGCACTTCCCTCTACTTCCCAGACACCGCAAAGTAAAAATGAGTCGGATAATACCAGGCCAATCATGTCAGCTCAGATCAATCCCAGCTTCTGGTTCCGTCTTGTATAATACCGTGGCTGTTAGCCTTAAATGAAAATAAAAGATATCTTGGCTTTTTCACTGTCACTGTAATGGGACTGGAGACCTTGAAGCTGCTGCCCTCCTCGGAAATATCTATCTGGTATGCCTTTTCGGTCAATGGACAGTAATAAGTGGATGAATCGGGCAGGAATGTTTTATAATATTCTACCAGTTCAACCCGTTCAACCGGTTCCTTTTTGACAATTCCATTGAAATTGGGATCTCCCTCATAAGAAAACAGGTCCCGTTTTTGAATAAATATTGAATCATCCCGGCCCAGGCTTTGGTCATAAACTGCGATCTGCAATGTTGTGTCCAGGATCGTATCACGGCGAAAGCTTTTAAAACCAAATGTGGTGTCATATTCAAACGCGAAATTATCATAAATGTCCACCAGGTATTCTTTGTCATTAAGAGTGATGGCCTGCTCTTCAATAAATAGAGAATCGGCTACCACGGAATCCCGGGCAGCATTGACAAGATTCATTGCTTCATGGAAATCCGGGTTGAAATTTCCCGTAAGGCTCTTGTGGAAAACTTCCAGATCATAGAGATTGTTCATTCGGAATCTGCTTTCTCTCTGGTAATGAGTTTCCTCCTCCCAGATGGCTACCGGTACGTAAATAACAATGATCAATAACAGGATAAAAAAAACAATTACGATTTCCAGTAAGTCTGTTTTATGAGTTTCGGTTAACTGCATGGGTGTATCTCAAATCAAATAATAATTCGTGTCTTGAGCCGTTCAAGTGTTTTTGGGCCAATTCCCTTGATCTTCGCCAAATCATCGATGGACTGAAATGGTCCAAAATCATCCCTGAATCGTATAATTCTCTCAGCTGTTACGGGCCCTATTTTGGGAAGGGCCATCAATTCTTGTTTCACAGCCGTGTTAATATTAACCAATTCTTCGCCATCTTTAATATTTTTTTCTGTGGCATCTCCCGCCGCTATATTAGGTGTTTCATTATCCTGGATGCCTTGGCTGGAATAGGCATGGAGTGCAGCCTGTTTAAATTCTTCTTTTTCTGTTTTAGATATTATATGGAGCGAATCATCCATATTGCGCTGTTTCATATATTGAATCAAATAACCTGAAACCAGGGTCGTGCATAAAAAAACGAATACCCATTTCTCCTGTTTTGTTAAAAGAGTCATTACAGGTCAATTTTGTTGAAAGGATTCTGGATCGGCGGCAGTTCTTTATCGAGTCCTTCCACCAGTTTTTTACCAGACCTGTTTAATTTTGAAGGCGTATTGATTTGAATTTTGACCAGCTGATCGCCTCTGGACTTGCTCCGCAGCATGGGAAATCCTTTGCCTCGCATACGCAGCACCTGGCCCGATTGGATGCCGGCAGGAATTTTCAATTCTGCCTTTCCGCCAACAGTGGGCACATCCACCCTGCCCCCTAGTACCGCTGTGGGATATGAGATTCTCAATTCAAGAATCACATGTTCACCGTCACGGACAAAATAAGGATGTTCCTCTTCAGAAAAGACCACAATCAGGTCACCAGGAGAACCGTTGATATCCTCATTTCCCTGGCCGTTCACAGTCATATAGTTGCCCTCCTCAACACCAGCGGGTACTTTAATCTTGATTGTTTCATCCTTTTTAATCATCCCATCCGGACCCGCACCCAAAGGACGGTTGCCGATTCTTTTCCCTGACCCTTCACAGTGAGGACATACGGTGGAGGATCGCATCTGGCCCAGAATGGTATTGGAGACCTGGGTCACCTGTCCCTGCCCATGGCAGGTGGGGCAGGTAATGAATTCTGCGCCGGGGGCAACTACAGAATGTTTTATTTTAATTTTTTTCTCAATGCCGCTCGCAATTTCTTCATAATTTATTTTCAATTTAATCCGGATATCGTGCCCCCGACTACGGGTCCGGCCGCGACTCTGCCCGCCGCCAAAAAAACTTTCAAATGGACTGCCTCCAAAAATGTCTCCGAACTGGGAAAAAATATCATCCATGCTCATATGGATTCCGCCGCCAAAGCCGCCTTGGCCGCCGGTGTCGCCCAACCCGACCCCCGCATGGCCAAATTGATCGTACTGGGCCTTCTTGCGGTCATCGCTTAAAACCGAATAGGCTTCGGCCGCCTCCTTGAAATTCTTTTCTGCTTCCTGGTCATCGGGGTTGCGGTCCGGGTGATATTTTAACGCCAGTTTTCGGTACGATTTTTTAATTTCGTCCCGGGTTGCATTGTTATCGACACCCAATATTTCGTACAAGTCTCTCATTTCTTATTCACAATTACCTTGGCATGGCGAATCACTTTTTCTCTGTAAGTGAATCCTTTTTCAAATACTTCAAGAATAACATTATCATCCCTTGTTTCGTCGGCCTTCGTCATCATGGCATCATGTATATCGGGATCCAGGACGTCGCCCACGGCGCCAAATGGCTTTACATCCAGTGATTCAAAATATTTTTCAATCTTTGAAGATACCATTTTTACGCCGTCTGCCAGAGATTCATCACCGTTTTCATTTGCAGTTTCTGCAGCCTGCATCATACGCTCCAGGTCATCAATGATGGGCAAAAAGCCTTTGATAGCCTGTTCCCCGTCATAAAGCAGCAATTTGGAAAATTCTTCTGTTTTCCTTCTCCTGAAATTATCAAACTCTGCTTTCAGCCTCAGGTGCCTGTCCCCCAGTTCCTTCAATTCCTGCCCCAGGGCAGCAATTTTCTCATTTTCTTTGGAAACAGATTTTCTGGGTGTTTTTTGCGGTGATTTTGGTTTTTCTTTTTTCCTTTTTGTTACACTTTTTGGCACAATGAACCTCTAAAATAGAATTTAATTAGTAAAAATGACCTGGAATTTAATTGTCTGAGTTTTTTCGTGACAACGAAACGTATAAAATAAATTACTTCAATATGCCTGCTATCGCTCTGTAACTGCCCAGAATCGTAATAGTTGCGGATAAAACAAACAGCCAAATCCAGATTACAGGATCAAAACTTAAGCGGATGCCCCAGCTGGTGAAATTGGCCAAAATATAATTCCCCGTCTCTATGGTACCTACCAGGGCGGGAAAAGCAATACTGGATGACAGAATGGCAATGAAGAAGCCTTCAAAAATAAATGGCATTTTAATGAAAGTTCTTGTTGCGCCGATCATCTCCAGGGTCAAGATCAATTGTCTCCTGGAATAAACAGATAATTTTACTGTATTGTAAATCACCAGGACCGCCACCAGAACCACTATACCGGCAATCACGGGCAATTTACCCAGGATGCGGTA
Source organism: Fidelibacterota bacterium UBA7303 (assembly GCA_002471805.1). Lineage (GTDB taxonomy): Bacteria > Fidelibacterota > Marinisomatia > Marinisomatales > UBA1611 > UBA2134. Next base: position 21,398 of record DKQR01000090.1, on the reverse strand, counting down.
GTAGGTTCTTTCAATCTTGCGGATCAAGCTGCCCTGGTAGCGCACTTCCGCCACACCTTTCATGGTTTTTATTTTATTGACAATAGGGTCCGCTTTCACCGGAAATTTGCTGGCTCGGACCAGGTTGATGACTGCACTGACCGGCAGCGGATTGTATCCCAGAATCTCCAGGATATCTTCTCCAAACTGGTCCTTGAATATTCTCATGGCATCTTCTTTTTCAATGAGCGTAACTGTACGAACTCCATTGATCTTTTTGATTTGATGAATTAATCCCAGAGCCTTTTCATTTGCCACATCCTGGTCAAAGAAAACTTCTATTTTATACTTGGCTCGCAGGTATTGCAGTATTTTGTGGGTGTTCTCTCCTGCAGTGGCCATGAGTCCTACAAAAAACAAGGCCAGAAATAAAGAGAATACAGCTGTAAAGGCTGTCATTTTATGGCGCCAGATGTTTTTAAATCCTTCAGAGATAAGATAATGAATTTTATCCATCAGCTGCCTCGAAGAGTCCCATTCTTTATTTCCAGAATGCGGCGGCCCCTCCCTTTGATCAGGTTATAATTATGAGAGGCCATTAAAATCGTCGTACCCATTTCATTAATGGTTTCCAGTAAACGTACCAGTTCAAAGGATGCCACTGGATCCAGATTCCCCGTAGGTTCGTCCGCCAGCAGTATATCCGGTTCCTTCACAATTGCCCGGGCCAAGCAGGCCCGCTGCTGTTCACCGCCTGATAATTCCATGGGTAAATGTTCGCTCTTGGTTTCCAAACCCACAAGATCCAGCGCTTCCTCGACCCGGTCAACGATCTCCTTGCCGGGAAAACCAAGTGCATGTAGCGGCAGGGCGGTATTTTCGAACAGGTTTCTATCACCAAGAAGCTTATAATCCTGGAAAACCATACCCACACCCCTCCGAGCTCCGGGTATTTTTCGGGTGGTAATGGTGCTGGAAGAATATTTTCCAACAATCACCATTCCTGCATCCGGGATCAGGTCAAAATAAATCAGCCTCATCAACGTCGTTTTCCCTGAACCAGTGGGGCCGATCAAAAATGCAAATTCACCCTCATCGATCTTGACGTTTAAATTATTGACACCATTGCCTTTTATATAGCTATAGGAGGCGTTCTGGAATTCAATCATCGTTAAAATTAATCAATTTGTTATTAGAATGATATGGACAATCAACGATAATACTTGAAAGAATCACCATACATTTTGATTAATATTAACCATGCCGGATTTTACAATTATCCTGGATTTCATTCTGGTCCTTGTATCCATAATTATGCTTTGGAAAGGAGCAGAATGGCTGGTGGATTCTGCAGCCGAAATTGCCCATACGCTGCATGTATCAGATTTAGTGATAGGATTAACGGTGGTGGCCTTCGGAACATCTGCACCGGAATTTGCGGTCACCATCAGTGCCGCCTTTTCGGGACAGTCCGAGATTAGTATAGGCAATGTGATCGGATCAAATATATTCAATCTTGGCTTTATTCTGGGCGGCACCGCGGTGATCCGCCCCATTTCCACCTCACCCAAACTTTTTAACCGTGATGGTTTATATTTACTGATCAGCACCTCCATTATCTTTTTCATGTTTTTCGGACTTGACGGCTGGACACCCAACGACGCCTATTCTAAAACGGAAGGGGGCTTTTTGTTTTTAATGTTGATTGGGTATATCTTATACCTGTTCTTAAAAAAGGAACCCGTCGAAGAGACCCACCCTCACAGCGCCACCTGGCTATCTTATATATATTTTATCGTTGGGCTAATATCCATTGTTGCAGGCGGACATCTGATGGTCACCCACGCCTCCAACGTAGCACGCTATCTGGGTGTATCTGATTGGATTATCGCAGTAACCATCGTTGCCGCAGGAACCTCGGCTCCCGAACTTGCGACTTCCATCACGGCTGCGTTAAAAGGACGCCATGGAATTGCTTTGGGGAATTTAATCGGCAGCGACCTGTTTAACCTCCTTGGTGTTCTGGGCCTGGCTGGAATCATCAACCCCACAATGATAGAACAGGAAATTTATTTCAGCGTATTTAACCTGATCATGATGGTTGGCCTGGTCCTGTTGATGATACGGACCAATTGGCGAATATCCCGGATCGAAGGCGGCATCCTGGTGATGATCAACCTGATCCGCTGGTATTTTGATTTCGCTTCTTAAATTTTTCTTTTAGCTGTATAAATTATTTTTATTGATATATTCCCACACCGGCAGGGTCACCATATAACGAATGGTCTTGTCTTCCACCCAGCGGGCACGGATTGTTTTTGATGATATTTCAAAGCGGGGGATATTTGCAAATTGAACCCTGTGCAGGATCCAGGGTGCCAGATCGCTGGGTCGAAATCCGGGCCTGATAGCCACAATGACCTGACATTCATTTAATATTGCCCTGGGTTCTTTCCAGGTATGGAAATCCAACAAGGTGTCGCTGCCAATGAGAAAATAACAGTTATCCCGGGTTAGATTCATACTTTCCTTAATAGACAGGATTGTGTCAATGGAGAATGAGATTCCCTTCCGGTTTATTTCAGCATTTGATATATCGAAATTGGGATTTTCTTCAATGGCAAGATGTAGCATGTCGACGCGCTTTTCCACTGCTGTTATATCATTTTTATGAGGCGGCTTGTAGGCTGGAATAAACAGGATTTTATCAAATAATTCTTCTTCGCATACGGTCTGCGCAATTAATAAATGACCTATGTGGGGCGGATCAAATGTTCCGCCAAAAAGACAGATTTTCAATTGGATTCCTTGGCGATCTTTTTCTCAGCTTCGGCAATGGACGCAAGTGCATCGTCGTATAATTCACTGGCCTTTAAAACAGTTTCATAGTCAGCCAAATGCTGGTTGGCGGCCTCGAGATTCAAATCTTTAGCATAGGCTTTTATAATCCACAGCTTGGTATCATCCACAACATCCGTATCATAATAAAGATTGTCTACCCGTTGAAATACCATTCTTGCTGACTCATATTCCTCCATTTTCATATATAAGATTCCAGTTTCGAATTCCTTTTCACCCACCTTATTCCTAAGAATCCTGATGGAGGATAAAACCTCATTTTTATAGGGGGATCCTGGAAAATCATCAAGGAATTCCTGGTAACGTTCCAGTGCCTTTTCCGTATAGGTCTGATCATGATAAAAGTCTGGAGACTCGATCCGGTAGGCCTCGCATATTTTAAACCTTGCTTCTTCAACAAAGGGGCTGAAGGCCATTTTCCGGGTCAGTTTTTCATATTCAGAAATGGCCAGGATATACTCCTTGTTTAAAAAATAGGCTTCTCCCAGGTAATACTGGGCATCATCACCCAATTCTGTGCCTGAACCCCGAATCAGAACAGAGGTGAACTCATCCTGTGCACGGAGATATTTTTCTTTTTCAAGAAATTCCATGCCCTGTTCAAACCGTTCTTCAATGGTATGTTCCGCACCGGCTTTTGTCCCGGCACAGTTGCAGGCTAACAGTATTGCAGTAGTGATATATAGGGATGTAAATCTTTGCTCCATTTTAAAACATGACCGTGATTGCCAATCCCCCTATGCCAGCCGTATTATAGGGATTGTAGAGTAAACTCATATCTGTATCAATTATTTTACTGGATTGCTGTTTCCTGGATGATTTTCTCTGGTTTGACCAGACCGCATCCATACCGCTGATCACATGGTTGAACATTATGGCACTGATACTGAATTTGGCGAAACTGAGCCAGTCATTGGATTCTTTACGTTGATCGAGATAGTGGTCTTTTTTAGGAGTTTTAATGACAATTTCCGTAGTGTCACCCACATCTTTTTCTTCCCAGTACCATTCACTGCTGGCATCCGCCCAGCCGCCCAAGAATTGATCATATTTGCCAATATTTTCATAAAAATGACGATCCCGTGCAATAGTGACCTCACTGCTTTCTGCCCATTCGGGGTGTAATTCCAGGCTATCGGAGCTGACAAATTCGCCGTATTGTTCCTGGAGCGAACCACTGAGCACCAATATCAGGTCATGAGTGCCAGCTAAATTCAGCAGGGCTGGAAAATGACTCCAGAGTCTGCCTTCATTTTCACGACTAGGAATGAAGAATCGATTTGTAACCCAATTGGCCAAGGTCCAATTATCATTCGCAAAAGACTGAAACTCATCCTTCAGGTTTGCTGCACGGCTATTGCAGACAGCCCAGGTCGCGATGCTGGCCAATTCGACTCCGGCAAAGCTGGCGGTTTTCCACATTGGCTCACGGTTATAATATTGTCCTGACCCTGGCAGGACCAGCGACATTAACAATGGCTTTCCCGGGTACTGTATTACTGGTTCCTGACGGATAATAACCGAGAGGGTGTCCCGTTCCTGCTGCTCTCCTTCCAGGGTATCCTGTCCAGCAGCAACACTGCAAATAAACAGCAATGCGGCAGCATTAAAAATCAAATAATATTTTGAAATACGTCCGAGGTTCTTTTTCATAGGTAGTTTGAGTGTTTTGTGCAACATGTTCATTCCTAACAACATTGAGTGGTTGGTGATATTCAACTTCAATAGCGGTAGGGAAATTATAAAAAGAAAAGCCATTCATCCGCCATTGAATTCCAACTGATTTTTTCCAGGCATGATTATCCGCTGCGGTCCAGGCATCCCCGATTTGCAGGATAGGGCCTATGGTGCTGTTTTGAAAGATCATCCACAGAAGGGGGTAGTGCTTTTCTCTGAAAATAGGAATTCTGAAAGAATATTCTGCCAATGCCTTTCTTGTACCCTGAATACTGTAGAATGGATATCCTTTCAAACCCGGCAAACCACCGAGATAGAAGTGGAAAAATGAATCTACCGATTTATCGGATATCCATCCTACCTCAGCTTTCAAGGACATGGTCCATCTTTTTATCCAGGGTAATTCATAATGGTACACGGCCCCGGCCTGCAGTCGGGTCAAGTCATAATCCACGAAATCTTCTGTCAGTGTGCCTGAATCAGAAAAATTCAGTCCCTGAATAAACTTATTCTTCTCTAGATCCATGTTGGCCCATATTGCAAAGCCATTGGAGGGATTGATGCCGCTGTCCAATCGCTTTTTCATCATTCCCAATTTCCAGCTGGTGCTTAAATTCCAGCCTCGGAAATAGTCATAAGCGGCACCAGCCTTCAAGCCTTCCGTGGGCAGATGCTCGTTAATGAATGCCCTGTACCACTGCCTGGATGCATATAATTCCAGTAAACTGCCAAAAATCGGCACCTTCAATCCGCCACGGAACTGCACGAGACGGAACTTTATATCATCATCGATAGGGTATACGCCCTGATACAGGGTAGAGTCCCTTGTATTTCGGGTGACATAATATGTTTCGAAAAAAAGGGTGGGGTAAAACCGTTTGAATTCAAAATTAAAAAATAAATCTGTGTCTTGGAGCTGATTCACTGAAGCACCGCCAAACAAGGACAAGCGGTTAATGATTTCACCAGAATAAAAATAAAAGCCTGGTTTCACTGTGCCGTAATCCACCATTATTTTGGGCATGATAAACATTTCAGTGAATTGATCATCATATTGTTCGGCAATCGCCGGGTCAGGTTCCACCATTGGCGGTTCAAGCCCCTGACGTGTTTCATGAAATGATCGGGGATAACCAACCAGAGCCTCATCAATTACCTGAAATGAATCCAGGATTGCGATCGTATAGGATCCATTTTTATATAATGAATATAGAATGCGGTTCTGTTCATCCATGTCAGGCATAAAAGCGCCGCCGACGGTATTGGTAATAAACCCCATGGCGCTGTCAACGGGATTCATCAGGTATAGATTATAAATACCAGTTCGGTCATCAGAAAAGATGCTTACGCGCCTGGCGGCTGTGGCCATATTGCGTTCATCCCAGTGCGGGTTATTCATCAACAGGGTCGTTTCACCGGTATTCAGGTCTATTTTCCCGATATCCCGATAATGATGGGTTGTGATGTCGAAGGTGAGACTGTGATAATCAGCGGCATAGGATAAATAACTGATCATGGGACGCTGGTCAAAATCGGTGGTTCTTCTTACGGTCATGGTTTTCAAGTCCAGGATGAATATATCCTGGCTGCCATCGTAGGTTGCCAGATAGGCCAGGGAACTGTCCCTGGCAATAAAAACCGGATTAAAAGCCCGGGCATCATAGGTCAAACGCGTTTCTTTTTCTGATATTAGGTTATAACAATACAGGTCATAGAATTTTGAGCCATTCCTATTGGGAAATTTTGGCTTTTTACTGTAGAATATTTTCTGGCCATCTGGATGCCAAGTCGGTGCTGAAAAAACAGCACTGCTTATTTTTTCTTCTTCACCGGAATCCATATCATGAATGTATAAGTCTGTTTGACCAAAATAATCATTCTCCTTATTGCTCAAGTAGGCAAAGGCTTTTTTTCCCGGCTGCCATTTGGGGAAAATATTGGTACTGCCAGCTGTAATAATTTGCCTGCCTTCTACAAGATTGATCTGGATCGGCCGGGACAACCTGCCATATCGAGACTCCACTTCCTCCTTAAACGCCTTATACAATTCCTCACCGCTGATGCCTGTCACATTGGCTATGGTTTTATCAATGGAATATTGCCAGGGTTTGGATAATTCTATCATGATGTCTTTCAGGGTATTCGAACCATATCGGGATGCTATATAGCGTGAGAGGGCAAAACCGGAATTATAGGTTGATTCATTACCGATGCCCTTCTTGCCAAAGGTGTTCATTTCTGTAAAAGATAGTAAATTATTATTTATAGCCCGGTCCCTCAGGATCATATCCCGATGGGTATCCCAGTGGTCCCAGTCAGCGCCATCATACATAAACTGGGCAATTCCTTCCGCCAGCCATGGCGGAACCACCGTACCAGGGACCGGATAGCTCACCAGTGTATTTGGATAGCCATAGAGGACATCCGGTCTTTTCTCCTGTTCATAATTCATCAATTGAACGTAGGCTCCGGGGAACCTTGTCCCTGCTTTCATGGCCTTCTGCAAAGTAACAATATGAGTGAATTCATGGGTGATAACATTCTGCAGCCAGCGGTGGCTGCCCCGCAGTTCAAAATCAAGGGGTGAAGCCCAGATTATGATTTTATTATCATAGTAATATGCCGCCCCGTTGGAATAATCATCAGGATCCATTAATACCAGATGGGTCTTTCCAGACGGTTCAAAATCATAAAGAGCGGTCACTTTGCCATAGATTCTTTCTGCAACGGTAGCTGCTTCCCGTGCCGTGGCTTCCGTTTCATCATGAAAATGGACCTTAAAATGCCTTGTATCAAAGGTATGCCAGTTAAATTCAGAATGGTTATATTCGATCTGGGAAAACAGAAATGAAACAGAAAAAAAGATAACATGATTAAAACGATACATTAATGTATAACTGCAATTTTAATAATATCAGTACTTCTATTACTATTATCTATAGCGGAAACATGGGCAAAATACATACCTGATTCTATCTCAGACACCTCCCATTCCCATTCAGAGACTTGCAGGCCGGGACGCAGATTAGCTATGTTAAAGTCCGTCACAAAATATCCGGCCAGATCGTATAATATAACCTTAATCTGTTCCGCATTCAGGGATTCAACCCTGATTTTCCCTGCATTCTCTCGGATTGGATTGGGATAACAATATGCCCTATGTAGAATCTTATCGTTTGTAAAATTGCCAGTGTAGCCAAGGGATACTGTCCTGCTCCTGCCCCAGTTGCCATCTTCAAACGACCACTCATTGCCCTTAGTATCTTTTGCAGCGCCAAATGTGTAAATGGCTGATCTTGTCAGGATAGCATTCTGCCCCTGAAGGGTAGTAACTGCAATTAATTGATCATTATGACTGGATGCTATTCGATATATTATATTGCCCTGATGATCAAAAACTAAAATTGAGTTTGAAACAGCTTCCTTGCCCACGATCTCAGGATGTTGGTCACCCATCAGGTCCCGGGCTAATACCGGTGTTTTAAGCTTTACTTCCAGAGGAAAACCAGGCATGAGGTTCAAGTCTGAATTAAATGCATATAGTGTGCCATTCTCTTCAAGTGCCAGGAGATCCAGCGTAGCGTCCAGATTTAGATCTATTCCGGCCAGGTATTGAAACCGGTGATCTGTCCACTTGGTGACTGTGCCGTTAAAATCTGTAACGGAAATGCCAACGTTACTCAAACTGATTCCGTAATGGTAAGAAGCAGGAAAAAATACTTTCCGGGTATGGTTTATCCACTCGCTGGCCGAATAAACAGCCGGCTGGTCCGCAGGGTCAAAATAGACCGTGTAAACGGCAGAATCCAGAGTTTCAAATGAGGTCAGCATAACCGTATCTGCCTCAAACAGGTATTTATAATGCCACAATCTGGTATAATCGCTGCCGTATTCTACAATTTCGATCAGGGTATGATCCTCTCTGACAAGGTATCCTATGAACACATCGTTGCTTTCGATAATAAGAAAATATTGACGATCGTCTGCCTGGTCTGCATGGGCAAACCAGAGTGAATCGCTGCCGCCAATTAGTTCTGAAACACCGTCGTCATCCAGATCAAACACAGAGCGCAAAAAAGCAGAACTGTCCGGATAGCCCGGCATCATCATGGAATTGGTTACAGTAATTGTCATGGTGTCTCCGGATTCGCCTATATTCCCAATGGTAATATAGGATGCAGCGCCGTCATTGGCAGATGTATTTGGAAAGGTAGAAGGACCGAATTCCAGTTTTTGTCCCTGCATATCCGGGTTGGAACGATTGTATTCTTCATTTCCCTGGAACCACATATCACCAAAATATCCGCCGGACGGATCGGCAAATAAAAAGAACGATGGATGACCTATATCCTGGGCACCGTCAGCCTCCTCCAGATCCACACCCAGGCGGTTTATATTTGAGTTCACTGTATAACCATCCAGGCCGCTATTGATAACACTACGATCGATATGCCAGATCAGCAGTCCGGAAGCCGGCAACCCCAGATCATAATCAGGGATGAATGTTACCACACCATTCTCATCTTTTTGAATTTCAACACTGTCGAATAGTGTTTCCACCAAAGGCGGATATCTGTCCTCACCGGAGGCTTTCCACATATTGTATCTCATGGAATCCAGACTCATACCGTCATGGACATCATTGGTTCTATTCTCAACCAAAAAGGATTCTGACCCATGGATGGGCAATTCTACCACCTGCCCTCTACGTCTTGATAATAGAGTGATCACGGAACTGAACTCTGCCTGTATAGGTGCTTCCCAGCCAGCATAGGATCGGGACCATGCCGTGGGCGGTGCCGGGATCAGCCCCCGGCCATTATTGGATCCCTGGTCCATGAGTCCAAAAATACCTACTCCACTCTCCCCTGTTTCAATATTCCACAGGGGCGGTAGGCCGATCGCAAAACCCAGCATGAGTGCGAACGTACCTGTGAGTCCATACTGATACTCGCAGGGCTCCAAAGATTCGGAAAACATTTCATCGGCAATATCATAGAGCAAATGGTTTTGCGTCTCCGGGAGTAGAATACCGTTTGTAATTACTCCATTTCCCAGTTGAATACTATTGGTGCCCAGGTGTTCGAAAATCATTTTCCTATCAATAAAAGTTGATGGGATATCCTCTGGTGTAGGGTCCAGAAACGGCAATGAAAAATCCTGCCCGATGCCCGCATGAAAAACAACAACCAGGTCATACTCTGAATAATCAATATTTCCGTTCTCATAGGCTGTAATCAATGCATCCTGGAATAACCGGGTTAAACGTTCCTCCTGGATATCATCCTGTCCATAGGGATGATAATAATTCATCTGCTGTTCTAATTCGTAGCTCGCTTGTACACCATCAGGATAGATTACAGAATTTTCCAGGTCTATACCAAAATTATCATAGGATACAGACCTGAAATAGGCATCAACCGCCTTTAATTGCGATTGAAAGTAGGATTGATCGTGGGGCGGCGGGTCGATAGTGTATCCACCGCAGTCAATTCCGGAAGACTGCTGCAGGAATTGGCCGTTTCCTGTCGTGCTGGCAGCATCATCTTCAGCGAATGACACCCGCAAAGCACAAATACGATAGTTGCCGATGATATCCCCGGCCAACATACCATAAAAGCAGACCAGGGAAATGAACCTGCGCAAAAGAACCAACCACATGATGTATGGAGTGGTTTTAAAATTCCATATTCAGGGAAAAGCGCATAGTGTTGGTTAATGGATGGCCGGTTTCACCATAGGTATAGCCAAAATCAAAACCGTAACCAGCAAATCGCAAACCAATACCAAAGGTAGGGTTATTGATCTTTCCTGTCTTATCATAATAAAAGCCAGTTCGTATGGCAAAATATTTACCATACCAGTATTCCAGTCCAATATTATGGACCAGTTTATCTATTTCATTGGATAAGGACCTGTCCTTGGCATTGCCAACTTCTTTTTGGCCCCATTCATTGTACGGCCCCCAGCCGGGGTCGCCCGGCTCACCCGAAGTCTTTACCATCTCGCCATCTTCGGTATCAATAACTCCATCCATATCATCATCCGACCAATCGTAACCGCCAATTACTCTATCCCCCATTCCATCCGATGCAGATTTATCCATATCGCCGCCCAGGAACCAGTCGTCCACCCAGGAGGTGAACAAAGCCAGATAAATGGGATCTGTGTGGGCGATCTCCAGTTTCCCTTCATCATTAAAGTCATTGCCGGGGCTGAGATTACCATCCTCATCATAGCCGCCGATGTAGCCATCCCCGTTCCAGTCCATATCTGGATAAGATGAAACGAGCAGTTTGTCTACATCATATACAATATTCAGTTTATTATACTTTGTATTGACCAGCGCGTAATTCAAACCCAGGGTCAGGTTTGTAGGCTGCGGGTCTGCCTGGTCGGGGTCAATAAAGGAAACCTTTGGCCCTATATTGGACAGGTTAATCCCCAGGGTCAGGTTTGGCAGCAGCCATTGTTTGTGCATATAGCCCACATCGAACCCAAAATCCGTGGAGGTCCCTTTCCCTTTTTCGCTCCCCGCACCAATTTCCACAAGGTGCTGGTAAGAAACCTTGGCATTCATACCAAAGGACTGTGTTGCAGAGATTAGGGCACTGTATGACATAGAAAAACTGGACATGTAGCTTGTAAATGTGCCTAATTCTTCTCCGGTTTCGCTGGTGCGGGTCTGTTCCCCCAAATTGAGGAATATCAAATGTCCTCCAACTGTACCCAGGGTTTCATATTTTTTCCGGAAGGCAAAAAATTCATAATACATATCATTCGCCAGACCCGGAAGCCAGTTTACATGCATGAGAGCTAGTTCGGAGCCGTCTAAAAACCCAAGTCCTGCAGGATTCCAGTAACTGGCATAGGCATCATTTGCCACGGCAACCTGCGCTTCCCCCATACCTCCAGCACGGGCACCGGGGGCGATCAGTAAAAAAAT
>DKQR01000090.1:0-9552 GCA_002471805.1 Fidelibacterota bacterium UBA7303 | reverse complement strand
TTAAACGCTTCATAAAACGTCTCCTGGATAATTTCAATGATATTTTTGCCCTATTCGGGCAGAATTATTAGCGTTTAAAGAATATTTGTTATCCAATATTATTGGCGGCGAACTTATTTCGTACACCTATACCAAGCAAGAAATGAATTCAAGTTGAATTTGTTCCAAATTAGTTTAACAATCCTAATGTTAATATGGGTATATAGGTGATGAGAGCAACAGCTACCAGTTTCACAATGAAAAACGGGAATATGGACCTGTAAATTCTGGGCATATCCTCATTGAATCGGTAGGCAGCCAGAAAAAGGTTCATCCCCACCGGAGGTGTAAGGAACCCCAGTTCCATATTGGCGATAAATATAATCGCCAGGTGAAATGGTTCCACACCAAAATGAGCCCCAAGCGGTTTAATCAATGGTACGATAACAATTATTGCTGAGAAAATATCCATCAAGCAGCCAGCCACCAGTAAAAAAATATTCAGCAAGAGCAGAAAAAAATATTTGGAAGAAATGGCAGCTTTGACCCATGCCAAGAGCTGCATAGGAATTTGGGCATCCACCAGATAACTTGTGAGGCCCATGGCGATACCAATAATGATCAATACACCGCCGATCAAGGTGGCACAGTCAATGATAATAGAAGGCAGTTGATTGAGTGTGATATCCTTATAAACAAAAAATTCAATAATAAAAACATAGAGCACAATAATGGCAGCTGTCTCCACCAAGTTTGTATAACCTGCGAATACGCCCAGCAGTATTAGAACGGGTATCACCAGCTCCCAGCTTGTTTCCAGACATACCTTAAGGGCTTTTTTGGGATCAAAATCATGGATTTTCACTTTTTGGTGTCGACCCTGGATAAAAGCCCATGTAGAAATCATGACTATCAGCAGGGTTCCCGGCATCAGGCCTGCTATAAAAACATTTTTTACCGAAATTCCAGCTCTAACACCATAGATTATCGCCGGCAAACTGGGTGGGAGTAACAGCCCGATGGAACCCGAGACCGTAATCAGACCAAGAGCAAATTTTTTGCTGTATCCTTCCTTAACCAGCAACGGCAGCAAAAGGCCTCCCAGAGCCAGAATAGTAACACCAGACCCACCCGTAAGGGCAGTGAAAAAACCGCATAAAAGTACAACGATAACAGGTGTACCACCGGGAATCCATCCAAACAGTGAACGAAATACATTGACCAATCTGGTTGAAGCATTACTTTCCGCCAGCAGATATCCCGCCAATGTAAACAGGGGAATTGTGGGCAGGGTTGGCGCAACCACAATGCGGTAGGCTTCTGCGGGAATTGCGGATATAGAGGTAAAGTCACTCCAGAACAATAAAACTGCAGCACCTCCCAGTCCGGTGAATATTGGCGCACCGTAGATCAGGGCAATCAAAATCAGTCCCAGACCAATCCAGACTACCAGGACTGCATCCTGTACTGTTTCCGTGACAGAAATAATAGCAAAAAATACACCAGAAATGATGAGTGTGACCCGGTGGATGTTCTGCATATAACTTTTGAAATAGATTTGCACCGCCATCAATGTAAACCCAACGGGCATAATGACCATTGCCGCCCATCTGGGTATATTGGGAGCAATTTCAAAAGGAAATTTGTATTCGATTTTTAATAGATAAAAACTGCCCCATGCCAGGGAGATTATAATAAGAAAAGACATGGTTTTTGCAATCCAGCGACCCAAATGGAGACTGCCTTCCTGGTTAAAAATCGGTTCCCTGGTCAACGCCAGAAGTTTATTTCGCCGTGCCGCCAGTACAGCACCCAGAAATCCAATCCACAGCGTGCAATGCTGGACAATGGCCTGGGAAGCAGGTAAAATATTGGTCCCGAAAAGGCGCGCAATCGTTTCTATCACAGGGAGAATAGACATGGCTGAAAAAATCACCAGAGCCAATGTATCTTCACCCCACTTAATACGCCCGACAAGACGATCAAGATTTTGCCGATTGATCATTATTCTTCCTGAGAAACCTGCAGTATGTTCATTACCCTGTCGAAAGTCTGTTCACTTATGGTATTGCCGCGCATGATGGGTCCCAGGCGCTGAACCTCCTTCATCCATTGTTGTTCCTCATTCGGAGTGAGAGTATGTACGTGCAGGCCGTACTGTTTCATGGCTTCAATGGCCTGAAGTTCCGATTGCCTGTTTACATTCACCGACCGCTCCTTAATTTCATCAAGGACCTGAATTAGCCCGGCATGATATTTTTTTGGAATTCTATTCCAGGTTTTCATATCAATGACGACACCTGCCAGCAACAGTCCCCACTTCATGTCCAGCATATGGGTTGCTATTCCAAAGGTTTGACGCGCCAGGGCATATAAAGGCACGGTGGAAAATGTATTTATTAAGCCTGTCTGTAGCCCAGAAAGTAGTTCTGTACCAGCCAGCGGAACGACAGTATACCCGGCTTCCCTATATACCTTCTCGTATTCATAATTCCCAGCCCAGGTGAATATTTTTTTATCTTTTAAATCACCCGGCACTCTTATGGGTTCCGTACTGAACCAGTACGCCCAGCTTAAATCCGAAACATAGAGCAGTTTGACACCGTCATTTTCCATTTCCTTAGATAAACCTGGTAACAGATCAGCTAAAACATTATTAATATCATCGAAATCTTGGTAAGCCAGGGGCAGGAAAAACGCAGAAAATTCAGGAGCCAATTCCGATAAGCCTTCTGTAGAAAGGGCAGCTGCTTGTATCTGGCCAATCCGCATCTTTCGCACCATGTCCCGTTCGTCGCCTAGGATACCGCCGGGATAAATCCTGACCTGAACTTCACCGTTGGTCGCCTGATTCCATTTTTGACCCAAATCAATTAGGATATCATGCCATGCGGTCCCTTCAGGAGCAAGAGTGGCAACCTTGATGACTGTTTTTCTAGCATGCAAACAAGTTGAAACAAGTAAAAGTATTAAGATTATTCTCTTCATTCGAAAAAGTACTCATCTGTTTTGGTTAAAAGCCACTTTGCCCTTTCCTGGGCTATAATATTGCCCAGTCTAAGGTCCTGATCCTGGTTTATATTCATTCCACTCACGAATTCCAGTTTGCGAATAAACTCGCTTTTATGCTGAAATTTTTTATCTATATTTTCGGCAAAGCTGACAAAGGGACCTGCATCCATGCTGTCCGATGAAGAAACTGCCAGTTCAAAATATTTGTTCACGGAATCAATTAATACATCGCCGACCAAATCAGAGCGAGTAGCCGTATAGCTGATCATCGCTGAATAAAGGGCGCCATGATTCCAGTCTGCATCCAGCCTTAGTGCAGCTTTTAACAATTTACCCACCCTGGGTAGCTGAATCAGTTCAAAAGGATTACCCCTGCTGGCCCGTATTGCACCCCCATACGCTGCTGCCAGCCAGTACAATTCATAAATATCATCCTGCTCAAACAAAATAATATTTTCCCCTCCTGACAACCATACTTCAAATTCTGGATATTTTTCGGTTAGATTTAAGGTCCCTATTTTAACGGCATCTTTCAACAGCGAATATGCTTCACCGGCTCGCTCCAGCCCTTGATGATAGTCTTCTGCGAAAAGACGATCAGCCTCCTCCAGAATAAAGCCATAGGCAAACTCCACTTCCAATTTTAATAATTTCCGTCTTTCCGGGTGTGTTAAATTGTCTTTTTCCCTGAATGATGCGATCTGCTTTTTAAAATAATAGGTACTGATCAGTTGGGGATGATCAACAATTATGCGCCGGGGTACACAGCCTGCCGTAAAAAAGATAATTAATATGCAGGGTAGTTTTCCCTTAAAACCCATGCCGGATTACAGAACTGAATTAATGATCATAAACCGGAAAGGAAGAACACAGTGTATGCACATCTTTTTTTACCCTTTTCAGCGCTGTCTCGTCATCATTCTTTTTCAGTGCAGTATCTATCCAACTTACAATCATGCGCATTTCATCTTTTCCCATTCCCCGGGTGGTGACTGCCGGGGTTCCCAATCGAATCCCACTGGTGATAAATGGGCTTCTTTGATCAAAGGGTATCATATTTTTATTTACAGTGATGCCTGCCTTACCCAGCACCTGTTCTGCAGTTTTCCCGTCTATATTTATTGAGGTTAGGTCAAGTAACAATAAATGAGTATCCGTACCGCCTGATATCAAGTCGTAGCCAAGGGCAAGAAACTCCTCTGCCATTGTTTTGGCATTATCAATAATAGTTTGCGCATAGAGGGTAAACTCCGGTTGTAACGCTTCGCCGAATGCGACTGCCTTGGCACCGATAATGTGCATTAAAGGCCCACCCTGAATACCCGGCATGACCATGGAATCAATAAGTTCAGAGATCATTTTGATTCTGCCGGATTTTGGTGCTGTTTTTCCCCAGGAATTCTCCATATCCTTCCCCATCATAATAATACCACCCCGGGGTCCACGCAGGGTCTTATGGGTAGTACTGGTCACGACATCGCAATACGACATTGGCGAGGGATGAAGACCTGCGGCAACCAAACCACTGGGATGCGCAATATCTGCCAAGAGATATGCGTTCACAGAATCTGCAATTTCCCGGAACTGTGCGAATTCAATAAAACGTGGGTATGCGCTGCCACCGCAAACGATCAGTTTCGGGCGGTGTTTTTGTGCCAAATCCTGTACCTCACCAAAATCAACTCTGCCGGAATCTTTGGATACATGATAAGAGATAAATTGGTACAGCTGGCCTGAAAAATTAACAGAACTGCCATGCGTGAGATGTCCGCCATGAGCCAGGTCCAAGCCCAGGACAGTATCGCCTGGTTCAAGAAAAGTCATAAATACAGCCATATTTGCCTGAGATCCTGAATGCGGTTGTACATTGGCATAACCTGCGCCAAATAATAATTTCAGACGTTCCCGCGCTAAATTTTCAGCCTCATCAACATAGTCGCAGCCTCCATAGTAACGTTTACCGGGATACCCTTCTGCATATTTATTGGTCATCACCCCACCCGCCATTTCCATCACAGATTGGCTTGTAAAATTTTCCGAGGCGATCAGTTCTAGTGTAGTTTCTTCCCGCTCCAGTTCCCTGGTAAGTGCGGCGTGGATTTCAGGATCGGACAGGGCAAGAAAAGACAATGACTATTTCCAGTCGTCTTCCGGTAGCATGGCTTCCGTTACCCAACGGTAATCAGGAGATACTGGTTTGATTTTCCGTGTTCTTTTTACCTTATCTTCCGCCATAAACCACTGCGCTCTCCCGTACATAACATCTTTGGCGTTTTCATCCAACCAGTCTTTTTTATTAAATATTCCCCTGTATCCCTTATTTTCCGCAATGACAAAGTAATTATAGGCCAGTTTGGCCACGATGCGATCATCGGTTGTAAATGGATTTTTTCGAAAATGATCCCATCCATAAAAGTATACTTTAGCTTTCTGCGCGTATGTATCCCCATTGTCGGAATTAACATCAATTGATTTATCAGCCCATTTTAATGCTTTGTCATATTCTGCAGTCTCAATGAATATATCAGATAATGAAATAGCAATACGTTCATCCCGCGGATCAATTTTAAACAATGCGTTATAGGCCTGCGCTGCTTGCTCCAAGTCATCTGTCTTTTTACTGGCCTCTGCCAGTTTTCTATAGGCCAGCTTGCTCGTTGGATCTTTTTGGATCACGGATTTCAGAATAACCACTGCGTCCTGGGGAAGATCTGCCTGTATAAGACGGTCAGCATAATCAAGTCCATAACTCAAGTTTTCAGTATTGTCCTGATATCGTTTTTTATATACGTCCAAGGGATCTCTGCCACTGCTTTCAAAAGCCAGGGCAAGTTCACTTTGGGCAAGTTCATTATTTTCATCCATATTGAGAATCTTTTCCAAAATAAGAATTTGATCTTCATAACGTTCCTGCTCCTTATAGAGCCTAGAGAGATCATTCAATACGCTCACATCTTCGAGCGACATATCCGCAAGCCGTTCATACTCGATAATCTCCTTGTCTAATTTGCCCTGTCGCTTATAGGAATAGGCAAGTCTTTTCCTTAATTCAATATTCTCTGGCAATTTCTGCAAGCCGTCCAATAAGACGAATTCTGAACTGTCAAATTTCCCCATCTGTTCATAGGCAATGGCATAGTATTGATAGATTTCCTGGGGAGGAGCATAGGTCGGGTTCCATTCATCACAATCCAGGGACGTGATCTCACTGTAAATTTTTACTGTTTGTTTCCAATCCCGGTTTCTATAATACTCAGCAGCGCTGCTCATTAAGCGAGGGCATCGTTTTTTCCTTAGGGAATCTAACCGGGCTTTTTCCTGGGCCAAAGTACCGCCGTTTTTACTTTCCGGCGGTACACACATAAAAATAATAAGCATCAATGCGCTAAGTATAAATGGTTTCATTCTACCCATTTCTTTTTTGTCTCCTTTTCACAAACCAGATATCAGCCAAACTGATACCTGCTTGAAATTGATGGATAATTTCTGATTCATAAGACTGAGAATATTCTCGAAAACCAGCATAATAATTAATGTCTATCTGATTTCCCACAGCCCCGAATTTAAAACCAATTCCTAATGAATATCCCATTTCTGTAATTGAAATATCTGAAAATTTTAATTGCTGGGAATGATAATTTATCCCTGATCGAAAAGTAAACTTATCAGTCCAGCTAACAGATAAATCATCAGGAAATTTTATTAGACCTATGGAAGCTGAATTTGATGAATAGACAAAATCATTGATACCCAGTTGCAATTTTTCTGGTATTTGTCCGTTTTCCTTATAGGATAACAGTTCCACCATCACATTGATTCCTGGGCTGATTCTTTGATCAATTCCTACGGTATATTCTATTGGACTATGAATTTTATTTAAGCGGACCTCATCCAAAGGTGAAACATCTACAGGATATGGAAAATCATAATGATAGGAATCATGATACCCATTATCATTGCTGTCATAGAATAAGAAATATTGCCGATATAAACCATCCAGTGGATTGATGGGGAATTTTACAGCTGCCATAATAATGGTACTTTTTATGGGAATAACTGAAAGATATCCTTGCAGGAATGAACCCGAATACCTCATTCTGGATGTCTGGATAATCGCTCCGGACATCCAGGATGCACTGCCATTCATCAACAGCGATTCGCTCTGTCGGCTGGATCCAAAAAGAAAATGTAACTTGGCGCCAAGATTGATTTTCTTATTTAGGGATAGACCTGAACCTACCTTAAAAACAGTGATACCGCCAGAACGACGATAGCCTCTCTGAAGTGATAATGTATCCCCGAATGCTATCATTTTTGTGGAAGCAGTATCTGTGATAGCTATATTTTGATTACTGTAGGGGGAAATTGAGAATCCAATTGCTGCCCTGCCCTTGATAGGAATGATCCAGTGGCCAGATGACAGGCCGGAATATTCATTAAGAACGGGAACTGAATTTTTAATGGCACTGTAGCTGAGAGACAACTGAGTGAATTTTAAATTGGGCCAGGTTGCAGGATTGGATAAGGCCACACCGGTCTGAAAAGCGGGTAATATCCTATTTAGGCACTGCCCTGCATTCATGCTGCCCTGACTGCTATTTAAATGGCCCAGTCCAAACCCATTGACAATTCCCTGTCCATAGTTCAATGAACCGATGAGCAATGGGAAAACAACGCAGTTACGAAACAACATAAACTATTTCCAGCCTAGGTTTACTGGAATCCGGGTTAAATAAAAAAGATGCTTTTTCGAACGGGTCGTTGGAATTGGCAGGCAATAGTTTCAATCCTATATTTTCTGTATTACCCATATTCACATTCTGCAGGAAATACTTCATGCCGATGGTCACAATAGAATTTTCAACAGCAGCGGCCATGGTCCATGGATAACCCATGGTGATAAATGGATCCGTTACAAATTGAACGGCTGTTGTATCGAGCGTTTCATCAAGTGGATCCAATATCAGTTTGTAGTCACTGGTGGTTAAACTTGAATCCTGGGTAAGGATAAGGTCCGCGTTCTTAATCAGCGCCCCCTTCGGCAGGGAAAAATCTAATGATAATAACATCCGCTGACCGAACCCAAGGCTCACGCCTGTGTCCAAAGAGTCTATAGAGACTTCACCGTATTGGATAACAGTTAAATCTTTTGCTGCATAAATGACAGCTGATAGGGTATCGATAATAGTCGAATCACTGGAATTTTGTGTGGATTGCCGGTAATATATTTCAACTTTAGGGTCTTTGGACCCGGTTGTGGCTTCCCGACTGTATATTTCTAAAAAAGTAGAATCATCAAATCCCAGCGTCATGGCAAATGAACGGACCAGGTTGGAATCAACTGTATCGGCCAATGCCTCTATCAAGGACATCAGGTTCCAGGAAATTACGGTTTGGGTAAATAGACCGGATGAATCTGTTTCTGCAGTAATGGTCCCGGCTCCCACAGGCTGCCATCCATCCAGGGTAAAGCCATCAAAATCATCATAAGTACTGTTAATTTCGTTAAAATGTGAATCAGGCGAGTAATATAGTTGGACTGCCAGGTTTTCGGAAAGGGTGCTGTCGTTTGAATATACCCGGAATAATAGGCTGTCTAATGTGACACTGGAATCGAGATAATTATTCCAGGAACTGCTGTTTGACATTTCGATCAAGTTAAATTGAGCAGTCAAGCCGTTTTTGGACCCAAAATACAACCTGTCCGTGGATCCCAGATTGGGTGATATCCAGTACGGATAACCGGAAATATTGTACAAGGTGGTATCAACAACGTTCTGGGTTAGATGAGCAAGGTCACCCTCTACAGGATTTTCAGCACACTGCCAGAGAATGAATGGTATATAGAAAAAACCGGCAACCTTCGTGGTAAGAAGTTTTTTTAACATTGACCCGGACTTATATGATAAACTATTTGGAAAGTTTCGCTAAAATTTTGTCCATCTGATCTGATATTGAACCATAATCAGGGACTTCGTCATCGGACCATTTTATGATGGAAACTTTTTTCTTATTGGCTTTTATACCCGGTTGATTCAATAAAGATTTTGAAATATTTTTTGCTGGCTTATCAAAAATGATAATTGCATCTGTATCGTAAGCTGCAACGTCATATACATTGAGCATATTCCCTTTTAACGATGGATGAACTGGAATTTCTGCCCGTTCGAAATCATATCTGGCTACATCAGCATATTCATCCAGATCATGGATGACCAATACAGTTTTAACCTGGTTATAAAAAGCATCATCTCTATCGTTAAAATGTGCTTTGAATATACCCGGTACCATGGCGCTTTGCCAGCCATTGCAAATAAAGATATCCGGAGACCAGAATAAATGCGGAAGTGTGGCCAGAACAGCTTTTGCAAAATATCCATACCGTTCACCATTGTCTGACAGAACTCTGCCATTCTTCGCTTTATAAACCAGATTTGTCAAAGGAGTGAACCAATATTCGTCTTCAAGGAAATAGATCTGCACCCTTGTTTTGGGGATAAATGCGCTTTTAGCGCTGGCGATCTTTTCCTCCCCGCCAAATTCGAAAGGAATCTCCCGCAG
>DKQR01000114.1 GCA_002471805.1 Fidelibacterota bacterium UBA7303 | reverse complement strand
TGCCGACTGCTGATAAATCATTGTTTTTGATAAACAACATTCGATTTTGTTGCAAAATATTCATCTGTTTCTTCATCATATGTAGTGATGGTTAGGACCCCGTCAGCAACCGTGTACTCGCCAATTGTCTTTTCAGTTCCGACAATCGTAGTAAGCTGATTTTCGTTTACACTCCAGGATCCGCTGCCCTGGTCTGCTTCCCCTGCAGAACTGCCCTGATAATTGAATGTACCATCTGCCGCAAATATCAATGTCTCAGAATAATCATCATCTTTATCTATAGTTTCAGTTTCCTGGGGGTCACTGTAATAAGTAGTGGTCATGGATTGAAACAACCAGGTACCAATAATTGGATTGGTATTTTCTGAGGCATACAAATTCCAGCCCCAGCAGAGAATCAGGCTTAAATAAAGTGGGGAAAAATGTTTTTTCATTGTTTACTCCAATGTGTGCGAACTAAATCTAATTCAATATTATAAATAATGGATTGGATTTTTGAGGAGGCGCTTTATTTGTCGTTTTCCTTTGTCTGGGCCAATTAAAGATTTTGATCGATTTGCTGTATCGTTTTATTGCCGGCGCAGATAAATATTTTTTTATTCCCATCTCTATAAATCAGGGTTTGATTCCCTTTTTCATACATGAATCCAAATGTCATGGGATCGCCTGTGCAGGGAACAGGTGTTTTACGGCTGTCCCAGTCTGTATAGGTTCCCTCCCAGGGCTGCCCTTCTTCATATAATATTTCTTCAACAACATCCTGTAGCGGGCTGTAGAATTTCCAGGTCCCGATCCTAAAACCGCGGAAATATTCACCCTCTATTTCTAATAGTCCATCTTCATAGTAAGCAGAATATCTGCCATTCTTTTCTCCATCAAGATATAGAATTTCCCTGTGCAGCTGGCCATTGGGATAAAATTCATTTACCGGTCCGGTTATTTTCCCGCGCTTATAGATTCCTTTCCAGCGTAATTGCCCATTAGGGAAAAAAGATTTCATTCCACCGCTTCTTTTTCCATGTTTGTAATTCCCTTTTTCCGAAAGAAAATAAACCTGTTTCACTGTTTCCTGGCTGTCCCTTTCGGTGGTGCGTGTCCATTTAATATATTTTCCATGCTTCAGGCCATTTTTGTACGTATATATCCTGTAGCGCCGGCCATCGTCATAATAATTAATTATTCGGGTTTTCGAAATCCCTTCCTGTGTTTTAAGGTAGTATGTGATTCTATCCTTATTTCCGATCTCATCCTTTACCACATGACGAATTTTAACCTGACTGAAGCCAAACCCGGTACAAAGGCAGAGCAATAGGGAAAAACGAACCACAATATTCAGGGAACTGAAAAACCTGGAAATAATCCAATCAGAATAAGATCGATAATGAGTGAGAGACCTGCAATGGATCTGGAATCTCATTGCTGGTGGCAGAGTATGGACTCCCAAAATGATCGCCGTTGTCAAATAATCCCATTGCATATTAAAATTTAAGTGTTTTGACCCGGATTTGTATTCTTCACCTTATTATTTGACATCATACCCCAAATAATCTTCTGCTTTTATGAACAAATATTAATCTTTTCCCACATTACCGCTTGTCTTTTTTTAATCGTTTTTTCTATATTCATTCTAGCCAGCCAAGCGATTTATCGCTTTTTCATTTGTCAGCCTATTCTATACCTCTTTAAACGGGCAGACTGCCTGCGGGCAGTTCCAGACCGCACATACCAAACCAAACCTAAGGAAGCAGAATGGCAGAAGCTATCGAACTAGATTTAACATTGAATCAACCTGGAACCCAGCCAGCAAAACCATCCTTAAATCCAATCCTGACCGCAATTCAGGAGACCGAAAATTCTGATATCCCTGAGCAATACAGAATTGAAGAGTTTTACAAGGATGATCACCTGGGCTCTGATGTCCTGAAAAATAAATACCTTGCACCCTGGGAAACCCATCCGTGGGAATTATGGAAGCGACAGGCCGTTGCTATCTCCTCCGTAGAAAAAACAAAAGCACTGCGTAAAAAGTGGGAGAAAAATTTCTTTTCAATCCTGGAAAATTTCAAATTTGTTCCTGGGGGCCGCATTATGCATGGTGCCGGCCGGGAAGATATCACAACAACCTTGAACAATTGCTATGTGGTTGCTGTCAAGGACGATTCTGTCAAATCAATTTATGATACCATCATTAATGAAGCATTAACGTATAAATACGGGGGTGGATGCGGACACGACCTCTCAATACTCAGACCATCTGGTGAAGCCATCAACGGAACCGGAGGTGAATCCTGCGGGCCCACAGGTTTTATGAACCTGTTCAGTGAAAACACCAATACCATCGCCCAGCACGGTCGCCGCGGAGCCAATATGCAAACCCTGCGGATTGATCACCCGGATATTGAAAAATTCGTCGGAATAAAAACCGGTGATATTGACATGATCAAATATTCGAATATATCCGTACTGGTGACCCACGATTTCATGAATGCGGTGAAAAATGATCTGGATTTTGATCTCAAATACAATGATAAAGTCTACCAGACTGTAAAAGCAAAAGACCTGTGGAACAAAATTATCAAGAATGCCCATACCAGCGCCGAACCGGGAATTTTGTTCTGGGATACAATGACAGACTACCACAATGCTGAATATTGTTCACCCCTGATCTCCACTAACCCCTGTGCCGAACAACCATTGCCGGATGGAGGTTGCTGTAATCTTGGAGCTGTAAACCTGGATCGCTTCGTGGATGAGAATGGTAATTTTATGATTGAAGATTTTAAGGATACCGTAGCGGTTGGTACGCGCTTCCTGGATAATGTTGTCGATTACAATATGGACCGCCATGCCCTGGAAATTCAAAGAAAGAATGCTGAAAATGACCGCCGTATCGGCCTGGGTATTCTGGGGCTCGGAGATATGCTGGTTCGCATGGGCATTAAATATGACAGTGAGGATGCTCTTCAAACTGTGGATCAGGTCATGCAGATATTCCGTGATACGACTTACGAAACCAGCCACGAACTGGCCAAGGAAAAAGGTCCCTTCCCTTATTTTGACTGGAAAGGGTATAACAAGAGTAAATTTGTAAAGAGCTTTCCTAAATCCCTCAAGAATAAAGTAAAAAAGGATGGTATTCGCAATAGTACACTGACCACTGTAGCTCCAACGGGCAGCGGCGCAATCGTTTCCAGGGTAACCTCTGGAATTGAACCCATTTTTGCCACATCTTACAAAAGACGAGTCAAGCAGAATGACGGGAACGGTGAGGACTTTAGTGAATATACCGTTTATCACCCCGTCATCAATAAATTATACGGGAATGATAAAAATTTACCGGACCACGTAGTAACCGCCCATCATGTTGACCCTTTCTTTAGAGTCAAGATGCAGGGTGTCATCCAAAAATATATTGACTCCTCCATTTCATCCACGGTCAATCTGCCGAAAGACACCCTGGTAGACACAGTAGCTGATATTTACATCTCAGCGTATGAGGCCGGTCTGAAAGGCATTACTGTATACCGGGAAGGGAGCCGGGAAGGCATACTGGTTACCACCGATAGTGATAACAAGGATTCAGACATAAGTGAAACCCAAGCGGTAGCCACCCAGGCAGGTGTTGAAAAAACGCCTCGGGTTCGGCCTGTCCAGACAAAAGGGGTCACCCGCAGGATTCGTACTGGAGAGGGTACACTTTATATTACCATCAATGAAGATGAGAATGGGCTGTGTGAGGTGTTTACAACCATAGGAAAAGCTGGCGGGAATGCAGCCGCACAATCCGAGGCCATCAGCAGATTAATTTCTTTGTCCCTGCGTTCCGGGCTGGACCCCCACGCCATTGTACGTCAACTGAAAGGAATTTCAGGCCCGAATCCCACATGGGAAGATGGGCGTCTCATCCTTTCCACACCGGATGCCATCGGTAAGGCCCTGGATGATTATCTGAACGAGCGGGGTAACTCCGAATCAGACACTAATAATGAAGAGGAAAAAAGTCTTTTAATCACCATGGCCGGCAACAACGAAACAGAGGCCAATGAAGCCTTAGATAATGGTTTGATGATTTGCACAAAATGCCATCATAACAGTGTAATTAACGAAGGCGGGTGTCTCAATTGCCGAGAATGCGGATGGTCCAAATGTGATGAGTAAAATAATGGATTGTTCAAAAGCAGCCGACTGAAATAAAAAAAGTCCCGGATATTCGGGACTTTTTTTATAAATATTACTTTTTACTATGTTTCCATGATTTCTTTTTCTTTTTCATCCTGAAGATTATTTAATCTGCTGATATGTTCATCTGTAAGTTTTTGAACTTCAACTTCTCTCCTTTTAATTTCATCCTCAGAAATATGTTCCTCCTTGCCATAATCATGGAGATGATGTATCGCATCCCGGCGGACATTTCTCACTGCCACACGACCCTCTTCGATTAACCGATGAACAAAACGATTTAATTCCTTGCGCCGTTCCTCGCTCAAAGGCGGGATCGGAACCAGCACCGCAGTACCATTATTTCCGGGTGTGAATCCCAGGTTGGCATTCATGATTGCATTTTCGATTATAGGGATCAATGTTTTTTCATAAGGGTGCAGGGTGATCAGCCGGGGTTCTGGAACTGAAATGGTAGCCACCTGGTTTAAAGGTGTCTTATTCCCATAATAATCGATAAAAAGAGAATTAAACATTTCAGGATTGGCCCGTCCCGTGCGAACTTTATTTAATTCACCCTGGGTATGAACGATGGCCTGATCCATCCGATGGGCAGCATCTTCTATAATTTCATCAATCATAATTACTCTGAAACTAGGGTGCCTATTTTACCGCCCAATGCAAGTTCTTTCAAGTATCCCGATTGATTAATATTAAACACCCTGATAGGTAGGTTATTCTCCTTGCACAAGGTAATTGCTGTCAAATCCATTACTCGCAGGTTCTTAGTTAGGATTGTATTAAAAGTCACTGAATCATATTTCAATGCATCCTCATGCACTATGGGATCCTTATCGTAAACACCATCAACTTTTGTACCCTTCAACATAATTTCCGCTCCCAGTTCCGTAGCCCGCAGCGCTGCCGCGGAATCGGTGGTAAAGAAAGGATTCCCTGTCCCACCGGCTACAATGACAATTCGTTCTTTTTCCAGGTGACGGATGGCGCGCCTCCGAATATAAGGTTCGGCGATCTGAGCCACACTGATGGCGGACAGAGTTCGGGTTTCACAACCCGCTTTTTCAAGTGCATCCTGTAAGGAGATGGCATTCATGATGGTAGCCAGCATACCAAGATAATCTCCCGTGACGCGATCCATACCTTTGGAAGCAGCCTGAATTCCCCGAAAAATATTTCCTGCACCAATGATAAGGCCAACTCCGACTCCTAGATCACGGATAGATTTTACTTCATTGGCTAGGTAGGAGGCCCGTTCAGGATCAATGCCAAACCCTTCTTCGCCGGCCAGTATTTCTCCACTTAATTTCAGGAGAACGCGACGAAACGCAGGTTCAGCCATGTATGTATATGTTAAACTTGACCGTTTGTGGAATGCGTTTCACCAATGGCAAAACGCACAAAGCGTTTGATGCTAATATTTTCACCTAAAGTAGCAATTAATTCGGTCAGCAGATCTTTAACCTTTTTATCTGGATCTTTGATATAAGCCTGTTCTAATAGACAGTTTTCCTGATAAAACTTATTCAGGCGTCCTTCCACCATTTTTTCAATGATATTATCCGGTTTACCCTCCGCTTTGGCCTGCTCTGTATAAATATCTTTTTCCCTGGCAATAACATCCTCTGGAATGGATTCTCGATCTATGGCCATGGGGTTTGTGGCAGCGATCTGCATTGCAAAATTATGGCCCAGATCTGAAAAATCATCGGTCTTGGCCACAAAATCAGTTTCACAGTTCAACTCCACCAGCACACCAAGCCGTCCCCCAGCGTGAATATAGGAATAGACCAAACCATCTTTCGTCTCCCTGACACCTTTCTTTTCCGCCTTGGCCACACCGGATTTCCGGAGATAATCAACAGCATTCTCAAGATTGCCATCGGACTCCACCAACGCCTTTTTGCAGTCCATCATACCGGCGCCTGTTTTATCACGCAATGTTTTTACAAGTTTTGCATCAATACGCATTATAGTTATTCTTCCTCTTGTATTTCATCATTAGCAGTATCTTCGCTGTCAGCCTGGGTATCAGGAGCAACCGGTTCTTCCTTTGCTCCAGTTTCCTGCACATCTTCCGCTTCAGCAGCTGTTTCCTCAGGCAATGGGCCGGAATCATCTGCAGCATCTTCATGCACATCATTTTCTTTCTGCGCTGCTATTCCCTTGGCTTCATTGACAGCATCGGCAAGCACTGCGACGATCAGTTGTATGGTCCGGATAGAATCATCATTGGCCGGAATAGGATAATCAACTTTTTCAGGGTCCGTATTAGAATCCACAATAGCAATAACGGGAATGTCCAGCCGTTTGGCTTCACGGATGGCTGTATTCTCATACTGGGCATCCACCACCAGGACTGCATCCGGAAGGCGGCGCATATCTTTGATGCCGCGATGCTGATCGGCCAGTTTTACTTTTTCCCGGTTGATGGTCTGGGTTTCTTTTTTGGTCAGATTGTTATAGAGATTTGATCCCTCTTTTTCCAATAGTTTCAGCCGTTTTATACTTTTCTTGATCGTTGAAAAGTTGGTCAGGGTACCACCCAGCCACCGTTCAACAACATAGAACATGCTGCAGCGGTCTGCTTCCTGCTGAACAATGTCCTTGGCCTGTTTTTTTGTGCCGACAAACAGAATTTCACCATTCTTGCCCACAATTTCCTTGATAAACTTTGAGGCTCTATCAATAGCCTGGATTGTTTCCTCCAGATTGATAATATGAACCCCATTCTTTTCCAGGAGGATATAAGGTTTAAAATTGGGGTTCCATTTACGGGTTACATGCCCAAAATGGGCGCCCGTACCTAAAAGATCTTCAAACTTGATTTCAGTCATACAATATCAGCGTTTTGAAAACTGAAAATTTTTCCGCGCACCGGGCTGTCCCGGTTTTTTCCGTTCCACTTTGCGGGCATCACGGGTTAGAAATCCTTTTTCTTTAAGAATGGAACGGTAATCATCATTGACACCCAATAAAGCCCTGGCAATCCCCAGGCGAATTGCACCAGCCTGTCCAGTCAATCCACCGCCTTGTACATTAACCTTAATATTATAATCTTTTTCGCCTTCAATCGCCGCCAGAGGCTGCATCACAACTGTGGCCAGGGTTGCCCGGCACAAATAGTCACGGAACGGCTTCCCATTTACAGTGATGTCTCCCTTGCCCGGTACCATAAATACACGCGCGGTGGAACGTTTCCGCCTGCCAGTACCGTAATATGTTGCTTCAGACATAAATTAAACCTTTAATTCCTGGGGCTGCTGGGCATGGTGCGGATGTTCGGTTCCTGCATAGACTTTCAGATGGGAAAGTACCTTGCGCCCCAGACGATTATGGGGCAGCATTCCTTTGATGGCATTGGTTACAATTCTTTCCGGATAGGTATGGCGCAGGTGATCCAGGGTTGTTTCTTTTCCACCCCCGGGATACCCAGTATGCCGAAAATAGGTTTTTTTTGTTTCCTTATTGCCGGAAAGGTATACTTTTTCCGCATTGATCACCACAACACAGTCTCCCATATCCATATGGGGTGTGAAATTGACCTTATGCTTTCCACGAAGGACCTGGGCGATTCTGGACGCAAACCGGCCCAATACCTGCCCTTCAGCATCAGCAACCCACCAGTTTTTCTCTATCTCAGATTGTTTTATTGATAATGTTTTCATTATGACTTCGTTTAAAGCCGGCAAAATTAGATGTAGGCTCTCACCCTAGTCAACAAATAATCAATGCTCACGCCTATTTTAATTAGATGCAATATAACCGCGGGAAATTGTCATTTCCACCCTGCCGGTCAGAGTCTCGCCGTAGTAGGGTGAATTCACAGACCTGGATTGCACATGTGTTGAATCAAATACCCAATCTTTCGTCGGATCTAAAATGGCAATCTCCGCTGGTATGCCAACCTGAAACAGATCCGCTTCGAAGCCCATAATGTTTCTGGGTTTTACCGTTAATAACCGGATCAATTCTTCCAGAGCTATTGCCATCTCATTTACCACCAGCACCTTACACACAGCGCCAAAACAGGATTCCAGCCCAATCATACCAAAGGAAGCAAGGTCAAAAGTTGTTTCCTTATCCTCAATGGTATGGGGCGCATGATCTGTGGCAATACAATCGATGGTACCATCTTTTACAGCCTCAAGCAGAGCTTTGCGGTCCTGTTCAGTCCGGATAGGCGGTGCTACCTTCAGGTTCGTATCAAAGGACCTTAAAGATTCATCATTAAAATAAAGGTGGTGGGGTGTGACCTCTGCTGTTACTTTTTCATTTATTTTTTTCATTCCCCGAATGTGCTGCACTGATTTTGCAGAACTCACATGGGGTACATGCAGCCTGGCGCCAGTGAATTTTGCCAATTCCAAGTCTCGGTGTACCATGGTGGATTCCGCAAAGTCAGGATTTCCAGGCAACCCCAAATGATTTGAAACAATGCCTTCATTCATAACACCCTCGGCACGCAAACATTCATCCTCAGCATGGTTGATCACGGGGACATTCATCAAAGTGGAATATTCCAGGGCGATCCGCATCATAGCCCCATCCTGGATTGGGATACCGTCATCGCTGAAGGCTACGGCGCCCTCCCGGTGCATCAGTCCCATTTCAGTAATATCATTTCCGCCTTGCGATTTCGTGACCGCACCAATGGGATGGATATGGATCGGGCATTCCTGGGCCTTTTCGCGGATAAAATTGATGGATTCCGGTGTATCTAGGGGCGGGTGGGTATTGGGCATCACACAAACCCGGGTAAAGCCGCCGGCCAAGGCCGCCCGGGAACCAGTCTTCAGTGTTTCCTTATCCTCCCGGCCCGGCTCCCGGAAATGGACGTGCAGGTCGCAGAAACCATGGGTAATGACCTTTCCGGAACAGTCAATCTTTTCTGCGCCTTTCGGAGTATTTACATCACCTACACCTGCGATTTTGCCATTTTTCAGCCACACATCACCATCGAAGGTTTTTCTGTTATGGGGGTCAATGATCTTGCCATTTATTAACAAGAGATCTTTCGCTAGTTTCTCAATCTTCATGATTCCTCTTTCTCACTGGATTTTCCGCCACAGAGCAGGTACAGGATAGCCATACGGGAAGCCACGCCATTCAATACCTGGTCTAATATGATCGCTTGGTCGCTGTCTGCTACAGAACCGTCAATTTCAACACCTCGATTCATGGGTCCTGGATGCATGATCACGATCTCTTTCTTATGGTGATCCAGCCGTTCCTTGGTAATGCCAAACATGGCCCGGTATTCCCGGATTGACGGAACAAGCCCCAATCCCATTCGCTCTCTCTGGATGCGCAGCACATTCAATGCATCCGCCCATTCGATCACTTCATCCACGTTATAATTCACATTTACACCTAAATTTCTTATAAATGGTGGAATAAGGTTCGGTGGTCCGCACAGGGTGACTTCCACTCCCATGGTAATCAATCCATAAATATTGCTCAGGGCAACTCTGCTGTGGGAAATATCACCAAGAATGCCCACCTTGAGTCCTTTGAGTTTTCCAAATTTTTCGTGGAGGCTCATCATGTCCAGAATGGCTTGGGTGGGATGCTCGTGAGTTCCATCACCGGCATTGATCACTACCGCATCGATGAATTCCGTCAAATGCTGCGGAGCGCCGGGTGTGGGATGTCTCATTACCGTTGCATCGATCTTCATGGCCTCGATATTCTGAGCCGTATCTTTGAAGCTCTCTCCTTTTTTCAGGCTGCTGGATGAGGAAGAAAAATTCACCGTGTCTGCACTGAGCCGTTTCTGTGCCAGTTCAAAACTGATGCGGGTGCGGGTGGAATTTTCAAAAAAAAGGTTTACAATGGTAACACCCTGGAGAGAGGGAACTTTTTTTATAGGTCGATCCAGGACCTCTCTAAAATTAAAGGCCGTATCAATAATAGACTGGATATCCTCGCTGGGATACCCCTCAAGTCCCAATAAATGTTTTTGCTGCAGCATGATTCAGTCCTGTATTCTGATTAAAAATACGCGATCATCTTCGTCCGTTTCCCGAAGTTCCACATGGACATGCTCATCTTCATGGGTGGGAATGTTTTTTCCTACAAAATCTGCCCTGACGGGCAGCTCACGATGGCCGCGATCCACCAGCACAGCCAATTGGACTCTGGACGCTCGTCCAAAACTGTTTAACACATCCAGGGCGGCCCGAATGGTTCTACCCGTATAAAGCACATCATCCACAAGCACCGCCACTTTTTCATCCAGGGAAAAGGGGACATCCGACCCTTTGACCTGTGGAATCACCAGCCTTTCCCGGTAGTCATCCCGGTGAAAGGTAATGTCCAGGGAGCCCTGCTGCAGTTCCGCGCCGCTGATTTCATGTATTTTCGCCTGGATACGCGCTGCCAGAGGCACACCCCGCTTGTGGATTCCGATCAGAACGATTTTTTCCGGGCTGCCATTTTTTTCAAGGATTTCATGGCTCAGCCGGGTGACGGAGCGCTCCACCGCCATCGCATCCATTAAGACCTGGTTACTCAATCTAACTCCTTTTTTCTAAAAAAAAACCCCCGGCAGAGAGTCTGGTTCTCGCATGGAGGTTCTTCCTCTGCCCTTGCCGGCCTCCCTGGACCGATTTAAAGGGTTTTAAAGCGGCCTAAGTTATGCTGAAGCCATAAAAATACAATGCAGTATTTCAGGAAGTCTTTGCTGGTCCAGATTGCCCATTTCAACAATGAGATCTATCTTTTCCTTTTTAAACCACTGCACCTGGCGGCGGGAAAATTGCCGTGTCCTGATCATGATCTCTTCTTTCATCTCATCGTGAGTCATATCCCCATTGAGATAGGCTTGGATCTGACGGTAGCCGATAGAATTCAATGCCGGGTAAGAAATTGCCTTGTCTTTTTGTTTTTTTAGTAGCGTCTCCACTTCATCGATCCAGCCATTATCCAGCATTTCCTGTGTGCGCTGTGCAATCCTTTGAGTCAGTATTGACCGTTCCCAATTCAATAAGATCGTGAAAAGATCTAATGTATCTACCGGATTATTTTCCTGGTCCCTGAAATGCTGACTGGCTGGCTTTCCTGTGGCTTCATATATTTCTAGGGCGCGGACCAACCGTTTCTTGTTATTCATATGGACAATATCCGCATAATCTGGATCAATAGCTTGTAATCTTTCATAAAGTGCAACAGGATCGTTTTCATAAGCCTGTTCCAGGCGCCCCCGAGTTGGAAGATCCGAAACACTTCCTTCGAAAATACCTTTACTCAAAGCGCGATAATAAAGCCCCGCACCGCCGCAAATTATTGGCGATTTTCCTTTCCCCTGAATATCTTTTACCTTTGCCCGCACCAGTTTCGCATATTCTCCTGCCGAGATAGGCTCCGACGGGTCCCGAAAACCAAATAGATGGTGGGGAATACCAGCCATTTCATTCTTTGTTGGCTGGGCGGTGCCTAAAGGCATCCCTTCATAGATCTGCCTGGAATCGAGCCCGATCACTTCGCCCTCCAGTAATTTTGCTGATTCAACCGCTAAAGATGTTTTTCCGCTGGCTGTGGGGCCAATGATGGTGAGAATTTTTTCCATTCTACAACTGGAAGTTAGACATTAAATAGTCATATTATAATTTTGATGTAATTTTACATTATAATTATGATATCAAAACCTATAACAGTTTTCACCACAACCGACAGTCTTGAAGAAGCCAGAAAATTGGCACAAACAGTAGTAGGGAAAAAGCTGGCCGCCTGTGCCCAGATCTCAAAGATTGAGAGTTTCTACACCTGGGAAAATGAAGTACAGAATGAGTCGGAATTTCGGATTCTGTTCAAGACCACCAGGAAAAGATACAAGGATTTGGAAAAGGAAATCCTGGAACTCCACTCCTACGATCTTCCTGCCATTTATGCCGTGGATATAGATAATATCCATGAGCCTTTCGGTGAATGGATCGCAGACAATTCAACAGGAAATTAAGCCAGGTTATCTGCAGAAGTGTTTTCGTAATGACCAGTTTCGAAGTAAGCATATTAATATTCACCGATGAAAAACCTGCTGATTCCATTCCTAAGCCTGCTCTTATCCTGCAGCAGCCAAAAACATCCCCTTGTTTTAATGGAAACGGACCTAGGGCTTATCCGCGTGGAACTTTACCCTGAAAAAGCTCCGATTACGGTTGCCAACTTTTTACGCTACGTGGATGAAAATAGGTATGAGGATGCTCATTTTTACCGAGCAGTACACATGGGAAACCAGCCGAACAATGATGTGAAAATCCAGGTCATCCAAGGCGGACTGGGGTTTGATAATCATCCTTTGGAACTGCCTCCCATCATCCATGAAACCACGGCAGAAACCGGGGTCAGGCACGAAGACGGTACCATCTCCATGGCTCGCCTGGAGCCGGGAACCGCCAGCTCAGAAATTTTTATCTGCATCAACGACCAGCCCGACCTGGATTTCGACGGCAAACGAAATCCTGACGGCCAGGGTTTTGCCGCTTTCGGAAAAGTGGTGTCTGGCATGGAATTTGTCCGCCAAATTCAGCAGCTTCCGGAAACAGGGCAAATGCTGGAAAAAACGGTGAAAATCATTAACATAGAAAAAGTTATAAATAGAAAAACATGAAAACAGTCATCCTTTTTCGCCATGGTAAATCCGACTGGAGTGCAAGTTACAGTCTGGACCACGACCGCCCTGTTGCCAATCGAGGCATCAAGGCAGCAAAACGGATGGGCCTTTACCTGCGGGAGATTGACAATATACCGGACCGGGTGATCTCTTCCACGGCGCTGCGGGCCCATACCACGGCCCAGCTGGCTATTGAATCGGGCGGCTGGAACCGAGAATTGAACCTGGATCGGGACCTGTACGGAGCTTCGCCGGGGACTGTGATGGCAGTTTTAGGTGAACAGGACGACGGCTATGATACTGTCTGCATTACCGGCCATGAACCAACCATGTCCTCTTTTATCTATCAATATACGGATGCTGGTTACCTGCGCTTTCCCACCGCCACCATGGCCAGAATCGATTTTGATATCAATTCCTGGAGTGCTTTGGGGTCATCTCGGGGAAGCCTGCGCTGGCTTACGCGGCCAAAGGAATTGGATTAATGCCGCTCGAAGCGCCCGTCCAGTTCATCCAGGGAAAGCTGGACAATAATGGGACGGCCGTGGGGACAAAAATAGGGATGTTCCGTAGCAAACAGCCTGTTTACCAGTTCCTGCATTTCCTCCCGGCTTAACTCATCCCCGGCCTTTACCGCAGCCTTGCAGGCAAAACTGGCCGCCAGACCTTCCTGGTGGGAACTGTAATGTTTGCGTTCTTCCAGAAAATGATCGATGATCTCCCGAATCACCTGGCGCTCATTTCCCCAGCCCATACCCGATGGAATGGCCAGGATACGGATCGATGAATCGCTTTCTTTTTTAACTTTGAATCCAATCCTTTCCAGGTAAGGCAGAATATTCAGCAAATTGTCAAAATCGTCCGGTGAGAATTCAATAAGTTCGGAAAATAACAATGTCTGGGAAGCCATGGCTGTGGTTTCAAAAGCAGCTAATGCTTCTTCATAAAGCACCCGTTCATGGGCCACGTGCTGGTCAATAATCACCAGACCGCTGTTGATCTCAGAAAGAATATATTTTTTATGTATTTGCCAGATATTTTCAGTTGCAATGGGTTCCTGTTCATCAAAAGGTGTTTCTGCCAACCGTGATACATATTCCTTGGCCCGCTGCAGGTTTGGCTGGGTTGAAGGTTCTGAAACACCCTGTGCTTTAGAAAATGTTATAGTGGATTGATTGGGGTCAGGACCATCAGGTTCGCCGGATATCCGCAGAGAACTCCCTGAAAACAGCCCTCCCCGGCCAGCAGGGTCTCCATATTGCCTTTCTGTCTGCTTTAAATCAGGGATAGTGCTCAACAGACTGCCCAGTGATTCAGCTACACCTGATTTTAAAATATTGAAAACCCGCCATTCGTCTTTGAAGCGCACCTCTGTTTTCATGGGATGAACATTCACGTCGATCTGGTCAGGAGGAACAATCAAGTTCAGGACAAAAAACGGGTATTCACCGCGCTTCACCAACGATTCATAAGCTTTATAAACCGCAGAATTCAGCAGTCGGTCTTTAATAAACCGCCGGTTCAAAAACAGGTATTGCTCCCCGGGGCGTTTACGCACCAGGTTCAGGCTGCCCACAAAGCCGGATATTGCGTAATCTCCTTTTACCAAGGTCAGGGGCAGCAAGTTCCTGGAATAGGTGGGGTCCAGCAGGTGGTCGATCCGTTGTTCCAGGTTTTCCGCATCTATATGAAAAATATCACGGCCGTCTGAAACCAGTTTAAAAGATATTTCCGGAAATCCCAGGCCAAACCTGCGCACCACATCTACTACTTTTCGCAGTTCAGTTCGAGGTGTCTTCATGAATTTTTTCCGGGCCGGTGTATTGTGGAACAGGTTACGAATGGTAACCTCCGTACCACCGATCACCGCTGCAGGCTGTACATCATCGGGCTGCCCGTTGCGGATGAAAAGTTCCGCTCCTTCCCCATTGCCATTGCTGGATAAAATGGAAATTTCAGCTACAGAGGCAATACTGGCCAATGCCTCTCCGCGAAAACCAAGTGTTTCTATGGAAAAAAGATCATCCAAGGTAGATAATTTACTGGTGTGATAGCGCATCACTGAAGCCGGAAGCTGTTCCGGCGCCATACCGCAGCCGTTATCCCTCACCTGGATGGTCTGATGCCCTCCTTTTTCCACCACAACCAATATTTCTGTCGCTCCGGCGTCCAGGCTGTTCTCCATGAGTTCCTTGACCACGGAGGCCGGTCGTTCCACTACCTCCCCGGCAGCAATTTTGTTGCGCAGGTCCTCGGGTAAAGCTCTAATCATCTATCCGTTTCATTGTTTTATTAAAAACAGTCTGGTGCAGGGATTCCGCCTTTTTGATAAGAGTTTCAACGGCGGTTCTTTTCTTATTGCGATATTCTTGATCATCTATACCAT
This sequence comes from Fidelibacterota bacterium UBA7303, assembly GCA_002471805.1. GTDB lineage: Bacteria > Fidelibacterota > Marinisomatia > Marinisomatales > UBA1611 > UBA2134. Next base: position 13,109 of record DKQR01000114.1, on the reverse strand, counting down.
TCAAGTTAATCAGTACATTCATGCATCCGCCGCGGACACCGGCGAGAGCGACTTCCGCAGCAACACCGGCGTCGGAGACAGAATTGGGATTCCCTTTTTCCACAAGAGTGTTCGTTAATTCGATCACACGAAAACATTTTTCTGCTGTTTCCATAGGTATATCAATCGCATATTTATTCGCAGTAGCGACCGCTTTTACTTTTACTTTCTTTTCTTTCTCGTCATTTGCGGGAAGACGATTAGCTTCCATCACTTGATTAAATGCTTCTGTATCTTCATCCACCAGGAATGCCAGCTGATCTTTCAGTTCTTGGGCTTCCACACCGATCTCATCCATTTCCGGCTTAATGTCCAGCATTCCCTTTTTCTCATGGGTCAATGCGGCTACCATAGAAGATAATGCAGCTCCCAATGAACCTGCCAAGGCAGACACGCTCCCACCGCCAGGTGCTGGGCTGTTGGTGGAAAGTTCTTCTACAAATTCATTTTCCACCAATGATCTTAAAGGACGATCTTCTTTTTTCACGGCATAATCTATGATTTTTTCACTAGGGTTAAATTTAGTTACATCATTGAGTCCCAGGGATTGAACAGCACATTCCACAATATCTTTCACTGGAACTCCCAGAGAACGATTCTGTTTCTTCAAGTAATGTTTTCCTGCCATGAGCATTGCTTCCAGCGGGATCAACCCCACCAATTCGCTTCCTGTTACACGAACACCGCGATCATTAGCAAGTCGACAGGCCTCATCAAAAACATCGTGGATAGTTGATACTTTATAATTGTTGAAATTTATGGAAATCTGGGCTCGGTTAAAAATATCTACATACCAGCCAATCGCTTTTACATCTTTGAACATACCCGGGACTTTTACTGGTTTACCGTCATCGTGACGGACAATCTCACCATCCAATAAATTTTTTGATTTAGGATTTGAAATTCGTTTACTTCTACCCACTTCTCTTAATTCGAAGGCAATATCTGTAGCCAATCGGTGATCTTTCGTATTGAGATTAATATTATAAGCGATTAAAAACTCACGGCAACCCATAACTGTCGCACCAGCTTTAACGTGTAATTTTGCGGGACCAAAATCCGGTTTCCAGTTATCATTCTTCAATTTTTTAGCCAACCCCTCGTACTCGCCAATTCTTATATTGGGAAGTTTTAGACGATCCGGTTTCCGGGCAGATTTTTCATATAAATAAACCGGAATGCCCAGCTCATCTCCTACCCGTTTTCCAACTTGCTTGGATAATTCTATACATTCTTCATCTGACACACCGCTCACCGGAATAAAGGGACAAACATCTGTTGCCCCCATCCGGGGATGTGTTCCATTATGGTGGCTCATATCTATAATTTCAGATGCTCGTTTAATTCCCCGGAATGCTCCTTTTCCTATGGCTTCTGGCGTGCCGACCATGGTAACAACTGTACGATTGGTATCGGCACCCGGGTCAACATCAAGAATCGTGACCCCTGAAACGGAAGCCATTTGACTGACAATATTATCAATTTTCGCTGCATTCTTCCCTTCAGAAAAATTGGGTACGCATTCCACAAGTCTTAACATTTGCTAATTAGTTGCAATCTGGTTCAGGTAAAATATTAAGAACAAAACAAAAAACAGCATGGTGAATAGCCACCATATAGATCTTCCTTTCTTGCTCCTGTCGGATAGAATATGGCGGAAATAACCCATTCGTTTATATAGCTATGCCGGCGAATAGGAGCATGAAAAAACTCACAAACGGTTCCATCACCATCCAAATGATGGAAAATCCCGTGAAATAACCAAAAAGAATAAGTCCAAATAAAACCTGGGGGCCGTAGGCCTGGATTTTCCACGCCAGTTCAGGGTTGTGTTTCATAAGATACCCGGAAAATATTTGAGAACCATCTAAGGGAGCGATAGGAATCATATTGAACACAGCCAGGGCAATATTGATCCGGGTAAAATAAATGATTAGAATCAGGATTATTTCTGTCAACAGACCAGTACCATTCAAAAATCGAAGTATCATGCCGCCGGCCATAGCCAGTAAAATATTGGAAGCCGGGCCTGCAGCAGCCACTTTCATCATATCGGTTCTGGGATTCCTGAGAAACCGGCTGTCCACTGGAACCGGCTTGGCCCAGCCAAAACCAGCAAAAAGAATCATCAATGAACCCATTACATCCAGGTGTGCCAGGGGATTCAGGGTCAGCCTGCCCATTCTGGCAGCGGTATTATCTCCGCACTTGGCTGCCATCCAGGCGTGGGCAAATTCATGGAAGGACAAGGCAAACACCAATGTTGGGATCAAAAGCACCAGTGCTTCCAGCGGCAGGCGAAATAACAAAATCAGCTCCGAGGGTGATGTGTTTTATACACTTCTTTTAAAGTATGTTTATCAAGATGGGTATAGATCTGCGTAGTGGAAATATCCGTATGCCCCAGCAGGGCTTGTACAAATCGAAGATCAGCACCTCCTTCCAAAAGATGTGTGGCAAAAGAATGACGCAGGGTATGCGGAGACACATGTTTTTTTATCCCTGCCGCTTTTTGCCATTTTTTGAGAATTTTATTTATCATTGCCCGGGTCAATGGTTTACCATTCCGGCTTAAAAATACTACGCTGGAACCAGTTTTCCTGTTAAGGATAGGGCGAGTATGTTTCAAGTATTCATTTAGGTTCTGGTTTGCTTTATCACCAATGGGTATCAGCCGTTCTTTTGAGCCTTTGCCCATGACACGGATCAAATCATCATCCAAAAACAGATTAGCGATTTTCAGATCACATATTTCAGATACCCGTAGGCCGCAGGAATAGAGGATCTCGATGATAGCCCTGTCCCGAATACCAAACTGGGAGTCAGGTTCTATAGCCTCTATAATTGCTTCTACATCCGTAACGGAGAGCACATCTGGAAGTTTTTTGGGAATTTTTGGACTGCTTAACACCAGAGTCGGATTATTTTTCAACAGATTTTCTGCTGACAAATACTTATGATAGGTTTTTATCGATGAAAAATTGCGGGCCACACTGGCGGGAGACAGGCCTGCTGCATTCAGGGAACGAATATATTCCCGGATATGCATCTGGGAAATACTATCCAAAGATGAGACGTTTTGGCCCTCTAAAAAAGACAAATATTTCCCAACGTCTCTTTGATAGGCATCCAGGGTTTGCGGGGACACATTCCGCTCCACCCGTAGCATTGTCAAATAATCCTGGAAATGAGTCTCCATTCTAATCCATAAAGGTATCTTCCACCAGTCCGCACAGGATCTGTCCAGTCATAATATGCCCTTCCTGGATGCGTTGGGTATCCTCGCTGGGAACATGAATAGTGACATCCGCCAGACCTGCCATCCTTCCGCCGGATTTTCCTGTGAAAACAATGGTCTTTAATTCTTTGTATTTGGCCTGTTTAACAGCAGCAATAACATTCTCCGAATTCCCGCTGGTGGAGATGCCCACAAGTACATCCCCTTCGCGGCCCAGCCCCTGGACCTGTCTGGAAAATATAGACTCAAAATCAGTATCATTGGCCCAGGCCGTCAAAAAAGAAGTGTCTGTGGTCAGGGCGATCGAGGGAATGGGTTTGCGATCATGGCTGGTCATACCGCCCATGAGTTCAGTTGCCAGGTGCTGGGCATCGCCGGCACTCCCGCCATTGCCGCACCACAGGATTTTTCCCCCGTTTTTTATACAGCCAATCATGATAATTGCTGCCGCTTCCATATCAGCCACACAGGCCTCCGCCATATTCTCTTTTACAGCGGCACTTCCCAGGATCTGTTTCTTTATTTTTTCTATCATAGTTTTTTCCAGTGAATCGCATCAGCAAATTCTTTCATCAACGATAAATTCTTTTCGATAACCGTACCCGTTACAATAATTGCTGCCCCGGCCGCTACCCGTTCGGCTGCAGCTGTGGGTGTACGGATCCCACCGCCAACGATCAGGGGAATATCCACCGCTTCATTAACCTGTTTAATAATATCAACCTCAACGGGTTTTTTGGCACCGCTTCCTGCTTCCAGGTAGATCAGTTCCATTCCCAGGTACTGCCCGGCAAGGGCATGGGCTACGGCAATATCCGGCCGGTTCATAGGTATGGGCCTTGTACCACTCATGAATTCCACTGTTGACCCGGCACCGCCATCCAGGATCATATAGCCGGTGGCGATGGTTTCAATGCCTAGATCCTTTACAACGGGAGCAGCGATTACCTGCTCACCTATGAGATAGTGGGGATTTCGTCCGGAAATGACAGACATAAACAACATAGCATCATAGTGGGAGTTTAATTGCCCGACACCTCCCGGAAAAAATATTACCGGGATCCGGGCGGCATCTTTGATTCGTTTCACCCGCTCTGTATAACGACCATCCATCATCAAACTGCCGCCCACAAACAGGGCATCCACATCCGATTCATTTGCCGCAGCAACACTGGATTCGATCGTAGTGTCGTTTTTTTTATCCGGATCAATCAGGGTTGCGTAGGCAGCCCCCTTTTTCGAGATGGTGTCCAATAATTGGTCAATTACATTCATGTCAGGATACGAGTTCTTCATACGCTGCAGATGATAATAAATCGGGTTTTTCTTCCGGGCTCGAACATTGAACTTTAATTAACCAGCCCTTACCGTAGGGATCAGAGTTTACAGATTCAGGTTCGTTTTCAATAATCTCATTTACCGCAATTACGGTCCCGGATACAGGTGCATAAAGATCGGACACTGTTTTTACTGCCTCTATCTCACCAAAGGGATCTCCTGCCGAAAATATATCACCCACTTTGGGGAATTCAACAAAGATAACATCTCCCAGTTGGCTCTGAGCATAGTCCGTAATGCCAATGGTAACTTCATCTTGATGAAAATCAACCCATTCGTGCTCAACAGTGTAGAATAGTTTTTCAGGTATATTCACAATATTTTCTTCCTAATCCATTGGGTTGTATATAAATGTTTCTAAAAAACTGGTGTCAAAATCACCTGATTTAAATTTTTCATTCCCCATAATGGCCTGATGGTATGGTATTGTTGTTTTTGGTCCTTCAATGATGGTTTCTTCCAGGGCATGCTGCATACGGATAATTGCTCGGTCGCGATTTTTTGCTCGTACAATTAATTTACCGATCATAGAGTCATATTGGCTAGGGATCTGATATCCAGCGTAAGCGTGGGAATCTACACGTACGCCCTTCCCTCCAGGCATGTGAAAACTGGTTATTTTTGCAGGGAATGGTGTGAAATTATTGGCTGGGTCTTCCGCATTGATCCTGCATTCTATGGAATGTCCACGAAGTTTGAAATCCTGTAAATATTTGGGGCATTTTAACCGGGCATACATTCTGATTTGTTGTTTAATTAGATCTGTTCCAGTTACCATTTCTGTAACCGGATGTTCCACCTGGATCCGCGTATTCATTTCCATAAAATAGAAATTCTTTTGTTTATCCATTAAAAATTCAATGGTCCCCGCACCTACATAGCCCACAGTTTTTGCCGCATGTACTGCAGCCGTACCAATTTTGTCCCGCACTGCTTCATCCACGATTGGAGAGGGCGATTCTTCAATTAATTTCTGATGGCGGCGTTGGATGGAACATTCTCTCTCACCCAGGTGGATCGTGTTGCCGTGTACATCAGCTAGGATTTGTACCTCAATATGACGCGGGTTCTTAATGAATTTTTCAATATAAATATCACCATTACCAAATGCGGTAAGCGCTTCCTGGCTAGCAGACTTATAGGCGCTTTCCACTTCTGTTCCATCTTGAACAAGGCGCATGCCTCGACCTCCTCCTCCAGCGGAGGCTTTTAACATCACAGGGTAACCCATTTCATCTGCTTTTTCCCGCGCATCTTCAAACCCGGACAATACGCCATCTCCACCTGGAACCACCGGGACACCAGCGGTTTTCATGGTTTCTTTTGCCTGGGCTTTATTACCCATGGCAGAAATGATGCCAGGGGCTGGCCCAAGAAAAGTAAAATTATTTTCGGCACAAATTTTTGAAAACTGGGCTGATTCAGATAAAAATCCATAGCCGGGATGAATGGCATCCGCATTGGTAATCTCCCCCGCAGCAATGATTCGAGGAATATTCAAATAACTCTCCGTGCTGGGTGGCGGTCCTATGCAAACCGCTTCATCGGCAAATTTGACATGAAGAGATAATTCATCTGCAGTAGAATACACAGCCACGGTTTTGATGCCCAATTCATGACAAGCGCGGATAATACGCAGGCCAATCTCCCCGCGGTTGGCAATCAATATTTTGTTAAACATGGATTCCTAGGAAGGATCAATAACAAATAAGGGCTGGTTATACTCCACTGGATCAGAGTCATTCGCCAGGATATCCGTAATAACACCATCGTGCTCAGATTCAATCTCATTCATGATTTTCATGGCTTCGATAATGCACAGCACATGACCCTTTTTAACAATGTCTCCTTTGGAAACAAATGGCGGGTCATCTGGGGATGGCGCTCTAAAAAAGGTACCGGGCATCGGTGCCAGTAGTTTTTCACCTGAATCGCTTCCAACTGTACCAGACACAGGTACGGATTCGGTAGGTTTTGATTCTCGGATACTGGACGGGACGGTGGTGGACAGGGGTTCTGACTCGAGAATGTCTGGGCTCTTTTTGACCCGGTATTTCCGGCCCCAGAATGTAACTTCAATTTCGTTTACACTGGAATTCTCGAGTATATAAATGATTTCTTTTAATTTATCCTGCCACATAATCTATCTTTGGAATGTATCTATTGTTTTGCCCGCTCTACATATTCACCCGTCCGGGTATCAATGCGCAATTTGTCCCCCTCATTGACAAATAGAGGTACATTGACTGTAAAGCCCGTTTCCACCGTTGCCGGTTTGGTTGCTCCTGTAGCCGTATTGCCTTTCAAACCAGGTTCAGTTTCCATTACTTCCAATACCACATGAGACGGCAGCCGGATATCAAGAACCTCATCGCCATCAAAAAGCAGATCTACATTCATCCCGCCTTGAAGAAAATATTTTTTTTCTCCAATAAAATCACTGCCAACATTTAATTGATCATAGGTATCATTATCCATGAAGACATGGAAATTTCCATCATCATAGAGAAATTGCATTGTTTTTGCTTCCACGCGAATGAATTCGAGTTTGTACCCCGCATTGAATGTTTCGTCAATGATCTTCCCTGATAAAATATCTTTCAGTTTGGTTCTCACAAACGCACCGCCTTTACCAGGCTTAACATGCTGGAATTCCATAACTTTCATTCGTTTATTTTTATGGATAATCACCGCACCGTTGCGTATATCCGCTGTTGTTGCCATCTTTAATGGATTGTTAAATTAATATTGGAACGAAATTTACTGATTACTGTTGGAAGGTCACACTCGAATTAATTTTTTCGATTTGGTCATACAATTAAACATCGCTGATAATGGACCTGACATCTGTTAGGTCAGATATTATCTGATCAGTATTGGAAGTTTCCCGGGCATATTTTACCATATCGGATGAATGCAGAATACGTATCCACGTTTCAAATTGTTCATCATCCAGCGGAAATAAATCACGGTTCTCTGCAATTTCATTTGTGGTCATTTCCAGTGCCCTCACAAAATATTTTGTTTCTATATATTCCCGGGATATATGTGATAATCCTGTATAAAATTCTTTGGAGAAACCGCTACTGTTTAACTCATTTAGCCGCCGTCTGGCTCGTTCTAACGGTGTTTCCATGGTTGTGTAATCCACTTTACTATATTGAACGGGCTGACGCTGCTTCCAGGTCCAAACCATCCCTGTAATTAAGCCCATTAGTAGGATACAGGATAAAATACTTTTCAACGGCAGGATCCCTCTTACAGGGACGGGGGCTTGTAAAGGCCGAAGTGCAGTTTCCCCTTCGCTGGAAAGTATAGTTTCAATCTGAATATCTAATGGTGGTACCTGCAAGGAAAATTCTATATCTCCACTGGTGTTTAGTACTTCTACCTGGTATTCCGGTGTCTGGTAGCGGCCCGTATCCCAGAACATAAGTTCAAATTGGACACCGGCTAATCGGCCATTTTCATGTATCAGGGATTGCTCCCTGATACTGATGGAATCGTTATCCAGGTCCAGCTCGGGATAACGAATCTTTTGATTGCCTGCATTTTCGACGGTCACGGACCAGACAATAACATCACCGATGAACCCCGATGTAGTGTCCAGGTCCGATACAACGGATAATGATTGCCCCGAGAGGACAGATAGACAGGCGACAATCAGGGTCGAGCGGATAGGCATCAAAATCTTTTTTCTCTCATTTTAAAGAAAGATAGCAATGGTTCAACATAATCCTGGTTAGTCATGATGGGGATCATATCAAAACCAATTTTTCGAGATTCTCTTTTAAATCCTTCCATTTCATCCTGGATATCCTTTGCCAGCTTCTCCCGCGCAGATTTGGAGGAAGTATCTACCCAGAATGTTTCTCCAGTTTCAGGGTCTTCCACCTTGGCAAGGCCAAAATCGGGTAATCTCACCTCGGCAGGATCAAATAAGCGGATTCCCACCACATCATGCTTGCGGTTCACAATTTTCAGGGAAGACCAGTAATCATCATCCAGAAAATCTGAAATGACAAATACCACACTTCTCCTTTTGGCGACTTTCAGAAAATAATCCAGAGCATTTTTCAAGGAAGTGCCATTCCTTTCCGGCAATACATACAAAAGCTCTCGAATGACCCGTAATACGTGACTTTTGCCCTTTTTTGGCACTACATATTTTTCTACATCATCCGAAAAGAGTATCAATCCTACTTTATCATTGTTCTTAATAGCAGAAAAACCCAGTACTGCTGCAATCTCAGCCCCTACATCACGTTTTAACTGTTGGCCGGAACCAAATTCGCCTGATGCGGAAATATCCACTAAAAGATAAACTGTAAGTTCCCGTTCCTCTTCAAATACTTTTACAAAGGGAGAGCCAGTCCGGGCAGTAACATTCCAGTCTATGAGACGGATATCGTCTCCCGGCTGGTATTCACGAACTTCTGAGAAGGTCATTCCCCGTCCTTTAAACACAGAGTGGTACTCACCGCCAAAAAGGTCGTTGACCAACCCGCGGGTCCGAATCTCAATCCGCTTCACCTTTTTAAGGATCTGACGGGGGATCATAATGTTTTTAGGGTACTTCTACGACTTCAAAAAGTCGTTTAATGATGTCTTCCGGAGTGAGTTCTTCCGCTTCCGCTTCGTAAGTAAGAATAACCCGATGCCGCAGTACATCAGCACCAATATATCGAATATCTTCTGGGGTAATGTATCCGCGGTGTTCTGTAAAGGCCCTGGCCTTGGCAGCCCGGACCAGGTTTATGGTTGCTCTGGGTGATGCCCCAAAATCAATAATTCCTTCCATGTCATCCAGTTTATGGTCTTTTGGCGCACGGGTGGCAAAAACCAGGTTCAGAACATAATCCTCAACTTTTTCATCCACATAAATATCATGGATAACTTGCTGTGCCTCCAGGATATCATCCGGGGAAACAACAGGGTCAAGTTCAGTGACCTGCACTTTTTTTGTATTTTGCCGCAAGACCAATCGTTCTGAACTATGATCGGGATAATCAACAATTAATTTGAACATAAATCGATCTACCTGGGCCTCCGGTAGTGGATAAGTTCCTTCCTGCTCAATGGGATTCTGGGTGGCCAGTACAAGAAAGGGTTCATCCAATAGAAACGTGTTTTCACCAATGGTGACCTGCCGTTCTTGCATGGCCTCGAGAAGAGCGCTTTGGACCTTTGCTGGAGATCGGTTTATTTCATCAGCCAGTATAATATTTGAAAAAATAGGACCTTTCCGTGTATCAAATTCACCTGTTCTTTGATTATATATCAAAGTTCCTAGCAAATCAGCGGGCAGCATGTCAGGGGTAAACTGAATCCGCTGAAAATCAGTCCGAATCAACTGTGCCAGTACTTTCACGGTTAAAGTTTTGGCCAGACCGGGAACACCTTCTAGTAAAATATGTCCGTTAGCCAGCATACCAATTAATATTTTATTGATCAATTCATCTTGACCAACGATGATCTGGTTCATTGTTTTTTTCAGTTCATCGACAAATGCAGAGGTCTGGGAGATCTTGTCATTGATCTCAGTCAAACTAAATTCACTCATAGGGTACTATTAGGAAGTGATATGTTTCAGGGCGGGGATTTCGTTGATATTTTTTCCCAGGTATTCAATTTCAAACTGTACGGATGGTACAAGCTCATGCTCCGGGTACATTTTTAGGAACGTCTCATATTCTATTCTTGCACTTTCAAAATCATTAATAACATTGGCAAAAATATAACCGATCATGAATTGCGCATGGGGCTCTTGATCGGAACCTTTATGTTTTTCCGAAACTTTCCGGTATTCCTGGATCGCTGTGTTAAAATCCCTGAGATCATTCATATATATATCACCAATTAAATACTGCCCTTTCGGAGTAATTCTATGATTGGAATATTTTTCCGTCAAATACATCAGATGTCCCAGGGATTCTTTCACCATTTTCCTCTTTCGGAGGGACTCAGATTGATTCAGAATCCATTCCGGAAAACCAACGATTTCTTTTTGGGCCTGTTTGGCCTGTGGTGACGATCCATATTCATTCACGGTTTTTTCCAAGGCGGAAAAACCTGCTGATAAATCGTTTTTCCAGTTCAAATGGATAGCGGCCAATTTATATTGCGCCAAGGCAGCTAAACTGTCCTGGGGATATTTTCCAATAAGTACTTCCAGATTTTCAATAGCAATCTCCACCTGATCCTCATTCAAACTTTCTTCCGCAAGTTCAAAATATTCCGTCGCTGTTTTTGAACAGCCAGCAAAAACAAATAGCCAAATAAATACTGCTATAAATTTGTATTTCATTATTATCCTGTTTTTTTTAGCGGCGGAAATTAAAACTGTACTTCTTGTTTAAAAAGTGCAAGGTCAAAATAATATGTACAAATCCTTTCCAGGTTCCCAACAAATTTTATATCTTAAAATAGACTCTGGACTCCCAGTTGAATTTTACCTGACCGCGGTGGATCAAATTGTACTGCATAATCGAGTCTGGCCGGTCCCAAGGGTGTATTTACAGTAATACCAATACCTCCATCCCATTGTATATCCTGCATTGAAATTGTAGCTATAGTACTGGATAAAACACCACCATCTGAAAATACGGTCATGCCAATGGACCTATAGATCGGAAACCGATATTCAACATTGGTCATAAACCGAAAAATATCACCCCAGGGATCACCCGAAATTTCTTTAAATCGAAGCACATCCCATCCGCGCATACTTGTACTGCCGCCTAAATAAAATTTTTCAAAACTATAATCCAGCAAATCTGGGTTCCAGTCCCAAATATGTCCAGTTTTCAACCGTATAGCAAAAACGGATCGCCTTCCCAATGGAATGTATCCCTGAATAGAAATATCTGCTTTAATATAATCTCTTTCACCGCCCAGGAAATAACCTGAGGATTTTAATACTCCATTTAACAGGAATCCATTTCGTGTAAATAAAGGATTATTCCTTTTATCAATATGGATTTTCATTGCGATAGATCTTTGTTCAATAGACCTTCTCCCCATGGTCTTTTTTTCAGAATTATCACTAAAAGACTCCCAAACTGCATTGGTTTCAAAGAATGATCGCTTAAAAAACCGAACCTTTTGGGTAAGGTTGATTCCATAGCGATCTATGGTTTCTATTGAATCTTTATATTCAATGAATGTTTCATAATAGGATGTTAATCTAGAAGGAAACCGAACATCCAAGACCCAATTGGTGGAAAAGCTGATATCATAACGTATTCTGGGACGGACAAATTCTTCCTCTACTGGAATACCCGCAAGCAGTTTGGTTGAAAATTGTGTTGGCGATTCAAAGATGGACCTGTTTTTCCATTCAATTGTTCCACTGATAGCTGTTATGGGTTCTGCACCTTCTGCGAAACGGATGGGGTCATATCCACCCGCTGAGTTCCACTCACGCTGCTTGAACGGTTTCAATTCAATTACCAGATCCACCAATGAATCCGATTGTGCTTTCCGGACAGGTACAAAGTTGACCATAGAGAATACACCCGTTTCCCGGATACGCATTGCTGTTTTATCAACGACACTTTTTTTATATTTTTCTCCAAATCCGTACAAAAGTTCTCTGTGCACCAACATAGTATCAATATTTTCGATTCCTTCAAAATGGGTCTTTTGAATGGTAACATCCTTACCTTCGTTGATCATAATGCTCAAAGCCGCTGAATCTGTAATCTCGTGCTTGATTTCCATACTAAGGAATAGTTTTCCAAGTTCATGGTATTCATTTTCAACAAAAGGGATATTTTCATTTACTTTTACCGGATTGTACGTTTTACCCGTTTTTATTCCGAGCAAAGAGAGAATTTTATCTGAAGGAATTACTTTATTCCCTTTTATATCTGCCGCAGAAACAGAATATTGTTTCCCCTCCTCAATTTTAAAATGTATATCTACATATCCGTCTTCGGTTGTATATGATTCTTCTATATAGACATCAAGAAACCCTTTTGAATGATAATAATTCTTTAAGGATAAAGCATCTAATTTTAATAGCCGAGAATCAAATACAGGACGGCGATATATTATATTGGGGGATTTTTGTCGAACAATGAATAATATTTCTTTTTCAGATATGGATTGATTCCCTGTTAATTCAAGCGACCGGATAAGAATTTCGTTTTCCTGCGGAAATAATATGCCCGTTAATGCCAAAAAGCACCATAGGATGCGGTAATTGTGATTCATGTATCAACTAATATGCGTAACGATAGCGGTATTTTACATTCAAATTACCCATATCATCTATATTCCCTACTACTGAAAAATGCCGATTGAGTTTATACTCCACACCTATCTGGGCATTATTCGTCAGTGAGAATGATCGTATATAAGATAGATTCAGATAAGTTTTATCTCCAATTTTTCTTTTGGCTGTTACTTCAAAGTCTTCATTTACATCAGGGTTAATCAAACTTGCTGTTCCGGAAATATCGATATCATCCACCAGATTCATGGCCATCAT